>NZ_JACHDC010000032.1:0-80969 GCF_014200875.1 Paraburkholderia sp. HC6.4b
CCCAACAACAGCGGGCCGTAACCGCCCCCTGTTGTTGGCGCATTTATTCAACCTTGCGCCGCCATCTGGTGGCGCTTTTACACCGCCGCTAACAGTAATGTCAGACATGCGAGGATGCATACGAGAAAGTAGCTGCTGCGGCTCGCATTGGTGCAGCACGGATGTGAATTGCGTCGCAGCATTGGGGGTTGTGCCTTACACCGACCGACCTGATCTGCTGATCGCGCTTTTGGGGCTATTTGCCACGGGAGCACGTAACCACGAAAGCGATCTGCGCCCGCTGAATTCCGTGTTTTCACGGTGAAAAAAGGATGCGAGCGGTGCGTCCTGCCATTCCGCCCATCGCCACACTCGAGCGCTTAGGTGGACGCCGGCGGCAAGTGCAGCCTTTTCATGACCTTGCGCAGGTCGGACTGGTCGACCCGCGCATAGCTGGCCGTCTGGTTAACATTTGCATGACCCAAGAGCTCCTGCGCGACGGACAGCGTGACGCGCTCGTCGACGACCAGTACTTTTGCAAAAAAATGGCGCAACCAGTGTGTCGATGCGCGCTGCAGCGCGAGTTTGTCGGCGAGGTTTGCGTGCGCGTTCAAGGACAGGATGTCGAGGAAGGCGGCCTTGACTTCGCGGTACAGCCCGGAGGTACCGAGTTTGCCGCCTCGACGGCCATAGAAGAGCGAGGCATCATCGTCCGTTGACTGTTCAGGAGACAACCCGCGTGCGCGCCGATAGTGCTTCAGGAACGCAACACAATCGTCCGGTAAAGGGATCGAGCGTGGCTTTCGACCTTTGCCGAGAACGGTGAGCGTCCAGTCGCCGCACTCCACGCGCAAGCGCGGATAGCCGTCGCGTGAGGCCAGTTCGTCGAGCCGCACGCCGGTGAAGCGATATACCGCGAAAATCGTCGCCCTTCGCCACTGCTGTGGCGTCTTGGCCGTCGCCGAAAGTTGTGCGCGCAGCCAATCGTCACAGGCCCGGGCCGCGCCCGCAGGCAATATCCGCCCTGGATCAAATCCCTGTGTGTCACGATGGCCGCTGCGCAGATCGAATGCGGGATTCACCGTGAGGTAGCCGGTTTTCAGCAGATAGCTGAACAGGCTCTGGATCACGGACATCGCATGTTCCCGGCTTCCCTGCACGAGGGGCGTGTCGCGTGACAGATGTTCCTGATAGTCGAGCAGTACCTCCCTTGTCAGGTCGGAGAGCGGGCCGACACCGCGCGGCTCACACCACCTGATCAGGCGACGGATCTCGACTAGGTAGCTGCGCCGTGTATGGTTTGAAGCAGCCGTCCGGTCGCGGATGAAAGCTGCGACTGCTGATGCGTCATTGAGGGCCGACAGGGTATTGGTTGCAGCGTTGAGGTTGACGAACCGGCCGGCCGCCGCCAGCCAGGGTTCCTCGTCAATGCGGCGACGGTGGCCGGTGGCGCGCGTCTGTTCTCCGGGTACCCCGCGCGCGCGGTCGAGCGCGGCCGCCCCGGCCGGCTGGAAACGGGTGCGGTTGAGACGCAGCAGCCGTTCGATTACGCGCTCGGCGCTGGGCGCCTGTTCAAGAGGCAGGGTGACCACCTCGCCGTACTGCCAGAACTGCACCGCGCACTCCCCAACGATCAGCAGTTCGAAGACCTCCGGTAATGCGGCTTTGGCCTGCCGCATCGAGTCGAAGCGTGCCATCAGCCGTGCCGGTGTCCAGCGCGTGTAGACGGGCGTGCCTAGCGCCGACGACAGATAGTCGAGTGTCGCCTCGAGACTGTCTGGCAGCGGACGGGGCGGTCTGGCCTGCAGGTCAATCCAGTCTGAGAGTTTCATCGCGCACCTGCTATACGCCTGCTGTCGGCGTGCTATCCGTTGCGACGGTCGCGGCCGACGCCGGGGCCGCGCATAAGCGTGTTCGCCAGTCGGTCACGGTCCTGTGTGACCTCGTCGAGCAGACGTCGGGTATCCCGCAATGCCTGTTCGCGTCCCTTGCTCTGTTCATCAAGCGTGCGGCGCTGGGCATCGATCTCCGTAAGGAGCTTCCTCGACAGCCCCGCGTAGGCAACGCTATGCGCCTCGATCTGCTCACGATACTGGCGCTCCTCCTGCGTACGGCCGGCAACGCAGGTCGCCAGTTCCGCCGCGCTCGTCTCGATCTGCTGCCTGGCTTCGGTCAACTGGCGGTTCAACCCCTCGATCGTTGCGCGCAGTGCGCCGAGTGTTTCGTCGCGCCGGCTGAGGTCCTGTCGCGCGTCATCAAGAGCGGTGCGCAGGAGTTCCGTCTTCGCCACGGCGTTGTCCCGCTCGAGGTCGGCCGCCGCTATGGTCCGGTCGGCTTCAGCGCGCACCGCCGCCGCCTCGCCGCGCGCCACTTCAACAGCCTCACGCCAGAACGCGAATGCATGCGCCATGACGGCATCGGGTGTGTCGGGCGGCAGATGGCGGGCAGCGGACGCCTGTATGAACGCCGGCTCGTGATTCCTGATCTCGCGGTTGATCCAGGCCGGATCGCCACCGCCGAGCCTGGCGCGCACGGAACGCGCGGAGATCAATCGGCGGAAAAGGGCCGTGGTGACAGGCGCGCCACCGCTGCCATCGGCAAGAAGCTGCGCAATGGCCGCTTTGACATCCTCGGTGGAATTAAGTGGCTGACGTCCCATGAAACCCACTATCGGCGCAATTGCCGGGTTTGCGATGTTTTGCCAGTTTAATTGCGCAATGTCAGTAATTAAAGGGAATCTGGAAAAGAAATAAATAGACATCGCCTGATAATCGCACTAATCATGCATTCGCGACCGGAATTCTCTCCTCGTCGCGCGAGCCGGTGGCGGAGATCGTGTCCGTGCATGCCTCGATACCTCCGCCGATCGGGCTGGCGACCCTGTCACACAGTCGCCAAAGTGGAATGGATTTAATTTATTCTCAATCTGCTTAACTGATGGTCCGCAATGCACAAATTTGATGCTGCAATGCGGTATTGGATTTTCCATAACAGGAAAGCGCAATACATTTTGTTATTAATTTTAAATCGCGGGTCGTATATTTTCATGTGATCGACGGGGAAATGCGCCGGATATGGCGACGCGGGAATGCCATTTATTCGCCGCTGACGTGGCGACGGTGCAGTCGGCGACTTCACTGCCCGATCGTCCCCGTCGCGCAGGTCCGGCGGGCGGTCATACGTGGCTAGCCTGTGGCAACGCAACGTTCCCTTTCGACCACCAGTGCCATATAAAGCAGACGGGTCGTGCGCGCGCAGCCGAACGCGCAGTTCGTTTGCTGATCGCGACCTGGGCCGCCGCCAGCGGCGGTGATGGATGTTGGCGCAACGGTGCGGGGGGGGGGTCATGGAAGCGACCTTGTCCGAGAAGCTGGTCGCACGCTACGCAAGGGAGCGGCGTGGCGAGGGAAGCGGCGCGTCTTACGTGCCGGGGCTCACACAGCGGCAGATCGCGCGCGGCGTGGGCCGCATGCACCGCTTCTGCTGCACGCGCTGCGGTGGCCGCCAGATCATTCTTGGGTCCGACGCGGAACTCGCGACCTTTCTCGTCGCGCACTGGAATCCCGATACGTGCGACCTGAACGAATATTTTCCTCTGTCCGATCCCGCTGAAACGGAGTTGATCGCATCACAGCTCGGAATCGCGCATCCGCGCATGCGCGACGGCAGCCCGTCCATGTTGCGTACCGGCCTGATGGCGTTGCGCAAGACAGGTGATGGCTATGCGTGGATCGCCCTCGACACGCTCGCATGCCAGCTGGCCCCGGCTCGTCCTGCGCCCGACGCGATGCGGATCGTCGGTGAGTACTGGCGCCGGCGTGGCGTCAGCTGGCAGCTGAACCGCTCGAGCGGGTTCAACGACTGCCGGGTGCGTAACCTCTGGCAGTTGTACCCGCACAGTGAATACGTGTTGACGGCCAGTCCGAACGCTGATGACCAGGTGCAGCATGATGCGCTGCTGGCCGAACTCCGGCGGTGCCGGTATCGCAGCCTGCGTGAGGCGTGTCATGCGGCAGCCCGGGCGACGGGCAGACCACCGGGCGATGGCGTGCGCGCCGCGCTGCAGCTGCTTGCCACCCGCAGGATTGTGGGCCGTATCGACCTGCCAGACCTGCTGCTCCAGCCGCTCAGTGGACTGAAAGTCACCCGGGCCGCGCGATGCGGCTGAACCCTCCCACGGAGCACGCCATGGATAATCGCTTCCACCGCGTCAGCCGAACCGTGCCGGGCGTACCGTTCCGGCATGGGACTATCGGACCATCTTGCCGCGTTAGCCCCAGCACTGTCTACGCGTCTTGCCGGCAGGATCAGCGGTGCGGTACGGTCGTCGCGCAGAACAACCAGAACAGACATCGGTCGACTCCCCGGCCGACCAGTCCGTGTGGCGACAACAGCCGCCCGTCCGCACTCCTGAACAGTCTGATGGCGCGCGTGCGCGGGCGGTCTCGCACGACCAGAGACCGGACGCTGAAAATGGGACAAGTCAACTGGGCTGTCAGGGCCATTCTGGATATCCAGCATTGTTTTCGACGAATGTCAGGCGGAGCGGCCCAGGATGCCGGTCATTCCGCTCATTCCGGACCATCGCCGCCTTGAGCGGCGCGCCGCTCCAGATGTTTTCGTGCGGGTCGCCGTCGACGTGCGAAGGTGCCACGACGTTGTGATGTGTGAGTGCGGTCGGGCGCGAACCCCGGGCCGCTGCTGCTGGGTGATCGTTCCGGGACCGCGCCATGGCTGACCGCGCCCACAGCTTCAGGGCAGTCGCGCTGAACGATCTGTTCGAGGAGGCGGCGACCGGAAAACTGTATCGCGTGGTCGACACAGGCGGCGGCCTGCTCGAAACGGTGCTGTGTGACGTGCGCAGCGATCGCACCGAAACGATTTGTCTGCTGACGTGGGAGCTATGCCGGCGCGCGGCACCCGACTATGCAGGTGCGGACAGATTTGTCGAAGTTGAGCGCAAGGATGATCCGTACGATGCGTTCAGGAAAATCCAGTGTGACACTCAAGGACATGCGCGGCAGAGCGACGAAAACTGGCGACACATACACTCGCTGCTTCAGGACCCTGACTTTCGTAGAACACTGTTTTATGGGCCACAGCGCAAGCTCATCCTGGTGCAGCACGCCAAAGACAACGACATAAGCCTCACGACGATGCGCAGACTGCATCGATGGTATTTGCAGCGGGGCATGTGTCCGGCGGCGGTAACCAGCAACCTGTTCCGGTGCGGTCGGAAGGTCCAGTTGACCAGCTTCCGGGGCGATGAACCACCCGAGCGCCGCGAGCGCACGTATGCGAAGCGACCCGGTCGCAAGCCATTTCATCCCGACCAAAACGCATGCCCGTCTGCGCTCCTGCGGTGCCTGTTTGAGCAATACACCGATCTGTACCTGACCTGTAAGGAAGGTCCCTGGCAGGTCGATATCCCGCCTGAACTGATGGAGGAGATCAGGCGTTCAAAACCGGACGTGAAACTCTTCGGGGCCCGTAAGCGCAGTCATAAAGCGCGCGGTGGTGCCGGCTCTGAGAAGGCGAGGCGTAAACGCTCCCGTTCCGTCGGCAACGCGGGAAGCCGCAAGCAGATCACCATGGAGATGTGCGTCGACCACCTGAACTATGTCTGTCGCTGCACCCATCAGGTCCGGGACGCAACGGGCCAGACCGTCGATCTCGAGCTTGCGCCGTTTGGAGAGGTGACGGTCCGGCAGTTCCAACATCATTATCTGACCAATGTGCCTCTGCCCGTCCGTATCAGGCGCAAGGTAGGCCAGCGCCGGTACGAACTCGTTTGCCGGCCAAAGCGGGGCCATGCACTACAGCACTCGAAGGGGCCGGGCACACAGTACCTGATTGATGCGACAGTTGCGGACGTCTACGTGGTCTCGCGGTTCAGCCGCACGGTTGTCGTGGGGCGCCCGACGATATACCTGTGCATGGATCTGTTTAGCAGAATGATCGTGGGATTTCACGTGACACTCGAGCCGCCAAGCTTTGAGGGCGTCGCGCTGGTGCTTGAAAGTATCGTGACGCCGAAGGTCGAACTATGTGCACGCTATGGGATCGCGATCACGCCCGCTCAGTGGTCATGTGAAGGACTACCAAGCAATGGCTGTCTGGCAGATCGCGGCGGTGACTACATGAAGGCGAAGCCATGGCAGGTAGTCAACAAGGATCTGAGGGTTCCGATCAGCAATACGCGTGCGCGTGATCCGACGATGCGGGGACTGTCCGAAAGACGTTTCGGGTCAGTCCCATGTCATTTTCAGCGCGCGGCTTTCGGGGTGGTGGAAAAAGACGTGGCGACGCGATGTGCGCCGCGGTACGCGTGGGACGCGGTGCACACCGTGACGGAAATAACGAAAAAACTGATCCGGGCAATACTGCGTCATAACGATACGCCGATCACCCATGGTGGCGCGATCCCTGACGCCGTGTTCGAAGGGGAGGCCGACACGCCGATCAACCGCTGGAACTGGGGTCTTGAGAATTTGGGCGGAAGCCTGATAAGCCGATCTGTTGACGAAGTGCGACTCGCCACCTGGCCACACGATGTCGCAAAGCCGACCGACAAGGGGCTGTCATGGAACGGTGCGTATTACACATCGCCCTACATCGAGTCGACACTGATCCACGTGTGGCGCAAGCATGGCAAGGACGACGTACCCATCCAGTACCACCCCGACAGCATGTCCACACTTTTATTCAGAGGCGAGGAAGGCTACCCGCAGTATGCCGTTCAGAACGGCACCAATTCAATATGCCCGGGCGATGCGTCGCTTAAGGAATGGAACCTGTATCGGTGGCGGACCCGGCGTAACAACGCTGCGAAAAGGCGCGCTGCACAGCCTCAACGCATCATGGACCAACTCAACAACGCCGAGGAGGGCCGGGTTGCCAAGCGCGAGCAGCGAAAGGCGCTCAGCAATGCTGGGCTTCGTCATCCGAAGACCAAAGATATGCGCGATGCGCGGGCTGCTGAAGTGGCGATCGAAAAGGCGGCGCGGGGATTTGGCGTCTTCGCGTCGAAGCATCGCGAACATCATTCCCGGTCTGATAATAATATCAGTAATGCAAATACAAATATGAAATCCACGGAAGACGGTCACGATGCGAGGCATGTCATGCGTCGCCGAACGCTGGAGAGGCTCTACCGCGCAGGAAATGAGTCTGCGGCGGACAAGGCGGATGCAAAGCAGTGACATCCTATTTCATTTTATTTAGTATAACAGAGGATATATGAAATCATGGGGCGAAAGCCATGACGGAAAAATCTCGTTATCCGTCATTGATGACTATGTTTTCCGAAAGCTTAATCCGTGTGTCGTGGCGGTCTACCATGATGGCCAACTGGAGCTGGAGGAAAATTCCAGCAATCCGGCGATCCTGGCCCTTCCCCCTGTCATGCCGAGAGACGGCGTGATCGCCGCCATGAAAGAGGCGTTTGCGGTACCGCACATGGACACATGGCGACAGTGGCCTCTGGAGCGCAAAATCCTGGGTATCGAACATGTGCTGCAGGTGCTGGTTACCTGTCCGGAGCATCTTGAGCTGTATGACTGGATGCATGTCGCGTTACGACATCGATATCGGGATGCAGTTCCGACCGCTTCTCTTGCGCCACTGATGCAGAAGAACTACGAAGCATCGCAGGCGCTCCAGCCGACGGTGATCCGGCATCCAGGGAAGTCCCACTCCCGATGCCACTCGATCATCGGCCTCTCAGGTGCCGGCAAAACCACGCTGATGGCGATGGTGTTGAGCATGTTCCCGATGATGATCGAGCATCAGGAGTTCGCGGATCTGCCGGCACATTTTGTACAGGTTACGTGGCTGGTGGTATCTTGCCCGTCAACAGGAAGTGTTCAAACCCTGATGGAGCTCATTCTGCAGTGGTTTGATCTCCATCTCGGGACGCACTACCAGGATGAGATGCCTGCAAACTCGAAAATCGGACGCTACATCAAAAAGGTTCACGATGCTCTGAAAAGACACATGGTTGGAGTCCTAATTATAGACGAGTTCCAGTTTGCTCTCAAGGCAGCGAAAAAGACAGGGATGGTCGATTTCCTGACGAATTTTTTCAATGAAGACTGCTGCGCGTATGTATTGATCAGTACGCCGGAGGCGAGGCGTTTCCTGCACACCATGATCATGCGCAACACCAGGCGGACAATAAGCGGTGGCAAGACGGAGCTGTCGCCATACCGATACGGCCGCGAGTGGCGCCGGTTCGTCGATGAGCTTGTGCGTATTGACTTCCTGCCGTGTGCGCCGGCTGATATCAGATCTGTCCGGAAGGCGTTGTATGAAGTCAGCGCAGGCTTGCCCTCTTTTGCGAAACTGGCGTGGGAAATCACGCAGTACGTGGGGCTGCGGGCTGAGTTTCAGGCAGTCACGCCAGAGCTGGTCCGCGAGAGTGTGGCCGATACGTTCTCGCCGGTTAGCGGGCTGCTCGAAGCACTGCGTCATCGGGACTACGTGAAGCTCGTGGAATTCGAAGACATGGCGATCGATCAGGTGGAAAAGGTCAAGGCGGTGCTCGAGCGGCGGTTCGCTCGTCACGATCTCGAAGCGGGGGATCGGTCTGTCGAAGTTGGAAAGGTGTTTGCGCTTTGCGTTGCGATGCTCATTGACCTCGGAACGCCGGCTGTTGAGGCGGAGACCGAAATCAGGGGAATCCTCCAAAAGCATCCTGAATGGACGACTCAGGAAGTGCTGAAGGAGGCGCTCCTTGATGGTTGTGCGCGCGGGAAGGTTCCTGCACCACACACCAAAGCAGCGCACGCGGCGGCGAAGAGCACGAGGGCGCAGAGGGGAGTGGCGCAAAACCGGATGCGTGCAGCGTAGCCATGGCAGTCTTTCTGGAGTATCCCCTTCCGGACGAGGTTCTGATCAGCGTGGTAGCTTATTATGTTCAGCACGACGAGGTAAGCAATGTAACCGCGTTTTGCCGACGGCTGTTTGGGGAAGGTGCTGGACTCGGGATGCCGGTAGCGATTGTTACTAACCTCCGGCATCTCGAAGATGAAACCCGGCAGTCGTGGGGAATGACTGCCGAGGAGATCCGTGACCGCCTGACGCTGTTTCCGTATTACGCGGCTTTCTGGCCTAGGGAAAAAGTTGACTACGTTACCGCCTTGTGCCTTCAGATGCCGGAGCAAAGGAGGTCTGAGCATGTGCCTCCGCGGTGGAGCGCGAATGCGCTGCACACGGGCGTCTACCGGCTTGGTATCAGGTTTTGCCCCACTTGCTGGTGCGAGGATGATGCGAAGGGGGGGCGCCGTTACTGGAGGCGGGCGCATCAGTTGCCGGGCGTGGTGACCTGCCATGTTCACGGCTGCACTTTGAGCACTATCGGTACAGGCGCGAAGGGGATGTTCTCTAGGCGACAGCCTTGCGTGGGTACATTCCTGGATGTTCCGGGCACCCCTTTTCAGCATGCCGCACGACGCGAGGTAGCTGTCCTTTCTGCGGCTGTTCTAAACGAAGGCGCCGCCGCGCTCCAGCTCGCAAATTATCGCGCGCGGCTGGACTGCCTGCGGTTATTGGGTTATGGCGCAAACAACCGCCATCTCCTGGACGAAACCCGGCTTGTTCGCGATGTCGTACATACCTTCGGCAAGAGCTATCTGGAGCTTGTCCGACTCTTTCCCAAGGAGCCGCGCAGCTGGATTCATGACTCCACATACAGTAACCGGGGGCGGGAAAGAGTAGGCAATCTGACCACCATTCTGATGGATGTGTTCCTGTCCGGTGTTCTGCGCCGCGTGAAAGATTCACCCGGTCCAATCTGCCCGTCAGCAGAGAGTGCGAACGATCCGCGCCACCGTCTCGTGATACGTGATGCGCCTGACGGTGGCTTTCACTGTTTTTGCTCCTGTGGATACTCCTTTGTTTTCGAGGAGGATGCTCAGAGATACAACCGGCGGCTTCAACCCACGTCCGCTGGGCCGGATTATGCGCGCGCGGCGGCACTGTTGGACGACAAGGGATGGCCGCGCGAACGGATCGCGCGTGTCTTTGGTGTGAGCGAGGAAAACCTCGCGCACTGGATGCGATTCCAGGCCGAAGCCAGTGGCAGGAAATTGTGTCTAGCAAGGGCGAGACTCATGGTCCAGTGGATTGAGCTTGTCTATCGCTGCGGAGCAGCCGATCGGGCGCCAGCTGAAGACATTCGGCTGTGGCGATTGGTCCAGAAACTCTGGGACGTCTTGCCGCAGAGCTTGACACCGCTCGATTGCCGCGACTAGTGGAGACACCTATGCAAGACTTTCCGCCGTTGCAATGCGTGCACACGTTCGAAGTGCTAGCGAGATTGATGAGCTATCATCTGGCGATCAAGGAACTTGACATTGGTCGCGTAGAAATCAACAGTCAGATACAGTTGTTAGAGCGCGAACTGAGTGTCCGTCTCTTTGAGAGGGCTCAACCGCTCACGCTGACACCGGACGGGCAGCGGTTTTTCAAAGTCGCCACCGTGGCTTTCGACGCTTTCCGGAAGGCCATGATCGAATTCAGGGAGAGCCAGTCCGCGTGGCGCCTGCAAATCCGCGCGGCTGTGACATTCTCAAATTGCTGGTTGGCGCCCAAACTGACCGAATTCCACGCAGGTAATCCCGCTGTTCAGGTTGTCCTCGATGCGCACGCCGATCACGTGGGGCTACCCGGCGTTTCGGTTGACGCAGAGATATGTTTTGCTCCCTCTGCGAGGACGGATCTGTGCTGCGACAAGATCTTCCGGAACCTCGTCACCCCGGTATGTGCTCCAGCGTACCTGGTCTCCCATCCAGCACTAACGCACGGCGAAGCAGCGACACTTCGCGACTGCACGTTGCTACGTACTTTGACTAGGCCGACGGACTGGCCCGACTGGTTGCGCGCCGCAGGAATAAGCGATTTCAATCTGACCAACACGTTGACGTATGAAAGCTCTCTCGTTGCTCTTCGGGCGGCGAAGCGGGGGCACGGGATCGCGATTGTTACGCTTGCAATGGTGGCCCGGGAACTTAGCGTCGGGGAACTCGTTGCACCATGTGCGTTGACGCTCGACAAAGGCGACGCCGCTTACTATCTGACGTATTCCCCGAGCAAGTTGACGATGCCTGGATTCGCCGCTTTTCGTGACTGGCTGTTGTCGCAGCAGCGTTGTACCTGACTGCTTCGCGCTGCCGCTGTCGAAGCCTCAGTTGTTGCGTTGGTCGAAATTCGAATCGTGGCCCACCTTCCTGTGACGCGCGCATCCAGCGGCGTGAGCATACCGCCGCACTTGCACAGGTAATGAAAATGGACAAGCAAAAACGCAATGCCGAAGCGCTGCGCCTAGCTGGCGAAGAGCTCGGTATCGACCCGCCGAGTGCGGAAGACGAAGCGGCTGTTCTGCTGCTGGATCGAGCAGCAGAACATCTACGGGAGTCGAACATTCCCGTCTAAGGGCTGGTTGGGAGGGGCCGTCGCGGCATAACGCGACGCGCCCACGGAACCCGGCTCCCTGAAGTCGCCGATTCAGCCATCAAGGCGATATCGAACAAGAACCGTGATCAGCTTCTCATCGAGTAGACAGATCATTGGTTCATCAGAGCAGATCGCCTCTTGATGGCGCCCCATTTAACGTTATCGCGCGCGCACCCGCCCTATATGGGAAGTGCAGGGTTTTGTGCTCAGGATGGAGTCGCTTGTCGATGATGGGACTGGAAGTGCAGACTTATCGTCGCCTTTCGCAACGGCCCTGCGTCTTGCAAGACCTTGCGCACGGGATATTCAGGTTCAGGCTTATTTGCACGCCCACAATAGGCATCGAATGCAGCAGGCAATGCTGGCGCTGCATCGCATGCGCGAGCAACTTGTGAAGTTCCGGACCATGCAAATCAACGGCTTGCGCGGACGGCTAACCGAGTACGGCGAAGTTACGGCTAAAGGACGGGCGTCGATTGACAAGGCGATACCCGAGACTCTTGTCCGGGTTGCTGACCGCGACCGCGGCGGTTGCGATGATAGGCGACGCGAAGGCGTTTCGATCGGGGCAGGAGTTTGCCGCGCGGGCGGGACTGGTGCCGAAGCAGACCGGTTCGGGTGGCAAGGTAAACCTTCACGGCGTAAGTAAGCGCGGCGACACATATTTGCGAACGCTGCTAATCCACGGTGCACGCAGTGTGTTGATAAATGCGAAAGAATCAGGCGCGTGGGTCGAGCAGCTGAAAAAGCGGCGGCATCCGAACGTGGTGATTGTCGCACTGGCAAACAGAATGGCGCGGACGATCTGGGCGGTACTAGCCAATGATCGTCCGTGCCAGAAGGGATACGTGAGCATACATCCAGCGGAAGTGGGAAACGTCTCGTAAGAAATTGACTCTGTTGAAGTGGAGCGACGAAGGTTGCGTTGGGAATCGAGAGTGATGGCAACACAGGTCGGACCGTGATTCGCTAAACCTGAATGGCTCCAAGCGCTCCGAACTCGTGACAAAAATGAGGTGCGGGTCAGCGGATTCCATAGTGGCCCGCAGCGGAAGAACCAGCTGCAGCAAGGCCGGATATACAGCTGCAACCCATCCTGTCCGTCTACGCACAAGAGAGCTTGCTCAAACGGGAGACGTTCATATACAAACTACTATCGGCAACTTGAAACAACGGTCGCCGAACTCGCATTAACTCAAACCAACCAGCCTCCACGATTCCCGGGGCGGTTCACCGGTGCGCTTGACGTGAATCCACACTTGCGCATCTGGATTGCTGTTCGTACGTCAACTCTTTCGTCGACTCTGCGTCCGGAACTCAGTAGGCGACATCGAGAGCTCTTTACGGAAAAGCTTCGACAGTCTCTCTCCGTTGCTAAGACCGGTTCTACGAGCGATCTTGTCCACCGGAAGATCGCTGTTGGCGAGCAGCTTGCACGTAAGATCGAGCCGCGCACCAAGAAGGTACTTTGAAGGCGTAACACCGAGCTCCCGTTTGAACAGACGCAGGAAATTGCGCTCACTCATCGAAGACGTGCGCGCCGCATCGCCCACCGATATGGGCTTCGCGCAATTCTGGACGATCCAACGCGCCGACGCACGTGCTTTCTCGGCGAGCGTCTTTGCATCCATCTCTTCGAACGCGGGGGCCAATGTACGCCCGCCATCCGAACCGAGACGGTCCGCCACGCGCGCGGCCAACTCCGCTCCCAGATCCATCTTGAGCAGTGCGAGCGAGGTCACCAAAGCCTGATCGCGATCATGCTCCGCGGCGCTCGCGGATAACGATCGGAGACGGATATCATGCTTCACCGAAGGCCAATCGCACCGCGCCACGCCGGCAGCCGACAAAACCATGTGCCCATTCCCGATCGCGGTGACACGGACGCCTCTTGCACAAACCAGTCGCAACAGATCAATGAGGTTGTCGTCGACGGAGGCGTGCGCGACACCACTTCCGCTGGGAACGAAGAGGTTGTCGAGACGATCGAAATCGCGCGTGGAAAAATGCTCTGTCCAAACCACCATCGATGACGAGCACGCAACCGCTCCACCACCAGCTGAGATGAGGTTCACGCGATATGTCACGGAATGATTCGAACTTTGCGATTGTAATTCATTAGCGACATGCAGAGCTTCGGCGAGCGTACCGGCGTCCAGCAACGAAAATCCGTCATACAAAATAATCGCCACGT
The DNA here is from genome assembly GCF_014200875.1 of Paraburkholderia sp. HC6.4b. Taxonomy (NCBI): domain Bacteria; kingdom Pseudomonadati; phylum Pseudomonadota; class Betaproteobacteria; order Burkholderiales; family Burkholderiaceae; genus Paraburkholderia; species Paraburkholderia sp. HC6.4b. Next base: position 13,628 of record NZ_JACHDC010000032.1, read on the forward strand.
GCTTCACGATTGTCGAACACTGAACAGACCGAATGTCCTGTCTCGGACAATCAAGCGGTGCTAGCGCGTCAGATAAGATTGGCGTCATGCGGCCTCCAGTTCGGCAGGTTTCTATTCGTCACACGGAAAAAAGACAGGATTCCCATGTGGTGTCGGACTTCGATTCTCTCGTTTTCAGATTTATCCTTGCCGTTTTTAATCGACAAGGTTTCTGGCGAGAAAAATACGTTGCCGAAGAGCGGTGGTGCAAGCCCGGCATCCAGATCGCGGCGCGCGATAAAAACGACTGTCAGCAGAAAATGCAGCGGCCTTGCCTCAATGTCGAGATGCAAGGTGTCCGCTTCAAAATAGCGGAGGCGTCACTGCAATATGGGCAGCAACCCGGTAATCAGAAAGAAAATAGTAACAACAAGCATCGACTTCTCGTTTCGTATAACGATATCGGGAGTCTGCGCCTAATGCGAATCGGCGAGGTTCCCATATATCGGTATTCCTGGTTCAAGCGTATTCTTCATATAGTAGACTTTGAAGATAAACTGGCGAGATAATGAGAAGTTGTGCCACGTAAATATCGTTACACGCCATAACTTACCGCGTGAAAAAAAATCCCACCAATTACTTTCAACCTTTATCGGCCGGACAGGGCTAAGTTTTGACTTAATGAAACTACGGCGCGTTCAACTGGCCGCATACCTTGGTGAATTAGTAGGGAAGGTCTGCAAAAGTCCAGGTGTTGACGTCTGGGTGGACGAAAAGCGCTGCAAGGCGAAGCCGCTTCAGATCTAGTCCCGGCTAATACATCTGATTGAATCATCCATGCCCATGGCTTCACCGAGTCTCGTGACCGCAACCATACAAATCCGGTCTCCGGCCTCTTCGAGCGTGATGGTCTGTTCTTTGTAGGCCAGTGCGATCGCCTCCACTGCACGCATAAAGAACTCCGACTCCTCATCCGTCCAGTCCACGGGAAGGTCAGCACTAAGCCATTCTGAATTCATCCCTGCCTCCTTAGGATACCTTGTGAGGTCCACGAAGCAAGCTGGATCTCGCTCATTTGCGCTAGCACCGGATCCGAAGACTGTTAAGTGGGCCTACGTCGTCGCGCGGTCTCCGAGGTCTCGTTTGCCGAGAACTGAGCTGCGAAGCCGTGCCTCAAACTGGAGGAGAATCGTTTCTTTCGAGAAATTGGATGCGGCGTATTGCCGTCCGAGGGTGCCAAGGCGCTCACGAAGCGACGGGTCGTCGGCGAGACGAAGGATGGCGTGTGACAATGCCGTGAAAGAGCCGGGCTCGACTGCGACGCCGACCGAGTTGATGACGCTCCATAACTCGGTACCTTCATTCGCAGTCGCAATTACCGGTCGGCTGCTCGACAGCATTGGGCCAAGCTTCGAAGGCATGACGAGATCCGCGGCGCCCGCAACCTGTGGAAGGACGTGTATGTCCGCAAGCGATAGCAATTCATTGAACCGCTCTTTAGGTTGCAGCCCGAGAAACTTGACGTTCGGTACGTCACGGGCCTTTTCGAGCAGGACATCTTTTGCTGGTCCAGCGCCACAGATCAGGAACATGATGTCCGCGCGCCACGTGAGAAGCTTTGCAGCGTCGACAATGATTTCCAGACCTTGCTTAAGTCCGAGATTGCCTGAGTAGAGGACGACCAGCGCTCCGTGGCCGATGGTGAGCTGCGCGCGATAGGGGTTGTCCGTGCTGTTTGGATGCGCGTGTTGAGTATCGACCCAGTTGGGAAAGGTGAAAGCTTTTTCCGAGGAGACCCCCTTCTGCACGGCGAGCCGTGTCATCGCTGCGGAGGGTGTCGAGACGACGTCGGCGCGTGACATCAACCATCTTTCCACGCGCAAAGCCAGCTTTCTTGCGACATGGCCTTTCAGTATGCCCAGTCGAAACGCTGCGTCGACTTCGTAGTCCTGTACATGAAGCCAACATGAGGCGCTGGCGACGCGGGCGGCGAACAACGCGACGGGAGACGCGAACAAAGGTGGCTCTACGAGCCACACGGCGTGCGGACGCCACGCGATCTGCCACAGAGCGGCCGGACTCGCGAAAACCGCGAAGCTCATCAGATGTAGCACGCGCTTCAGACCCGACGGGCGCTTGGGGCACCAGAAGGGAACGCGTATGACGGAAACGTTGTTGATTTGCTCAGTCGAGTACGTCAACGCGTTATAGCCAGCCTTGATGCGCCACTCAGGATAGTATGGAGACGCGGTTATCACGCGTATCGTGTGCCCCTGTAATGCGAGCCACTCCGCAAGCTCCGCGGAGTACTTTCCCACCCCTGTCACCTCTGGGGCATAGTTGAGCGAGATTATCAGCACTTTCATTGAGTAATCCACATCTTGGGAAAAAGAAGATCAAGTCTGCGTTGGGCACGGGAACGTACGACCCATGCGTTCGGACTCTGATGGAGGCTATCGTGTCAAAGCTGCGCGTTCGCCTTCTTGATTCGAAGATCGCAGATATCAAATTGCCCGGTCGGACAAATGCTTGTCGTGCCTCGCCTAGATGGGCTTCGCCAGCGAGGACATATGATCGCAAGTCGTGTGGGCGCAGGAGGCCTGGTGCCGGTCTCTTGCCACTCGCGGTGGGCGAAAGCCGACAACTTCTTGCCAATTTCCGTCTTGACCGGGGGCATCAGGGCGCGGCGCTTATATTCCTTTCACCGTCGACGAGATTCAAGTTCGCCACATGCGATCGCGTGAACACGCTGTGCTAACCCATAGTGCTCGGTATACAGCGGCTTTGACGGAGAGCTCGTACAACCATGCCATGGATACTGACACGGTTAATCTGGCGGACTACGCACAGACCTTACTAAGGAACTGACGTCTTATCGCCGCGGTAACGCTGATCGTCGGTGAACATTCTCGTCATTCAATTCAAGGCGCGGGCTTGACGAGCATTTAGCGGGAGCTAATCGTGCAAAGCGTTCAGTTGACCGGGACTCCCATCGTACTTTCGAGATTCATATTCGGCACCGCCAGTCTTTTCAACAGTGGCTCCGAAAAAGCAAGGCGACGACTATTATTCTCTGCGGTGGACGCCGGGTTCACCCATTTCGACACAGCCCCCTACTATGGCTTTGGCTTGGCCGAGCGCGATCTTGGCCACGTTCTCAAAGCACGACCGGAGGTCACTGTCACCACCAAAGTCGGTATCTATTCGCCCGGCGGCGAGGAGCAAAGCGGGGCCGCTGTTTTTGTTCGAAAGGCGACAGGGCGCTTCATAAAGACCATCTCGGGTCCAACGGTGGATTTCTCAGTCGCCCGGGCGAAGAGAACACTCGAGGGCAGTTTGCGTCGTCTGAAGCGTGACTCTATCGACATCTACGCGCTGCACGAGCCTGAACTTTCCCTGCTCAATACTGATGAATGGTTGAAATGGCTCGAGAGTCTCCTACGTGACGGAACGGTCCGTACTTTCGGCCTCGCGCTAACTACGGATAAGGTCGAACCGTTCCTCGCTGCCGGCTCCGAACTGACCCGTTTCATTCAGGTCCACGACAGTCTCACCGGTCGCGAGGCTGACGTACTGACCTGCTACCGCAAGCCCTTCCAGATCACTTATGGTTATGTCTCCGCGTCCCGCAAGGAGGGGTCGCCGCTGTCCGTGACAGAGGTTCTGCGTCGGGCACTACTTCGCAATACCAATGGCGCAATCATCGTGAGCACGAAGCAGTTGGCCAGGCTGCAGCAATATGCCCGGCTCGTGGAGGAAACGGCCGATGCTCAATGACCTGGGCGGGCAGGGCGCGATTTCGCGGGCAGCCGATTTCATAGTCATCGGCGCGGGAACCGTCGGCCTACCGATCAGCGTACTACTGGCGCGTAAGACAGGCGCAACCGTCATCTGCCTGGAAACCGGCGGATTGCGCCAGGAAGAGGACACGCATCCGCTCAATGAAGTCGTCCAGCAGGGGATGTTCTACAAGGGTGCCTCGCACGGACGTTTCCGATGCCTGGGCGGTACCTCGATGCGATGGGGCGGTGCCCTCATTCCCTTCCAAAACTCTGATCTCTGCAATGCCCACTGGCCGATCTCACTCGATGAACTAACCCCTTTCATCGGTGACGTCGAGCGGCTATTCTCCCTGGAACCGGGCCCGTATTCCGACGTCTCCTTTCCGTTCGAACTCGGTGGGACCCATGTCAATCGTCTCGCCAAGTGGCCAGAATTCCGGAAGCGCAATGTAGCGGCGTTGTTGGACGCTGACGTCGCTGCGGCAGCCAACCTTCAGGTCTGGTTGAATGCCCATGTCGTCAAAATCAAAACTCAGACTGAAGGCGTCCGACTGGAAGCGGTATCGCCAAATGGTGACAGGCTAGCTATTTCGGGGAGGAAGCTCATCGTCGCCGCTGGCGCAATCGAAACAACCCGTCTGGCATTGCTAATCGACCGTCAGAACAATGGAGCCGTCTCCGCCCTTACGTCTGCGCTCGGTCATAACTTCACGGATCATATTTCCGCAGAAGTAGCGGAAATCGTCGCCTCCGAAAGCGCTTTGCTAAATAAGATTGTCGGCTTTCGATTCGGCGCCGCCGGTTCAATGCGCAATATTCGTTTCGAGCTAGCGCCACAAGCGGAGGCGCGGCGGCATCTGCCGCCAGGTTTCTGCCACATCGGGTTCGAGGTTGAGAAACCCGGTGGCTTTGATGTGCTACGGGAGATATTCCGGAATGTACAGCGTCGTAAGTCACCGCCGCCACGAGTAATCTTCGATTTGATTGCGAATACCCCCTGGCTTGCGCGCGCCATGTGGTGGAGGCTCGTGAACAAACGTCTACTGTTTCCCGCCCACTCGCGCCTGATTGTCCATGCGGTGGTTGAGCAGCTTCCATCTCCCAACAATCGTATCACTCTCAGCGATACGTGCTGCGACCGCTTCGGCTTGCCACTCGCTGAGATCAACTGGAGGTTGTCCACGGAAGACAAAGAAAACGTAATCGAGACATCGGAACTATTTGAAAGAACTTGGAGAACGAGCAAATTCGCCTCGCTTGGCATATGGAAATCGATCGAGCCAGAGCAAATCTGGGCCAACATCGATAACGCAGAGGGCATTTTCCATCCCACAGGTTCGACTCGCATGGGTGCTTGCCCCGCCGATGGCGTGGTGGACAAAAACCTCAACCTCTTCGGTGTCGCGAATGTCCAGCTGCTTGCCACATCAGTCTTGCCGACGGGAGGTGGGGCGAATCCGACTATGATGCTCCTGCTGCTGGGGATGCGATGTGTCAATCAGCACGCTGCCGGCAGCACCCCGCCAAAAGCTTGATGCTTTCCGCCAACCGCGGGTATTGAGCCGTGTGGACGCTACGATGGTCCGTTGAGAGAGGAGTCTATGCCTAAAGATGCAATCAACCGGGAAGGCGTTCGTCCGAGCATAATCCTGAAAGGCGTGAATTCGAGACAGGGACCTTCATTTTCGTTGTCGAACAGATTTCTGAGGGTTCTTTGGGGCGTCATCTACATCGTTTTCTTCGTGCCGACGCCGCGTGTCTTTCATGCGTGGCGTCGCTGGATTCTGCGACTATTCGGGGCCACTATAGGCGCAGGTGTTCACGTCTATCCGCGTGTGCGCATCTGGGCGCCATGGAATCTTTCGATCGGCGACTTTACAGGCGTTGCCAATGGAGTGAACTTGTATTCCATCGAACGCATCACGTTAGGTGAGCGTTGCACGATATCGCAGGGCGCGCAGCTCTGTACAGGAAGTCACGACTACAACCATCCGACGTTTCAGCTAACTGCAAAGCCGATTATTGTGGGATCGGACGCGTGGGTGTGCTCTGAAGTCTTCGTTTGCCCTGGCATTCATATCGCGCCGGGAGCGGTTGTAGGCGCGCGATCAGTGGTAACGCGGAGTCTGCTGGATGAGTGGACTGTGTATGCCGGCATGCCAGCAAGGAAGATTTCTCTTAGAGTCAAGCACGGAGAGCCCAATGAGCAAAGTGTCTGTACTAGTGCTGACGAAGAATGAAGAACAGGATTTGCCTGGTTGTCTTGAGACCGTCATCGGGTGGTCCGACGACATCCACGTATTTGATTCGCTCAGCACAGACGGGACCGTCGCGTACGCTCGCTCGGTATGCGCGAACGTGATCTCCAGACCATTCGACGACTGGTCCACTCACCAGAACTGGGGATTGAAAAACATCCCATTCAAGCACGAATGGGTGCTGTATCTGGATGCCGACGAGCGCGTTCCCCCATTGCTCGTACCGGAGATTGAAACGGCGGTCTCGAACGCCGGCGATGCGGTGGCGTTTCAGATTAGACGCCGCGACTTCTTCAATGACAGGTGGCTCAGGCACGTGCAGGCTTCACCGTACTTCGTTCGGCTTTTCAGGCCCCAGCATATCCACTATGAACGGCTCGTCAATCCCGTCACCGTGGTGGATGGCAAGACTGGCCGGCTCGACGGCTATCTCGATCACTTCCCTTTCAGCAAGGGGCTATCGCACTGGCTTTCACGGCATAACGCCTACAGTTCGCTGGAAGCAGATCAGTTCCTTCGCAATAAGGCGAACGGCAACAAGTTCAGCCTTTCCAAGGCGCTGTTTGCGGCCGATTTCCAGACTCGCCGCTATCATCAAAAGCGCCTGTTCTACCAACTTCCATGCCGCCCGGTGATCAAGTTCGTTCTACTTTACTTGGTTCGTCGAGGCTTCCTCGACGGACACCCGGGCTTGGTGTATGCGACGCTGCAGTCGGTCTATGAGTACTTCATCGTTCTGAAAGTCAGGGAGAAGATGAGGGCGGCGAGAACGCAAGTCGATCGCCCTACGTTAAGCGAAGAATTGAAGAGTTGAACCGCGCATGCGCGTTATGATGAATGTCAGTGTCAGCCGGAGATCCCGCCTTGAGAACCCTTCACATTATCTCGTCAATCGAGCGAAGATATGGTGGTCCTGCTGAGGCGCTCAAACGGCTCGCGACGGAGCTCCGGCTTTCCGGACACACTACCGACATTGTCTGTCTTGACTCATCTATTGATGCTGACAAATCGGACGACAATGCTTTCGATCTGGTTGTCAGGCTAGGCCACCACGCTGGCAAATACGCGCTCAACTTCAGGCTTGTTGGGTGGCTGACACAGCATGCGAACCGGTACGATGCAATTATCGTAGACGGCATATGGCAGTTCCACAGCGCGGCGGCCGTTCTCTCGCTTCTTCCGAAAAAGATCCCATATTTCGTGATGCCGCACGGCATGCTCGATCCATGGTTCAACATCGGCCGCCCGTTGAAACATGCCAAGAAGTTAGTCTATTGGATATTTGTGGAGCGTCATGTCATCAGCAATGCGAAGGGGGTTCTCTTCACCACCGACAGTGAGCGCGAACTGGCGCGCTTGGCGTTTCCGCTGTACAGGGCGAAGGAGCTGATGATGATGATTGGCACGGCACCGCCACCTTCGACGGAAACGTTGGACGTTGCACAGCGGCATTCGCTAGCGACGCCGGGCAAGATTATCCTCTTTCTCGGGCGAATTCACGAGAAGAAGGGCTGCGACTTGCTAATCCAGTCGTTTCGCGATCTCCAGAACTTGAGCACCGACTATCGCCTCGTCGTCGCAGGCCCCGATGATCATGGACTCGGAGCGAGATTGCGTCGCGAGGCCGTGCGGCTCGGCATCGCGGATCGTGTCAGCTGGCCTGGCATGGTAACGGGGGCGCACAAGTGGTCCCTGCTGCGCGCTGCCGACGTCATGGTTTTGCCCTCGCATCAGGAAAACTTCGGCGTGGTGGTGGCCGAAGCACTAGCGTGCGGCGTGCCGGTGCTCTTGACCGACAAGGTCGGAATCTGGCAAGAGGTCGTTGCCGATGGAGCCGGGTTCGTGGACGACGACACGCGAGAGGGTATCACCCGCCTTCTGACGCAATGGGCAATGCTGCCGGACGACGAGAAGGTTGCGATGCAATGTTCGGCAAAGCAGTGTTTCAACAATCGGTTTCATATCTCCAGAGTCGCGCAGAACTATATCGCGTTGATGGGCAAGCAGGTAGCGTAAGCATTTCTGCTTTAACACACGCGTGCAGGATGGCTGTCGCAGGAAGTTGAGTTCGTCAGCGCGATTTTACGCTCAACCGTTGCTGCCCCTTCCAGGACATCTCATTCGCGGAAGAGCAGCGTCAGAGGATCACACGCTCCAATGCCGCTTGCAGATAATTTTTTCGTGCGCGCACCGGTCTCCATCCTGCGGCTCTGTTTTCGTCGCTTGCCGTTTGGTATCGGAGCCTCGGAAGGGCGCGACAGGGATCGCTATGTGCGCGCCGCGCGTTCCGCTGCATGCAATGCGGTGAGTGCCGCGATGGGCTTTGCGGTAGTGCTGCTCTCGGTCTCTTTGACGCTTCCGTATCTCGGGCAAGAGCGCTTTGGCATCTGGATGACAATATCAAGCCTCGCAGTGATGTTGTCGGTGCTTGACCTTGGCGTGGCGAATGGCCTCGTCAACCTGGTTGCGGACGCGAAAACGAGCGGTGATCAAGAGAAACTGCAGACGATTGCGACTCGCGGCGTACTGCTGCTCGTGGTGATCGGCGCAGCCGCTGGGGCTGTGCTCGTTGGTGCCGTGAGGTTGCTGGACTTCCAAAGGCTGCTCAAGATCGAATCGGCAGACGTCACAAGAGAAGCGGTGGAGTCAACCGTGGTTTTCGTCACGCTGTTTTGCGTGAACATCCCACTAAGCGGCGTGAGAAAGGTTTTTTATGGTCTTCAGCGAGCATGGGAGCCACATATCGCTGCTGCGATCGGATACTTTTTCTCGCTACCGCTTCTTTATCTCTGCAACCGCTATCGCGCACCGTTGCCGTATCTCGTGCTTTCTACCTATGGCATGCAGGTCGGCACGACGTTGATTCTCGTTTGGCGTCTTCGCCGGGAGCGGATTTTTCGCGTTCATCGCGGCATATGGCTGGGAACGGGGTGGCAAGACTCGAGGCTGCTACTGCGGACGAGCGGCATGTTCCTTATTCTTCAACTTGGCATGATATGCGGCAGCGCATGCGATCCCCTGATCGTTTCAAACATTCTCGGCGCGAAGGAAGTGGCGAGACTGGCCGTTGCGCAGCGGTTGTTCCAGGCGATCACCGTCGGGATGGCCATGCTGTCGGGGCCGCTCTGGGGTCTCTATGCCGACGCACACTCGCGCGGTGAGAAGATGTTCATCAGGCACACGCTGAAGGTGTCCATGGGCGTCACGGGCGGCATCGCGGTGCTGACAAGCGCGCTGATTCTGGCGGCTTCCCCCTGGCTTCTGAAGGTTTGGACGGGCAATCACCTGGCTGTACCTTTCCCATTGCTGTGCGCGGCGGGGATGCTGGCGGTGGTCGAAGCAATGGGAAACGCTTTCACCATCTTTCTGAATGGAATGAGCGAATTACGCCCCCAGTTGCTTGCCGTGCTGATCTTTAGCGCGGTATCCATTCCGCTCAAGGTATGTCTGCTCTTGAAGTTCGGCACAGTGGAATGGGTGGTCTGGTCCTCCATCATTGCGAGCATCATCGCCGACTATGGCGTCTATATCGGCCTCTGCAGGAAGCAGATTCTTGCGCACGCGTCGCTCGGTCCGCTTTCGTGACTCTCACACCCACCTTCTGAACGTATGGCCGACTTCCAGGAAAAGTTGCGGTTGGCGGGAGACGCGCTCAAAAACAGACGTGGAGCCTTGAGGAGAATCATGGCCGCCTGCTTCGGCCTGTCTGGCGCAGCTGCACAAGCGGCGCAGCGGCAGGCATCGGGACTGCAGCCGTCGCACACGCAGAGCGGTTCGACCTCGATGCAGCCCGTGAGCGACTTGTCGCCCGACGACAGGGTGATAGTCAGCAGGTCTTCGCTCGCATACACCGAAATCCGACACCTCGCTGAATTTGTGCTTGCGCAAGGTCCGATTCAGGGCTACGCCAGCTTGCGTGACTACGGCGGACCGCTTACGAGACTGCTCGTTTTCCAGCACGCTGCGGGCGAACGCGATTTGGATGCTGCATATTATTGGCTCGATCCTACCGACGTCTTGAGCCGGGACAATGGTGGCACAGTGCTGGTTTCGAAGAGCGGAAAGCGTTGGAAGCGCGTATTCGAGGGCGACATCCATGCCCGATGGTTCGGTGCACGCGGTGACGGCACGACGGATGACGGTGACGCGATCAATCGCGCCGTCGCATTCGCAGGATCGCTCTATGCATCGACGGGCCGGACTCAGTGCGTTGTGCTTGATAACGGCACGTTCTACCTTGCAGCCGCGCGCGGAACGCTGGCCATCCCTTGTCACGACGATGGCACGGTTAAGCAGGGAAAAGGCAGGAGACTCCCGTCTGAGCCTGCCGTGCGACAGCCCTATTGCGTAGGCGTATGGCCGGGGGTCAAACTATATGGGCATAACGCCGTGGTGAAGGGCAACTATCGCTACGGCATGGCGGACGCGTCGCAGCCAGTCACTTTCGGCTTGCTAGACCAATTCGACACGGCGATGGATGCAGGGCTCGAGAATCTGACATGCGTGGATTGCTTCATGGCTTTTGGCGCCCTGTCCGCGACGCTCGCAGGCTGCATCTTTGACAGACTTCACTTTGTCGGCTGCGGGGTGGGTATCTATGCGGCTGTGCTGGAACAGTGCACGTTCAGCAATATCGAGGCGCTGCGCACGGGCGTCCCTGTTCTTGTCGGAGGGCAATGGGTCGATCGCAACGACGACTACAACGAACGAGGCGGCTTCGCGGACAAGTGCACCATCATCAACGTACGTAACATCTATGACCGCGTCTATGGCGACGATGAGCGCAGGATCGATCAATGGTTCGATGCCACGTTCTTCAAGTCAATCAACAGCGAGCGCAGACTCAGCGCGCCGACTAATGCCGCGTCACCGGCCAGGGCGTATCCCTATCGGGGCATTTGCGGATTCTGCATACGCGTCATGGCGCGCTATGCGCGCCCGTCGAATAGCAATGTCTTCATGCAAATAACGCACGCTTACTCGCCGCGTCCAGCGGTGCTGGTTGATGCATGCCAATCGGCTGTCTTCAACGGCGTTTATATGGAACGCGTCGGCTATCGCGACCATCGCAAGCGAACCGGTGCCGTTGGCGCCGGATGGGACGATCCTTACCTTGGTCATGGCGTCCTCGTCCCGGGGTTCATCGGAGAACTCGACGTCTCCTCCTGCGTTTCCGGTGTCAACATCCAGCAGTCTTTCGGCGTTTCGGTCGTTCGATCTGACGGCCCTGTCGGATCCGTCCAGTCATCGGACTGTGTTTTCAAAGAACCGCAGCCTCGCTACACCCTGCCTGCCACCACATTCACCGACGATGTGACGATACGCAGTGGAGCGCTTCGCGCATTGGAGGATGCCAGGCATCGGATCGGTGGATTGGGCCTCTACACGGTGCATTTCGATGGCGGCAGTTTCGACACTGAGATTTCCTGCCCGAAGGACGAAGAAGGGCATGCAGTCATGGTGTTGGTGTCACGCGATGCGAACCGCGTAGAGAGCGCGTCGTCCGGTCTCTATCTGCTGCAGCTTTCGCGTAATAGTACGAGCGCTCCGGTTGGAACGCTCGTGTCGGGAAGCGATGTCCTGCGTTTTGCTGTAAGTCCGCGGAACACGCTGGAACTACGAGCTACTGTCCATGGCGCACACCACGTCGTGATGATCGGCAACCGGCCGTTCGAGATTTAGACCGACCCCGCATCTGAACGCCTCTTCAAGCAGCACTTCGTCACCGCTGGCAGCAAAACCGATTAATGAAACGAATTTCCAACCCACGACACCAAGGGTCACGCTACTGGCCAGTGGATCGTTTCATTCTAAACCACCGTCCTATCATGCCCGACAACATCTTGGCAATTTCGGTCTCGACACGGCGCAAGCAGCAGGCTTATCTAAAATAGACTGCGGCGGCGAATGTTCCGCATTCTCGAATTTCAGTCATTGAAGTAGTAGCAGAGTACCTGTCTAAATGGACGCACGGTCAACGCGTCGCGTCGTCGCTCCCGTAACTGGTTGCCCCTGGCGTTATCCCGCTGGCGGGCGCAAAGCACTCCACCCGAGAAACCATGGCCTCAAGGAAACAGATCACGCGCGATGGTCCGCTGCAGGGCGACGAGATCTCCATCTCGGATTACCTTCGCACAATCGGCGAGAGCTGGCGTCTAATCGGCATGATCGCGCTCGGCATTCTCGCGCTGGGATCGTTGTACGGCCTGATGCATCCGACCTTGTACCGGGCCGATGCGCTCATACAGATTGGCACACCCGCGTCCAGCTCTCCCGAAGCCGAAGCGTTGGGCCGGCTCGCCTCGATATTCGATTCGAGGGTGAAAGCCAGTGCAGACGCCGAGATGGAACTCATTCGCTCACGCCTGGTGGTCGGCGAGGCGGTGCAGCAACTGAATCTCCAAACTACGGCGCAACCTCGGTACTTCCCACTTATTGGCCGTTGGATCGCGCGACTCCGCAGCGGATCCGCCAGCATGAAACCCCTGTTTGGACTGCGGCAGTTCGCCTGGAGCGACGAGTCGATCGAAGTATCGAAATTCGATGTTCCTCATGCTGCAATCGGCCACGAATTCATCGTAAAGGCGAGACAGGCCCCGTACTTCAAGTTGATTGCACCTGACGGCAAAACGCTCGGAACAGGAGAAGTCGGCCACGAGCTGGTGGTGCCTTTCGGCGACGGCAAGGTGCATCTTCTCGTCAATAAGTTATCCGCTTCTCCCGGCGGTGAATTTACACTGAAGTCAAGTTCGATAGAGGCCACGATCCTCGCGCTGAAAGATGCTTTGGTCATTTCAGAAAGAAAGTCGCAAACCGGCATGATCGGTGTTGCCCTGGAGGGACCCGACCCGGCGCGCACTGCGGACATCGTCAATGCGGTTGCTCAGCAGTATCTCGCTCAGGATCTTGCAAGGCGTACGTCCGAGGCCGAACACTCGCTTCTCTTCCTCGAGGGTCAATTGCCGAAGCTGCGGGACGAATTACAGCAAGCCGAGGATAAGTACAACGCTTTTCGTAATAGCAATGGAACCGTCGATCTGAGTGTGGAAAGCCGGTTGTTGCTGCAACAGGTTGTCGATCTCGATACCGCCTTGCGCGGACTCTTGCAGCAGCGCGACGACATCTCGCAGCATTACAAGGAGGGTTACCCGCTACTTACGGCGGTGGACTCGAAGATCGCCCGATTGCAACAAGACCGCGAAGCGCTGAGCCAGCGTGTTGCCAGTTTGCCGGATAAGGAGCAAAACGCAGTGCGTCTGATGCGCAACGTTCAGGTCGACACAGACCTCTATACGAATCTCCTGAACAGTGCGCAACAGCTTCGTGTCGTCAAGGCGGGCAACGTAGGCAACGTGCGCATTGTCGATCTCGCGGTGCCCGCCGAGAAGTCGAGCAAGCCTAACTGGCAGGTACTATTGTCGTTGTCTGCCGTGCTTGGGCTTGTACTGGGAATCGTCACCGCGTTCCTTCGCAAGGCGGTGTCTGGTGGAATCGAGCGAAGCGCCGAGATCGAGGCAGCCCTTGGAATACCCGTTTGCGCTGTCGTGCCGCACAGCGAACGGCAAATTCGTTTGCAGGAGGCAATGCGCCGCAAGGCTCCGGGCATACATGTGCTTGCTGCGGTATGGCCCGGGGATGTCGCGGTCGAAGGCGTGCGAAGCTTGCGAACAGCATTGCAATCGATCGGATCGGAAGTCAGGAACAATGTCGTGATGATCACAAGTTCCCGTCCCGGGGTAGGAAAGTCGTTTGTCGCGGCCAATCTTGCAATCGTGTTGGCGACAGGGGGGAAAAAGGTGCTCCTGATCGATGCCGACATGCGCATGGGCGACATACACAGATCCTTCAACCCGGCTGGCGGCCCCGGCTTGACCGAGTTGCTAAAAGGTGCGGCGTTTGACGACGTGGTCGTGCGCGATGTCATGAATGGCGTCGACCTGATCCCGCGCGGGGGCGAGACGCCAAACGCCGCGGACTTGCTCACGACCCGGAGACTGAGCGAGATACTCGATGTTGCATCGCGGCGGTATGACGCTGTCGTCGTCGATACGCCGCCTGTGCTTGCTGTCACCGATGCAACGCTGATCGGCCGGCAGGCCGGTACAACGCTGCTGGTCGTTCGGCACGGTCGGCATCCGGTGGACGAACTGTATGAGGCGCTCAACCGGTTGCGCAGTAGTGGCGTGAACGTGGCAGGAACTCTCTTTACCGATGTTCCGCTCGACAAGGCGCGATACGGTTCAGGCTACGGCAGGTCGGACGGGTACGGCAAAAGCGGCGGCGAGTCCAATGTCAGGACAGCCTGAACGAATCGCAAGAAGTATCACGCACAGCGAAGTATCAAAACAAGGAGAAGGAACCATGTCGAACAAGGTTGCACTGGTCACCGGTATTACAGGCCAGGATGGCTCTTATCTTGCTCAATTCCTGCTCGACAAAGGATATGAAGTGCATGGCGTCAAGCGGCGCACCTCGCTCTTCAACACGGATCGCATCGACCATTTATACGAGGACGACCATGCGTCGCAGCGCCGCTTTCATCTTCACCATGGTGACCTGACCGACTCGTCGAGCATCTTGCGAATTATTCAGCGGGTGCAACCGGATGAGATCTATAACCTCGCCGCGCAAAGCCATGTTGCGGTTTCGTTTGAAGAGCCTGAGTACACGGCGAACGCGGACGGCCTGGGTGCGCTGCGCATGCTAGAAGCCGTGCGAATTCTGGGCTTCGAGAAGACGGCCCGGTTCTATCAGGCGTCGACATCGGAGTTGTTCGGACTCGTGCAGGAAGTGCCGCAACGGGAGAGCACGCCTTTTTATCCGCGCAGTCCGTATGCGGTAGCGAAGATGTACGCGTACTGGATCACGGTCAACTATCGCGAGGCGTATGGCATATACGCTTGCAACGGCATTCTGTTCAATCATGAATCACCCGTTCGGGGCGAGACGTTCGTCACGCGCAAAATTACGCGCGCCCTTGCACGTATTGCAATCGGTTCGCAGAATTGCCTTTACCTTGGCAATTTGTCGGCGAAACGCGACTGGGGACACGCGCGCGATTACGTCCAGATGCAATGGCTCATGTTGCAACAGGACGAGCCGGAAGACTTTGTCATTGCATCTGGCGTGCAATACAGCGTGCGCGAATTCGTTCAGCAGGCGGCGTGCGAACTCGGCATCAAGCTTCGGTTTGACGGAAGCGGAGTCGATGAAGTCGCGATCGTCGAAAGTGTGAGCAGCCGGGAATGCCGGGTCGCGCCCGGGACGGTCATCGTGCGAGTGGATCCTCGCTATTTTCGACCGACAGAGGTCGAGACCTTGCTCGGCGATCCGTCGAAAGCCCACGCGAAGCTGGGATGGGCACCGACCGTGACGTTCGGCGCTCTTGTCAGGGAAATGGTGTTGTCCGACTATCAGATCGCCAAGCGGGATGCGCTGATCACGCTGGCTGGCTACAGGGCGTTGGAGCATCACGAGTAAGGACGAAGTTTGGCCGAGTCGGCATGTAACTCAGGAGCGTGTGGAATGTCGCCGCGTTTCGTATTTTCACTTGCAGTCTTTACGGTCTTCGCGGCAGGCTTGGCGCAATACGCGGATCAGGCGCTTGGCGCGCTCGGCACCGGAGCAATCAACGTCTGGAACTTAAATTCGGCCGCCATGGATGACGCAGGTGCTGTCAAGTACGTGAAGGACGCGAGCATCGCCTTGATCGGAGTCGGGTGGCCTCTTGCGCTCGGTTTGAATCGCTTTCGGGGGGGAATGCGCACGTTTATTCTGATGTTCTTCACGTGGATTCTTTGCATCGTATCGGTGGGACTCGTGCCGTTCATCGCAGGTTGGACGCCATTGTTCTTCCTACCTGCGGGATTGCGCTGGGTTCTGCTGATTCATGCGTCATTCGGCCTGTTTGTGTTCGCGAGTTTGCTGCCGGCCGAGAAGCGGGGACAAACGGCCCTCGTCCTCGCGTTGCTCGCGCTTGCCGCATTGGACTTTTACGTTGTCCTGCGACAATGGATACAACTCGGACAAATACAGCAAGTTCTATTTACGCAGGATCGGTACACGGGCCTGTTCAGTAACGCGGCGCTAGCAGGCATGTATGCGATTTCGCTTGCAAGCATGGTGCTCATTCTGGACCGCGCCCGGCTGTGTTATCGGCTTATATTGCTCTGCCTCGCAGTCGCGATTGCCGTCTCTTCGGGAACGCGATTCGCTATGCTCAGTATCGCGTCCATCGTCGGCGTAGTAGTTTGGGAAACGCTTGCGGGACGGCTGAGCCGTAATGATCGGATGCTGCTGGTGGTGACTGCGCTACCGATCGCTATTTGCCTCGCAATCGTTGGCTATTCTCACATGGTGGAAGCGGTCGGCCGCGGTGATGTGCTGACTGATCAACTCGACGAAGGCGGTCGTTTATCCAACCTCGGGAAGATAGCGGAGCAGTTGTCAGAGGCAACGCCGGGAGAACTCTTTTTGGGGCGGGGCCTCGGCGTAGGCACTAACACAGCCGTCATGCTCCTCCAGCGTGCGGGCGTCGACCCTGAGCAATACCGGTTCAACCAGATCATCGATAACGCCTTCGTGACGATGCAGTTTCAAATCGGAATTGTGGGTATGCTAATTTTCGCGACGGGTGCGACGGCCTTTTTTTGGCGCATCCGTCCGCGTCATTCGAGGCGTCAGTCAGTTCGATATGTGGTGTTCGTTGGGATCACGATTGCAGCCTGCATGGACGTCAACCTGTTCGAGCAGTATCCACTGGTGACGACGCTGATGCTCTGCTTTGGGGACATCTACGGGTGCTCTCTCGGCGCGTATTTGTCCACGCGTCGATCACGTGGCGTTGACTTGCGTGGCACTGAAGCAGGAGTCGCTGACGTGGAGCAGCAGAAATGCTTGTTTTCATAGCGCCGTACAGCGCCTCTAATCGTGGGGCGAATGTGAATCTGGGCGCCGCACGCAAGGTGGAGTTTTTTCTGGCGTTGGCATCGCAACTTTCCAAGGATGTTCTTTTGATCAATACGGGCCACATAGAGGCAGGATGGTCACGTAGAAAATGTCGGGATTCCGTCATCGGCACGCAACGCATTCGGGAGATTTCGCTTCGCTGCTACCCTGTAAGGCCCATCGGCAAGCTGCTGAACCTCTTCGAAGTCTTGGCGCTGAGCGATGAGATAGCGAAGGTCGGCAAGCCCGAAGCCGTATGGATCTATAACGCGTACGCGTTCGAGTCGATGCTCGCTCGCGTGCTGACGCACCGGTTCGGTGCGCGTCTGATCCTCCAGTTCGAAGATTGGCTGCTTTCTCGTCGCCGCTGGCATCCGAAGCCGTTGCTCGACTTCATCGCATGGCGATACGTGTTACCCGCTCCATCGTTATGTCTTGCGGTTAACGATCACTTATCGACACGCGAACATCAACGCAGCGGTTGTCCCGTGGTGCTGTGTCCGGGCGTGGTGTCGGACGATCTCATTGAAGCTTGTGGACAGCGGCGTCCATTCTCGCGAACGGCAGATGCTAGAACGATGGTTGGCTATTTCGGTGGGCTGAGCGTCGAGAAGGGTGCTGACGTGGTTCTCGACCTGATCCGGAAGTCCGGCGGACGCCTCATGTTTCACGTCTGCGGAACGGGTCCTCTGGCACGCGAGTTCGTCAGGCTGTCCGCCGAAGATTACCCCGTGCACTTCCACGGTCGGGTGGACGAAAGAGTCTTGTTCAAATTGATTTCCGACTGTGACGTGCTGGTGAACCCGCATGTTTCGATAGAGAAAATGGGTAACGGGGTCTTTCCTTTCAAGGTTGTCGAATATGTCGCGTCGGGAAGATTGGTCATTTCCACCGAACTTCCCCCGATGAGCATGAAGGAGATTCACGACGCCATATGCTTTGTTTCCGCGGATGCAAGGTCCATCGCCGATGCGTTGGCAAACGCAGAGCAGACGTATCGCCGCAAACTCATGAGCATCGAGCGGGCGATGAAAGCAGCCGCCCAACTTCTGACGCGGGACGCGCTAGAAAGGACGATATCCAGGGCTTTGAGCAGTCGAATCAAGGACTAGTCCATTGAACCAATGAAATTGCACTGAGCTAATAGTGCATGGGAAAAATGAATCTGAGTGAAAGCGAGCGCGACGAGCTGATGTCGATGCAGCGCAGCCGCGCGATGGCCGTTGGCCAGGTGAGGCGTGCGCGGTTGATCTTGCTGCTCGACGAAGGAGCCTCGCGTGCGGCGATCATGGCGGAATTGCGTTGCGATTCGCGTTTCATTACAACGTGGCAAATGCGTTTCACCTGTGAGCGTTTGGCTGGGTTGTACGGCAGACACCCGGGCCGGGCACCGCGACCTGACCTGGCGGTCCTTGAAGCGAGAGTGCTCGACTACACACTGCGACGTAAGCCGGCCGACGGCTCGACACACTGGAGCAGCCGCAAACTGGCGGCACAGTTGGGCATGGCCTTCGTGACGGTGCAGCGTATTTGGCGCAAGCACGACATTCGGCCACATCGTCTCGATACCCACATGATGTCCAACGATCCCGACTTTGAGGCGAAGGCAGCCGACGTGATCGGGCTGTACCTCAATCCGCCGTTGCATGCGGTGGTGTTCTGCGTGGACGAGAAGACGGCCATCCAGGCGCTGGATCGCAAGGACCGGATGTTGCCGCTCTCGCCTGGACGCGCCGAGAGCCATGGCTTTGAATACAAACGCAACGGCACCCTGAGCCTGTTCGCCGCATTGAATGTTGCCACCGGTGAGGTGCTGGGCGAAACCGCGTCACGCCATACCAGTGCCCAGTTTGTTGCGTTCCTCACGGAGGTGGTATGGGCACAGCCGCGCGGAAAGGAGATTCACGTGATCTGCGACAACGTGAGCAGCCACAAAACCAACGCCGTTCAAACATTTCTGGTTGACCATCCGAAAGTGTCGATACATTACACCCCGACGTATTCGTCATGGCTGAATCAGGTCGAGAACTGGTTTGCACGCATCCAGCGCGACGACATTGCGCGTGACGTATTCACCAGCACCAAGGATCTCAACAAAAAGCTCATGCGTTATATCTGTCAATACAACAAGCAGGCGCGCCCATTGAAATGGAAGTACTCCGATCCATCGCGGCGAATCCGGTGCAATTCATCCGGTTCAACGGACTAGGCCGACGCTTTGATCAAGCCGCTCTAACCGGAATGACCTGTCGTGGCCTTGAAAGTGACATGATTTGCTGGCATTGAGGGACAGGAACCGCAGTCGGCAGACGGGTACCCTGGATACCAGGGGCGGAACTTCAATCCGTGGTGCAGGATCGCGCACGCCGCGTGAATTCGTCAGGCGCTGGCGAGCCCGGTACGCTGCACGTCATTCTCGAAGTCGGCGTAGGTTGAGGCGATGCCCTCTCTGAGCGTAATCGTGGGCGCCCAACCCAGAGCGGCGAGCTTCGATACGTCGAGCAACTTTCGCGGCGTCCCATCGGGCTTCGACGAGTCGAATCTCAGCGATCCAGAAAAACCGACGACATCGCAGATCAGTCGTGCGAGGTCGGCAATCGCTATGTCCTTTCCATATCCGACATTAAACATGCCCTCGACCAGGTCGTTGCTCAGGAGGACGAGAACCGCGGACGCCAGATCGTCTACATGAAGGAATTCCCGTCTCGGCGATCCGGAGCCCCATACCGGGAGCGATTCGAGTCCGTTCAGCTTTGCCTCGTGCGCCTTGCGGATGAGCGCGGCCAGCACATGGCTGCCTTGAAGATCATAGTTGTCGTTGGGGCCATAGAGATTCGTAGGCATCACCGATATGAAGCGCGTGCCGTATTGCTTGTTATACGCTTCACAAAGCTTGTGACCCGCGATCTTTGAGATGGCATAGGCCTCGTTGGTTTGTTCGAGAGCGCTCGTGAGCAGGTAATCCTCTTTTATGGGCTGAGGGCAAAGCTTTGGATAGATGCACGATGAACCGAAGAAGACGAGCTTCTGCGTGTGACTCTTGAATGCTGCATGAATCACATTGGTTTCGATGACGAGGTTCTCGTAGAGAAACGAAGCCGGCTGAGTCGAATTGGCATGAATTCCGCCGACTTTGGCTGCGGCCAGGAGGACGACGTCTATATGCTCTCGAGCGAAAAAATCCATCACGGCGCGCTGATCCAGCAAGTCGAGCGACTGTCGCGAGGCCGTGATCACGTGATCATATCCGGAACGGGCAAGGCGCCGAAGGAGAGCCGAGCCGACCATTCCCTTATGTCCGGCGACATAGATGCGAGAGTTTCTGTTCATGTGAATGGCCAATAGTCGAGAGAGACACGTCGGTCGGAACGTGAGTTGCCCCGCCACTTGATTCAAAGGGCTACGACGTGCGGTTTCATCAGCTTAGCAATGCATATGGACCATTCAAGGTCATGGCGGACGGTGCCAATATATTGGCGCGGTCCGTGTGCACCTCTCCGCGTTCGTTGCCGAGGATATAGAGATGCGCGAGGTGACGCTGCAACGTAATACCCCGGTCAGCCAACTTCATTCCGTATTCGGCCATCTGACCGTGTGACCGCCGAACCGATCCTATGCTTCGGGGACGCATGAAGGACCTCCGTGGGCCAATTTATGTCGTAAGCGGCCCTGCTCCCGGAAGGTTCGGTGTGTCGGGATACTACCGGCTCTCTTCGAGGAAAAAATGGAAGCTCTACCGATAACGGGCAACGCAGAGGTCGTTCATGACTCGAATTTCGAAGTAGTCTCGTTCGAAGGTGAAACGCTCGCCATGATCATCCGGGATTCGTTCTCGAGAAGTGGTGTGAGTTTCTTTACTCCTAAGGAGTTTCCTCAGCAACTCGCGTACATGGAACATCCCGCCGGAAAAGTGATCGACGCGCATCTTCACTGCAAGTTGGTGCGGCAGATCGAATGGACGCAAGAGGTGCTCTTCGTCAAGCGTGGCCGTGTCCTGGTGAAGTTCTATACGCCCGATAAGGACTACCTGTCGAGCCGTGTATTGTACGCGGGCGATGTCATCTTGCTGGCGTCGGGCGGTCACGGCTTCGAGATCCTTGAGGACGCGTCTTTCTTCGAAGTCAAACAAGGTCCCTATATGGGAGAGCAGGAAAAATTGCGCTTCGCGTCCGCAAACCTGAGCCGATGCAGTGAAGCGAGCAACGGCCCGGGCGTCGAGCTTGAAGTTAAGGACGGCGCGCGATGATTCCGGTCAACGAACCCCTGCTCGACGGAAAGGAGCGCGTCTATCTGAACGAATGCATTGAAAGCGGGTGGATTTCTTCGGACGGGGCGTTCGTCGAGCGTTTCGAACGTGCGATGGCGGGTTACGTCGGCCGCAGACACGCGATTGCCGTCGCGAACGGCAGCGCTGCGTTGGACGTGGCGGCGGTGGCTCTGCGGCTCGGTCCCGACGACGAAGTTATCATCCCCACGCACACGATCATATCGTGCGCATCGGCCATTGTTCGCACCGGTGCCCGCTTGAGACTGGTCGACTCAAGTCCGGATACGTGGAACATGGACGTGACGAAGATCGAAAGCGCTATCACGAACCGGACACGGGCGATCATGGCCGTGCACACTTTCGGTCTGCCGGTGGATATGGCTCCGTTGCTGGATATCGCAAGGAAATACGGCCTCGTTGTGATCGAAGATGCTGCGCAGGCAATCGGACAAACCTATAACGAAGCGAAGTGCGGCAGTTTCGGCGATATATCGTGCTTCAGCTTCTACGCCAACAAGCACATCACGACGGGGGAAGGGGGCATGATCGTCTGCGACGACGACGAGCTGGCTACGCGCGCGAGAAGTTTGCGGAACCTGTGTTTCAAGCCAGAGAGGCGATTCGTCCACGAAGAGCTTGGCTGGAATTATCGGATGAGCAACCTCCAGGCGGCTGTCGGGCTAGCGCAATTCGAGAAGCTAGATGCGCACGTCGCGCGAAAGCGCGAGTTGGGCCGCCGCTACGAAAGCCTTTTGCGGGGAGTGCCGGGAATCGGGATGGCGCCGGTGGCATTGCCATATGCCGAGAATATCTATTGGGTCTTCGGTATGGTATTGGACGACAGCTTGCCCTTTGATGCCGACGAGCTCCGGTCCATGCTGGCAGAGGCAGGTGTCAGCGCGCGGCCGTTCTTCTGGCCGATGCACGAACAGCCGGTTTTTCTCAAGCAAGGGATGTTCAAGGGAGAGAATTTCCCGACTGCCGAACGCATGGGTCGCAGGGGATTGTATCTGCCGAGTGGTCTCGCGCTTACCGAAGCACAGCAGGACTACACGGTGGGCGTGGTGCGCGACATGCTGGGCACCGCCTTTTCGCGAAGTTTCCGCAACAGCAGGTCAAGTTCAGCGCGGTGCTGACCGACTGCTCGCCGCAGCAAATATGGCCCGTCACGCAACGGAACAAACACTTGATCCGGGTGGCAGGTGGTGGCACGCGGCTTTCGGCGAGCCGCTTTGACGCGATGCGCTTAGCCAGCGCAGGACTGCCTGGCGGTTCAGCCTCGACTCATCGACGAGGCTGGCTATGACATGCCATTCGTTGTATTTTCCGACGTTTTCTCGCTCGGGCTGTTTCCGAGCATCACCGTTTTCTCGCGACGAATGTCGCTGAGAGATCGGTAGCACTCAACTCGCCGCCCATGCACTTCAAACTGTCCAGGACCTCGAATCCGCTGAGGTCCAGCATCAGTTCGATCTCGGGCTTGAACATGTAGCGCATCACATGCGTCTCGAGGACGGTCTCGACCGACTGCGTTTTCAAATCCGTTAGCAGGACGGTGTAGCTGAACGCGACAGTATTGTCATGAGGACGCATCGTGGGCTCGGCGATTTGTATCACCGCGGTTTCTTCGCTGGAGGCGCGTTTGATGCGTACGTCGGGCGGAGCGGCGAGGACCGCGGGACCGTACCAGCAATCGAACACGAACAGTCCTGATGGCCGCAGGTGCGTCGCGGCGGTGTGACACATCGCCATGAAATCGGAGTTGGTCGTTTGATAGCTCGCAACATGGAAGAGCGAGACGACTGCGTCGTAGAGTTCATTCGTGCGGACGATCCGCGCGTCGCCTTGCTGAAACGTCAGTCGCTTCGCTACTGCGCCTGGCAGAGTGGTACACCTGGCAGCGGCTCGGGCAAGCATATCGGCGCTCATGTCAACGCCAGAAACACAAAATCCCGCGGCTGCGAATTCCGCCGCGTGGCGTCCGGTGCCGCAACCTAGATCCATCACGTGACCTCCAACTATTCCGTACCGCCCGAGCAATCCGGTGACAAACGACGCTTCCGCCTTGTAGTTCTTGTCATGATAGAAAAGATCATAGTATTGCGAATATCTCGTGCTGAAGCTCATGAAGCGACTCCATGTCTGGTCGTATGGCGGTGGCGAAGTCACGCGTGACGCGAACGCACTCTTCTTTATTCGAAGGCAACCAAAGCCAAAGCTCAGGGTGCTCATGAGAAAGGGTATCTAGCGGGGATTTTCAGACTACATGCATGACCGTTTTCAGCAAGGTGTTGACGGGTCGTTTCCTTGCTGAAGCATTCGCCGTCTGATCGGTCTATCGCTCAGCAAGTCCAGTGGGTCGGGAAACCCTGATGAGCGGCTGTATGGTTTTCACTTTCAGCGCTGAAGAAATCAGACGATGTTTTGGTCTTGTTGATACTGGGAGCGACGTTCTCGGCCAGAAACATGCTTTTGGCGGACACCACGGCAATGGTGGATCGAATATGGCACTAAGCTCACGAGGTCATACGCTTTCCACAGCGTTCCAACGCAAGCCAGAGCAGCGATCTAGACCCGAAGCAAAATGGAGGTAACCGCATGTCCCACGCTACTAGCTTAGGCGATGCAGGAGATAACGGTATTTTCCACCGATTTAAAGAACGCGCGGTCAAGCTCATAGGAATTTTGTTGTACGACGGTTTTTCGCTGCTGGAAGCGGGCACCCTTGCCGAGGTGCTTCATATCGCCAACGAGATTCAGTCTCGCAGTCTGAGAAGAAACGCGACTTACAGCGTCCGTCTAGTCTCTGCCGGCGGTGGGATGATAGCCTGTTCGTCATCCGTTTGCGTTTGGACGGAGCGCCTGGGCGGCCAGCGGTTCCAAGGCTTCGACGCACTGTATATTGCGGGCGGACCCGGCGCAAAGCGTGCAGCCGCCGACGAGGTGCTCATTGGGTTATTGACCATAGCATGTTCGCAGACCGGCGTCGTCAACCCTCTCGGCAACGGCGACTTGCTGCTGGCGGCAGCGGGCATTTCTCGCCGCGATTGGGCTTCGGTCGATCCGGGCATCTGGAGTCCGGAGACGTCTAACGTCGCGGCGTCGACCGAAGGCGGCGATGCGCTGATCAACTCGCTCGCGCTCGTGAAGCGGGACCTCGGATACGACATCGCGACAGCGGTTGCCGATCACTTCACCGTCTCCAAAGATCAGAATTTGACGACCATGCTGAGCACCATGGGAACGAACACGCAGGCGGAAAAGGCACAGGAATCCGCGCGCTGGCTCGAGCGAAATTGCGGACGCCCGGTTTCAATAGGCGACGCGGCTCGTACGGTGGCGATGAGCGAGCGGAACTTCCTGCGTCTGTTCAAGCGCGAGATGGGAGTGACACCGTCGCAATATCTGTTGCGAGCGCGCCTCGATCTCAGTTGTGAACTGTTGGCCAGAAGCGACTTGCCGATAGACAAGATCGCTCGCAGGGTTGGACTGACGAATGGCGAGCGGCTTTCGAAAGTGTTCAGGAGGCAATTCTCGATGTCGGCGACGGAATACCGCTGTCGAAAGAAAAGCGGCGCCACGGCCGATCCTGTGGAGAGGTCCGCTTAAGGAGCTGGCGAGGGAAAGTTTCGCCGCGAGACGAGGAGGCCTGCGAATCAGTTGGTCGGCATTCAGATTCAAATATTTTCGAGGAGAAACAGATCTTCACGCATCTGTTCGCCTCGGAAGCTCGATGTCCGAGGGCCGCATGAGCGTCATATGAGCCTTGCACAAGGGCTTTCTCAGGAAGCCGTCGGACCGGCCAAATACCTGCCTTAATCAGTCACGAACGGCACCAGCAAGCTCGCGCAATCTAAATTCAAACAGGGCGCGAGAACCGTTGTCGAGCGCTGCAATCGTCATATAGATGGCCAAGAAACGTGGAGCGAGGAGTGACGAATTCAAACGGTTCCTTGGAACGGCCTATTCGCATGGTCGCGTTTATAGACTATGAACATACCTCTGGTGGGGGTTATCAGCAGGCGAAGAATGCTGCCTTGCTGCTAAAGAGTCTTCCGCCGGAACTTTGCGCGGTTGAGTTTGTGACGACGCGGCGATCCACCATCGATGATCTGCGACGCAGCGGCATTGAGCCTATTTTTTTCCCGGTGCCCCGCTTGCGCGGACTGGCGGCGAGACTCGGTTCAATATATAGCCGTGGAGGCCCGCGCGCGTTTCTGCGGAAACCGGGCAAGATGGCTTCGGTGGACCGCTTGCTTTCGGTGATGCGCGCGGACATTGCGTACTTCACAACGCCGTCCAACCTCGCACTGGCGATTGATCGATTCAACTACCTGTTCACCGTTTGGGATCTGTCCCACCGCGACGACGTCGAGTTTCCCGAAGTCCGGATCAAGCACGAATTCGAGCGTCGCGAATTTCTGTACGGATCTGCCTTGAAGAAGGCCTGCGGCATCTTCGTCGATTCGCAGGCCGGCCGCGAGAAGGTTGTCAGGCGATATGGAGTAGACAGCGAACGCGTGCATTTGATGCCATTCTCGCCCGCCCGCGCGACAGTGCTTTCCGAGGAGGCGTACGTGGAGCACTTCGTCGATGTCAAGACGAAGTACAAAATTCCGCGCGATCTGAAATACGTCTACTATCCCGCGCAGTTCTGGTCGCACAAGAACCATGTGTTTCTGTTGAAGGGACTGCACGCGCTGGAGTCCCGCTATGGCATCCGTGTAGGTGCGGTCTTCACAGGAAGCGATTTCGGCAACATGAGATACGTACGTTCGGTCGCCGCCGATCTCGGTCTGGGCGAGCGTGTGTTCTTTCTCGGTTTCGTTCCGGACGGCGACGTGCCTTACTTGTATCGCGAGTCGATCGCGTTAGTGATGCCCACATATTTCGGCCCGACCAATCTGCCGCCGCTCGAGGCGTTCAGTCTGGGCGTACCGGTCCTTTACCCGGACCTCGAGGCGCTGCGCGAGCAAGTCGGCGACGCGGGACTGCTGGTCGATCTGGCTCGGCCCGACAGCATGGCGGATGCGCTTTTCAGTCTGATCGACCAGCCTGCATTGCGCCAGTTGATGATCGAGCGCGGCACGCGGCGTCTTGCGAGCAACGATGACGCAGCCCGCTTGTCGACGCTAGCGCGGGTGCTCGAACGATATCGCACCCGTGCGGTGTGTTGGGGGGAGGAAGTCTGGATGAATTAGAGTACGGTGAGGTCACAGACGAGACGGGCAAGATCCGCGATTGCAGTGTCCCCGTCCGTATCCGATATTGAACACGCCTTCGGCACCGTCGGCGTCGAGCAAGGCCAGTGCGGCGGACCCGGGGTCGTTCTGCAAATCATCGTTGTCGTTCGGACATCACCGATATGTACCGCGTTCCGTGCTGTCGGTTATACCCCTCGCAGAGCTTGAGCCCGGCGACCTTCGCGATAGCGTAGGCTTCGTTGGTATGCTCGAAGCTGCTCGTGTGCAGGTACTCTTCCTTGATGGGCTGCGGGCAACACTTTGGATAAGTGCATGATGAACCAAAGAAGAGCAGATCAGGTGGTGCGTGTGAGACCACCTGGTACCGCGAAACTCGCTTCAGCCAACGTCATGGCATATTCGGTCAACCCGTCTAGTGACCCTGGAACGGCTCCTATGCTTGCAGACGCGTGAGGTCGTTCTCTCTTCATCAAGCGGGGCCCCTATGTGGGAGAGCAGGAGAAAGTGCGCTTCACGGCGAACCCATAACCGATGAATCGAATTGGCGATGCCGGGAAGTACGTGTTCGACGCAAGAGCAGAGGGGTGGATGATGGAAGACGCGGTGAGTTCTGAAGACGCAATGGCAGCGGCGATCGCAGAAGCGTCGCTCGGGCACTCCTGTCGGCGCATCGTCCCGGTCATTCTCGCAGGCGGGTCGGGCACGCGCCTCTGGCCGATGTCGCGTGAGCAGTTTCCAAAGCAGTTGATCGATGTGGTCGGACGGGATTCATTGCTGCAGGCTACCGTCACACGGATGGAGGGTTTCGTCGGCGGCTTCGACGTCGACACTCAGCCGATTATCGTGTGTGGGGAGGAACACCGGTTCCAGACAGAAGAGCAGGTGCGGGCGTGCGGCGTCTGCGCGAAGATTATCGTCGAGCCTGCACGGCGCGATACGGCGCCGGCGCTCACGCTCGCGGCGCTCGCAGCCGTTAATCAGGATGACGACGCGATCTTGGTGGTGATGCCGTCTGATCATTCCATCTCAGACATTCCGGCGCTGCATCGCGCGATCGCAATTGCCGCTGAATATGCCGAACGCTCCATGATCGTGACGTTCGGCGTTGCGCCCACACGGCCGGATACCGGCTTTGGCTACATCCGAATCGGCGACGCCCTCGAAAACGGCGCACATCTGATCGACCGCTTCGTCGAAAAGCCCACGACCGAACTCGCCGCGCAGTACGTCGCTGCAGGCACCTACTGGTGGAACAGCGGCATCTTCATCGTGCGAGCGGGCGTGTGGCTCGAAGCGCTAGCCAGGCTCAACGGCGACATGCATGCGGCCTGCACCGCGGCGTTCGCGGAAGGCAAGGCGGACGACAACTTCATTCGTCCTTGCCCGTTTCAGTTCGGCCGTGTGCCGGCGGATTCCATCGACTATGCGGTAATGGAGCACATCGGCGCGGCCGGCTCGCCTTGCAAAGGCGTGGTCGTGCCATTGGCGGCGGGATGGTCGGACCTTGGATCCTGGGATGCCGTGTGGGAAGCGATGGAGAAGGACGGGCTCGGCAACGTCGCGAGCGGGCGTGTCGTTTTCGAAGGCGCGACCTCGAGCTATGTGCGCGCCGAGGGCGGGCGGCTGGTTGCATGCGTTGGCACCTCCAACGTAGTCGTCGTCGACACGGACGACGCCGTGCTCGTCGCCGACCGCTCACACGCGCAGGACATCAAGACGCTGGTGGCGCGCTTTCGCGAGCAGCGCGCGCCTGAAGCCGAGACGCACCGGAAGGTGCGCCGTCCGTGGGGCTTCTACGATGCGATCGAGCGCGGCGAGCGGTTTCAGGTGAAGCGCATCGTGGTTGCGCCAGGCGCTCGCCTGTCATTGCAGATGCACCACCATCGCGCCGAGCACTGGGTCGTCGTGCGCGGCACCGCGCTCGTGACACGGGGCGAGGACCAGTTTCTTCTTTCAGAAAACCAATCGACCTTCATTCCGCTCGGCGTGCAGCATCGGTTGGAGAATCCGGGCAAAGTGCAGCTCGAAATCATCGAGGTTCAATCGGGCAGTTATCTCGGCGAGGACGATATTGTGCGCCTGGACGACTGCTACGGCCGAATTTGACCCTCGGTTGATACGCACGTGAGACACCAACGTCTCACCAACTTCTATCCGCCGGTGTCATGCCGGCCTCATCCTTTATGCGCGCTGCGCCGGACACTGTGATCCGGGAGATGTGCCCCATCTGATTATCGGTTACGTTCAGCAACCGTCGGCCCTCCGGGCACATCACACTCCAACCTCGTGAATGTCGAACTGCGTGCCATCCGGCTGGTTTCGGCTTCAGCCCTGAATCAGCGGGAGCCTGAACAAAGCGTCGACCTTTCTGACGACGCTCCCGGCGTTGGCCAGCGCCTTTGAGGCCGATTTCACCGACGTGCCGTACCCGGCGGCCGTGCAGTTTCCCCTTGATGCCCAAGCGCACGCGACAGATTGCCCACCTCGCGCTTGAGCAACTCCGCGAACTGCGCGACGCGCTCATCGGTTACGCGCACGCTCGGCCCGAAGATGCACACCGAACCTGCCACCTGGTTCGCGCCGTTGAAGAACGGCGCGGCTACCGCGACTGCGCCGGCGATCAGCTCGTGATGGCTGGTACCGAAGCCTCGTGCGCGGACCGCGTCGAGATCGGCGGCTAGCGCCGCGACGTCCTGATCCGGATCGGTCAGATAGCGCCGCAGATCGTCCTCCGACAGCGGCATCTGCGAAAGAATCGTGCGGCCGCTCGCGCCGAGCACGAGCTTCTCGCGATAGCCGACCCCGCGCCGGAAACTCAGCGGCTGCGGACTTTCCAGTTCGGCCACGCAGATCCGGTACGTCCCCTCCGGCACGAACAACGCGACCGTCTCCGATGTCGCTTTCCAAAGCTCACGCAGCATCGGCTGCGCGAGCTGCGCGATCGTATTGTTCGCCATCCAAGCGTGCGCGAGCTGCGCGACCGAACTGCCGAGCCTGAAGCGTTGCGGCTCGCCCGACGAGGCGAGAAAGCCGTTCTGTTCGAGCGTATTCAGCAGGCGGTACAGCGTCGGTCGGCTCAGGTCCACGCGGGTCAGCAGCTCCGCGACGGTCAATTCTTTGTCCCCGGGTCGGAACGCCAGAAGAATTTCTAGCGCCCGTTCGACGGCCCGCACGTTTTCGTGCGGCTTTTTTTCTTCCATTTGAAATTTCCTTTCTGCGGCGGTCCGCGTCGATTGCACATTGTAGTGAAAGTCCCTAGCCGCAAGAACTTGACGTCGATCAATCTGTCCGTACAATGAGACTACATTCTCATACAACGGACAACAGGATTCGGAGGAATGATGGACAAAAACATGTCGGAAACTCTGGTTCGCACTGGCCCAGGCACGGCGATGGGCAATCTGATGCGCCGCTACTGGGTGCCGGTGCTCCTCGCCAGCGAAATCGCAGAGCCTGATTGCCCGCCGGTGCGCGTGCAGATCCTCGGCGAAAAGCTGCTCGCTTTTCGCGATTCCGACGGCCAGCCGGCGCTGATCGACGAGTTCTGCTCGCACCGCGGCGTGTCGCTGTACTTCGGCCGCAATGAAGAGAACGGCATCCGCTGCTCGTATCACGGTCTGAAATTCGACCGCAACGGCAACTGCGTGGAAGTGCCGTCCGCACCGCAGGCGTGCAAGCACATGGGCATCACCGCGTATCCGTGCATCGAACGCGCGGGCATCGTGTGGGCGTACATGGGGCCGAAGGACCGCCAGCCGGCGCCGCCGGATCTCGAGTGGTGCAATCTGCCGGAGAGCCACGTGTTCGTCTCGAAGCGGCTGCAGGAATCGAACTACCTGCAGGCGATGGAAGGCGGCATCGACACGAGTCACGTGTCGTATGTACACCGCTACGAAGTCGACGAGGACCCGATGCATCAGGGCACGAAGGCACTCGACTACATCAAGGCGGACGGCAACGTGATCTTCGAGATCGAGAAGCAGCCGTTCGGCCTCACGCTGTTCGGCCGCCGCAACGGCGAGCCGGATTCGTACTACTGGCGCGTCACGCAGTGGCTGTTCCCGTGGTACACGCTGATCCCGCCGTTCGGCGATCACTCGCTCGCGGGCCACGTATGGGTGCCGATCGACGATCACACCTGCTGGGCGTGGAGCATCAACTTCCGCCCGGACCGGCCGCTCGACGAGCAGGAACTGGCCGACCTGAACGCCGGCAAGGGCATTCATTGTGAGTACGAGGAGGGTGGCACGTTCCGGCCGAAAGCGAACAAGGACAACGACTACCTGATCGACCGCCAGGCTCAGAAAGAAAAGCGCGCGTACTCGGGCGTGTTCGGCTTCGCGATGCAGGACGCGTCGCTGCAGGAAAGCATGGGTCCGATCCAGGATCACAGCAAGGAAAAGCTGCTGCCGACCGACCGCGCGATCGTGATGGCGCGCCGCATGATGTACGAGGCGGCAACGGCGCTGGTGCCCGACACCGATCCGCCCGCGATCGACGCCGACCAGCAGCGCGTACGTGCTGCCGGCGTGCTGCTGCCGCGCGATCAGAAGCCGCAGGAATGGGCGGTGATCCATCTGCACGACGGCAAGGACCAGCCGATCTACTCGATCTGATGCACCGCGGAGCCGGACTTCGGTCCGGCTGCGCGTGTCGTCGTCTGGTCCGCCTGGACCTTCTGCCCATTCCGCAAAAGGAGGCCGGCTGCGCGCCGGCATGCAATGCAGCAACGTAAAAGACTCGAGGACAAGGTCGCGCTGATCACCGGAGGCGGAGGCGGCATCGGTGCCGCGACCGCGCGCGTGTTCTGCGCGGAGGGCGCCGCGGTGGTGCTGGTCGATGCGAACCCGGAGGCGCTCACGCGCGTCGCCGACGAACTGAAGGCGGCTGATCCGTCCGCGCGTGTCGAGACGTTCGCGGCCGACGTGTCGCACGACGCCGACGCGGTGCGCGCGGCGCAACTCGCCGCCGATTCGTTCGGCCGGCTCGACGTGCTGGTGAACAACGCGGCGATGCGCAACTACAGCGCACTCGCCGACGCGACGCCGGCCGAGTGGCAGGCGATGGTGTCGGTCAATCTGGTCGGCACATCCAACTATTGCAGGGCAGCGCTGCCGTTCCTGCGTCGCGCGGGCCGCGCGAGCATCGTCAACGTGTCGTCGTGCTACGCGGTGACCGGCCGCAAGGGCATGGGCCTGTACGACGCGACCAAGGCCGGCATGCTCGCGATGACCCGCACACTCGCGTTCGAGGAGACCGCGAACGGCGTGCGCGTGAACGCGGTGTGCCCGGGTTCGACGCTGACCGAATTCCACATGAACCGGGCCATTGCATCGGGCAAAAGCGTCGAAGTGCTGAAGACGCAACGCCAGGACACGTCGTTGATCGGCCGTTGGGCGTCGCCCGAAGAGATCGCATGGCCGATCCTGTGGTTCGCGAGCGACGAGGCTTCGTACATAACCGGCACGACGCTGATGGTCGACGGCGGCCTGTCGGCGATGTGAGCGGAGGAGGTGGCATGAACATGACCGATTCCACGCTGATGGTGCGTGTCGCCGCACGACGCGACGAAGCCGACGGGATTGCCGGCTTCGAGCTCGTCGACATCGACGGCCGCGACCTGCCGCCGTTCGAGGCGGGCGCGCACATCGACGTCTACGTGCCGGGTGGGCCGGTGCGGCAGTACTCGCTGTGCAACGCGTCTCGCGAGCGTCACCGGTATCAGATCGCGGTGTTGCGCGCCGCCGATTCGCGCGGCGGTTCGCAGCGCATGCACGACGCGGTGAACGAAGGCGACGCGATTCGCATCGGCGTGCCACGCAATCACTTTCCGCTCGCCCGGCATGACGCGAAGCCGCTATTGCTCGCGGGCGGCATTGGCGTGACGCCGATTCTCTGCATGGCGGAGCAACTGGCGGCAATGGGCGCGGCGTTCGAAATGCATTACTGCGCGCGCTCGAAGAGCCGTGCGGCGTTCGTCGGGCGAATCACCGCGTCGTCGTGGGCGGGCAACGTGCAATACCACTTCGACGACGCGCACGGCGTGCTCGATCTGAATGCACTGCTGACGGACGCCGGCGCGGACCGGCATCTATATGTGTGCGGTCCGCTGGGCTTCATGAACGCGGTGCTCGACACGGCCCGCTCGCTCGGCTGGAGCGACGATCGTCTGCATTACGAATACTTCGCGGCGGCGCAGCCGTCGGGTGATGGCGCGTCGTTCGACGTGCGGCTCGCGCGCTCGGACCGCGTCGTGTCGATTGCGGCCGATTGCACGGTCACCCAGGCGCTCGCGGCGGCGGGCGTCGACGTGCCGGTGTCGTGCGAGCAGGGTATTTGCGGCACCTGCGTCACGCGGGTGCTCGAAGGCGAACCTGACCACCGCGACCTGTTCCTGTCGCCAGAAGAGCAGGCCCGCAACGATCAGTTCCTGCCGTGCTGTTCACGCGCGAAGTCGAGGGTGCTCGTGCTCGATCTGTAACCGTAATCGCCGGCCCGGCCGCCAGGCGCGGTCGGCGCCATCCATCAGAAAGAAAACGGGCGGCCGCTGGCACGCCCGGCATCGGAGGAGTCATGGAGAAGAATCTGGCGTCGTCGGAGGGTATGCCCGCGAGCGTCTGGACCGCGAACGGTGCGAGGGCGGCGAGTAGCGCCGACACGAGCCCGTATCGCTGGGTCGCGCTGTTCATCGTCTGGGCCGCGTTTCTGCTCAGCTATGTGGTCCGCGTCGCGTGGAGTACGGTGGCCGCGCCGGTCGGCGCGTCGCTCGGCATCGGCGTGTCGATGCTCGGTGCGTTCGTCACCGCGTTTTACGCGGGCTATGTGATCGCGAACGTGGTTGGCGGCATGCTGACCGATCTGCTCGGCGGTCGCGCGATGCTCACGCTTGCGCTGCTGCCGCTCGGCGTGCTCACGTTCACGTTCGGCTATACGCATTCGCTCGCATTCGGCATCGTGATTCAGGCCGCGATGGGTTTCGCGGCGGGCGCCGACTACTCGGCCGGCATGAAGATCATTCCCGCATGGTTCACGCGCGACCGTGGCCGCGCAATGGGCCTCTACACGACCGCGACGTCGCTCGCCGTCGTGATCGCGAATGCGGTCGTGCCGTCGTTTTCCGCGCGGCACGGCTGGTCGAACGCATTCCATATGCTCGGCATCGTCACGTTCGCGTGGGGCATCGTCACGTTGCTGCTGCTGAAGAACCGGCCTTCGAACGAAGCGAAGCCCGCGCGCAACAGCCTCCAGGAAATGCTTGGCCTGTTGCGCAACCGTAACCTGATCGCGCTGTCGATCGCGGGCTGCGGCGGGTTGTGGGCGACCGTCGGCTTCGGTGCATGGGGCAACGCACTGATGACGCGCCAATACGGCATTGCGCCGATCGTCGCCGGATCGATCGTCGCCTCGTTCGGCATTGGCGCGGTGATCGCGAAGCCGACGCTCGGCTGGATCTCCGACCTGCCTGGTGTGTCGCGGCGGATGATGTCGATCGGCTGCCTGATCGCCTTCGCGATCGCGCTGCTGGTGTTCGGCTACTGCTCGACGGTGCATCAGTTCTATCTGGTCGCGCCGATTCTCGGTGCGTTCTCGTTCGGCTATCTGCCGGTGCTGATGGCTCAGGTCAGCGACGCATC
Organism: Paraburkholderia sp. HC6.4b; assembly: GCF_014200875.1. NCBI lineage: Bacteria > Pseudomonadati > Pseudomonadota > Betaproteobacteria > Burkholderiales > Burkholderiaceae > Paraburkholderia > Paraburkholderia sp. HC6.4b. The sequence goes on from NZ_JACHDC010000032.1 coordinate 47,699, forward strand.
GGGCAAGCGTCTCGCGGGCGCGAGCGCCGGCTGGACCAATGCTATCTGGCAGTCCGGCAGCGCGGTGTCGCCGATGGTGGTCGGCTCGCTGTATGGCGCGAGCCATTCGTTCATGCTCGCGCTCCTCACACTCGCGATCGGACCCGCTATCGCGGTCATCGCGATGTTCTTCGTCGACCCGCACATCGCACGCGAATGACCGATTCTCCGGTAGCCGACGCGGCCCCGCGCCGGCTACCGCGACGACAGGGGTCGAACGATAACTAATCCGCATCACAAAACAACTCACTTTCCAGCAGGAGATACATGGTGAAGCACAAGCCTCTCGCCAGGCCGTCGAAGGTCCTTTTTGCATGTGGTATTGGTATCGGCATCAGCGGCGCGGCGCATGCGCAGTCGTCGGTCACGCTCTATGGCATCGTCGACTCGGGGGTGACCTACGTGACTCACGCTGTCACGTCGCAGGGATCGTCGGGCACGCAGGTCGCTCTCGGCACCGGCAACCGGCTGAATTCGCGTTGGGGTTTCACGGGCAAGGAAGATCTCGGCGGCGGACTGCGGGCGATTTTCACGCTCGAATCGGGCATGTCGATGAACACCGGTGCCCTGCAGCAAGGAGGGCGGCTGTTCGGCCGGCAGGCGTTCGTCGGACTCGAATCGGACCGCTACGGCGCGATGATGCTCGGCCGGCAGATGACGCCGATGTATCGCTACTTCCTCGCGCTCGACCCGCTCGGTTATTCGAGTTACGGCCTTTCCGCGCAGGACGCGCAGTTCGTCGGTCGCGCGGATAACGCGGTGTCGTATCTCGGCCATGTGGGACCATTCGAGCTGAATGCGCTCTACAGCCTCGGCTATGACGCAGTCACCTACAACGTGCCGGTGGCGGGCTCGTTCCGCGTCGGCAAGCAGTACGACATCGGCGGACGCTATGTGCAGGGGCCGCTGAATCTGACGTTCGCGTACGAGCAGCGGCAAGGCTCGGCCATCGCGTCATCGGGCGACAGCGAGCGCCGCTACGTGGCCGGCGGTTCGTATCAGATCGGCAAGGCGACGCTGTACGGCGGCTACGAATTGCTGCTGAACGACGTCCGGTCGACGCTCGCCGCATCGCCGCCGCAGTCGATGGCGTTCGCGGGCGTGCGCTACAGGGTGGCGCCGGCGCTGGACCTCGCAGCCGCGACTTACTACCACGCGTATCGCCAGGTCGACGCGCACGCATTGAGCACCGGTGTCAACGCGGACTACTGGCTGTCGAAGCGCACGGCGCTTTACACCGACATCACGTATGTGATCAACAGCTCGAAGGCGGCGCTGAGTGCGACGGGGTGGGCGACTTCGGTCGCGACGACCACCGTGAAGACCGGCGCGAACCAGCTCGCTGTTGCGGTCGGCGTGCTGCACAAGTTCTGACTTCACGCTGCAAAGAGGGCGACCGAGGGCGCCCTCTCAATCGCTCAGTGCGTCGCGATGATCGCGCCGGCCTTTCGCCGACGCGTAATACCGCTGCAAGGCGTCGGTCGAGCGCGCGCCCAACGCGCGGATCTGGGCGTGCCAGTCGGTTTCCACTGGCCACTCACCGGCGATCACGCGCGGATAGATCTGCCGTGCGTAGCGATGCAGTGCCTTCGCGCCGATGTTGCCGCTGACGCCAAGCAACGCATGCAAGCTCGCGTGCGTCGCCTTGATATCGACGGCCGCGCTGTTGCCTGCGAGGCGCACGACGAGCGAGCGAATCTGCTCGATGCCGTTCAGGAACGATTCGTCAAGCAGATCGAGCGAGACCAGTTCCTTGAGGTGCGCTTCGTCGAGCAGGCTTTCTTCAGCGATGGTGGCGGCCGCGGGCGCGTTCGCAGTGGGGGGCAACGCCACCGGCGTCGCCGCAAAATCCGTTTGCGCGGCTCCGCCCGCGGTTTCCGTGATTCGTTGCGGAGCGTCCGCAACCAGCGCGCCGCGTGCGCCGAACTGCCGCGCGAGACATGCGTACAGCGAGCCGGCCTGCACCGGCTTGATCAACACCTCGTTGATCCCGGCGGCAACGCAGGCCTGCACCGCTTCGGCATCGGTGTGACTGGTCAGCGCAATGATAGGCAGCGTCGCGTAGGCATCGGTGCGCGCGCGAATCGACTTCGTCGTCTCGATGCCGTTCATGCCCGGCATGTTCACGTCCATCAGGATCGCGTCGATGAAGCCGTCTTCGTGCAGCTTGGTCAGCACCGCCTGACCGTGGTCGGCCTCGACGACGCTCGCGCCGCAGCGCTCCAGATACGCCTTCGCGACAAGCCGGCTGTAGGTGTCGTCGTCGGCGATCACAAAGGTTCTGCCGGCGAAGACATCGGGCAGTTCGCCCGGCTGATGATGCGCACCGTTGTCGAAGAGGGTCTGCAACGCGGTGAGCAGCTCCTGCACACTCGACGTCTTGCTGATGATCTCGTCCATGCCGGCGCGCCGCGCGCGCAGTCGCACCGCGATGCCCGGTTCGGCGGTATAGGCGGCGATCAGCACGTTGCGGTTCGGGCAGTCTCTGTCGGCGCGGAGGCGCTCGGTCGTCGTGTAGCCGTCCATCGCGGGCATGCTGATGTCCATCAACACGAGGTCGTAGAGCGGCGCGCGCCGCAACGTGGCGAGCGCAAGCTCGCCGCCCGACGCCTCGCTGACATAGGCGCCGGCCTGCGTCAGCACGCGGCGGGTGCGGGCGCGCAGCGTGTCGTCGTCGTCGACGACGAGCACGCGCTTGCCCTTGAACGCCGGCATCGCCCGTTCGAACAGGCGCCGCTCGTGCTCCTCGACCTCGTCGGCCGCTACCGGTGGAAAGCGCAGCGTGAACGCGGTGAACTTGCCGAGTCCCGATTCGCAGTCGATGCTGCCGCCGAACGCGCGCATCGCGCGCTGGCAGTACGCGAGCCCGAGCCCGGTGCCGCCCGAGTTGCCGGCCGTGCGAAACGGCTCGAACAGATGCTGCAGGATCTCCGGCGCGATGCCGGGGCCGGTGTCGCGCACGATCACCGAGTCGCGGTCGACGGTCAATGTGAGTGTCGCCTGCGGATACGCGACGATGTGATGCAGCGCGTTCTTGATCAGGTTGAACAACGTGAACAGATAGACCGTCTCGTCGACCTTGAACACGAAGTCGCGCCTGACGACGACGCTCACCTTCGCGCGTTCCTTGTCGTTGTCGAAGCCGTATTCGGCGAGCGCCTTGCGCGTGGTCGCGCCAGCATGGAGGTAGCTGAGACTATCCGGGCGGATCGATTTCGCGGCGACTTCGTCGAGCGTCATCGCGATGATGCGCAGGCCGCGCTCGATCGACAATTGCCCCTGCGCGAGGTGGTTGTACATCAGCGAGGCCGTGCCGTCGGTCAGCGTCGGCGCCGCGCCCGCTTCGGTCGCCGCGGGCAGCGCTTCCTCGACGCGGTCGAGCACGTGCCGCAACTGGCTCAGCGGATTGCGCATCTCGTGCGCGATGGACCCCGCGAGCGCCTGCAACGCGCGGTTCTTTTCGACGAAGATGCGTCCCTTGCTGATCGCATGACTGAACGCCATGCTGCACAGCACGACCACCGGCAGCAACGCGAGGTTGGACTTGTCCTGCGCGCTGAGAACGACCGGCGTCGGCGCGCTCCACACGCCGGCGAGCCCGCCGGAAAACACGCCAATACCGATGCAGGTTATCAGCAGCAGGGGGTTGTCGATACACAGCGCCAGAATGAAGATCATCATGACCTCGGTCATCATCCACATCGTGGAGAAACCGTTTCTGACGGTCAGAAACGTGCAGACGAACGGCAGCACGTAAATCAGACAGCAATGCCAGTAGATCAGCAGCGCGGGGTTGTAGCGCCTCGGCCAGCGCGCCTGGAACAGCAGGGGAACGCAGACGGCCGCCGCGCTGAGCCGCAGCAGCAGGTTGTCGTAAGGCTGCGGAAGGATGTAGGTCCAGACGACGTAATAGATGGGGTGACACAGGAGGCCGAGTGCGCCTCCCCATCGAATTGCGAACCTGCTTCGTTCCAGCATATCCCGCATGCTTTCGCGCGGTATCGCCATCAGGCCTCCGAGTTCATTAGGAACCCATCATTTCATGCGTATTGAATTGCTGTGATTCGACGACTTCGGCGAGCGAATCGCCGTTCTTGCCGTGAAACGGTCCGACCGAAAAGCCATACTTCTTCAGCAGACCATGAGTATAAGAGACCGACCACACGGGCGGGCTGCCAATGATGAAATCGGAGGCGATACCTTCCTGCCATGCCGAATAGCCTTCGGCGAAGCAGGTATAGCAGTCGCGGGTGGATGGCAGCCTGAACGGGAACGCGGTGTCGAGTCCGGCGGGCCCGCGCGCGAAGCATTCAATATAGAGCGTATGACCGCGAGAAGCGAGTTCCGCTGCGACGCTTGCCGCGCGCGGATGCGAGTCGTCGATCCAGAATTGCGCGCGTTTGAGATCGGCCGCGCTCAGGTAAGGCACGCTCGTGCTGCTCGCGAGAATCGCGCCGTCGAAGTCCGGCAGCGGCGTGTCCGGGCTGAACGTATGCACCGAGACTTTCGATTTGCCGAGCAGGTCCGACGCGAGCAGCTCGTTCGCCTGATCGATCAGCAGGTTGATCTTGTCGGGCAGATCGATCAGCACCAGCTCCTTCGGCGCATCCTTGTAGAGCAGATACTTCGCGACCGTCGTGCCGAGCCGGCCGGCCGCGCCGAACAGCGCGAGCTTCGTGTTGCCGAGCTCGAGGTCGAGCTGTTCGCAGCAATGGATCGCCCAGTCCTTCAGCATCGCCGCGGTCGCCGCGTGGCCCGTCGTGATGTGAGGCGGCTTGACCGGCCGGGGCAGCGCGCCGTAGTTGCACGCGTAGGGCGTCGACGCGCCCATCGCGACCATGTTCAAGCCCGCCTTTCGGGCGAGCTCGAGCGCCGGAAAGAATTGCGTCTCGCGAAAGCGCTTGATGCCGCGCGGGCTGCCGAGCCACATTTCGAGCGGCACCGGGCAGGCGATATTCGCGCCGATCACCTGCGCGCCCGAATAGATCGGCGATGCGATGAAAGGCCTGGTTTTCCACAACTCCTCTTCGAACGATTCGCTTCGTTCGCGAACGTTGTGAAAAGAAAATGAAAGGGTTTCCCAATCGGTCGCGTGGAACAGAAAGCCGACTCCCCCCTGACGGGCCGGCAGGCTATCCCGGATCTGTTCCGGGTGAATTTCGTGCTTGAGCGCAAGCGGTGCACTATTCCGATGCAAAAGAAGTCCGGTTGGCTCGTTTGAAACAGGCGACACGTCTTTAAGGAGAGCGGTTTTCATTGGTTTTTCCGTGGTTTTGATTAGACGCTGGAAAAGTCAGCGCGCGGCGTGGCCAGCCGGTTGGACCGGCGACCCTTCAACTCTAGAGAAATCCACACTGATATGCCCGTCTGTTCGTGCACACAGCATTCACGAGCGGTCCATGACGGGTTGCCCGCCGGGTGGAGGTCGGCTTTGGGCAAACTTTTGAAAGGATTACGGCGGAAGTTTCGATGTATTACGGCGCGTCGGGGGCCGTCATCGAATGGAAAAGGGCCGCTCGGCGGCCCTTTGCTTGCATGCCGGGCGAATTCCGGATTAGCGTGTGATGCTATAGCCGATTCGCGCGATCCAGCGATGCTGGTTGTAGTCGAGAATGTCCTCGCCATAACCGCTGAAGAAGCCGAGCCACAGATAACCGCCCCAGCGGCTATTGATCAGCTTCGCCAATGGATAGGTGAACTGCGTATCGACGCTGCCTTTGCCGCCTTGCGTTCCTTTGCGCAGCGTCGTGTCCAATTGCGCGCCGTCGGGGCTGCCGTAGATGAACCGCAGGTCCACGTAGCCGCGGTAGTCGGCGATGTCGTGGTTCTCGCCGGCGATGTGCGTATAGTAATAAATCTTCGGCTGGATGGTCAGATGGTAGCTGTGGATGTCGCCGAAATCCCAGATCGGCTTGAGGAACACATAGTCGACGCCGCGCGATTCCGGACCGTCGCGTCCATTCGATTCGTGTTCGTAGCCGGCCATCACGCCCATTCGGCTCCACCACGTGCTCTTCCAGCCGGTGTCTTCGAGGTAATAAAAGAGTGCCGGCATATAGCTGGTGTCGCGGAACGGCGCCGAGTACTTCTTGAGATCCCACAGCGAGGTTTGCGTATAGGCGAAGTACAGGTTGTCCGCGAAACCACGCGAGCGCGGGTCGTCCGGAACGACGAGGCGGAACTTGAAGCTGAGCTGGAATTTCGCGAGGGACTCGCTACCGCCGCCATCGGCGAAATACATCGGTTCGAAGGCGGAGAAGCGGCTCAGGAAAGTGTTGATTTGCGGCACGGGCGCATCCGGTCGTGATGGCGCGGGCGACGACGCGATCAGGCTCGTCGACGACGGTGCGCCGCTCGCGGTGCCCGCCGCCGTTGCTCCATTGGCGCTCCCGGCCGACGCGAGCGCCGCGTCCTTGCCGGAGCGCGGCGGACGCGTCAGCAGCACGTACGATGGCGACACGTCGAGATCCGGCACGTCGATCTGCATCGCGCCGCGCGCCCATTCGGGCCACGTGCCGGTATAGCGCACTGCCTTCAGTTCGCCGGCGGCGAGCTTCAGATGCTCGGGTGCGCCGCTTTCGCGCGTGAGCGCGAGCCGATGCGGTACCACGTCGGTATTGCTGATCGCGATATTCAATTGCGCCGGCACGTCGACTTCGGTGCCACCGGGTTGATCGCCGGCATAGACGATCGTCACTTCGAGTGGACTGCTCGATAGCGCTTCGCGCGGCGGACGCAATACGGAAACGCCGGCGACGCTATACGCGGAGTAGCTGCCGAGCACCAGCGCAGTCATGCAAAGCGATAACCGGGGGAGAAGCCTGGAAAGCGAGCTGGAAACCGAGCCGGAAAGCGCACTTGAAGATAATCGGGAAACACGCGAGCGGTGGCTGCGAACGGCGGACTGGCGGCCTTTCTTCACGCGAGACATCGATCGATTCCGCACACGAAGCTCCTGGTGGTCTACGAGAGTTCAGGTCGCAAAGAGACGATAGCGTTAATGCGTGCAATTGGGTAGAAAATCGCGGCCGCCGTGTTTCATTGCGGAAATGGCGACGCATGCCGGTTCCCGCTATCTGGCGTTCTGCTCATTCTGCCAGTGCGATTACGGATTGCGTGAGTGGAAAAATGCATTAGGAGCGCTATCGGTGCAAATAGCGGGGGGAAGTGGGGATAATGCCGGTGTGTCGTTGCATTTGCGCAACGAAGGCTTAAATGTCAAATCGATTGTCATTCGCGACCCGGTGTATCCCCACGTTCGCCTCAGTCATTTCCGTTATGGCAATTGCGCGTCAATTGGCGATTCGCTTTCGTGACAATTCGTTGCGCGGCCAATGCGGCGACTGAATGCTTTCTTCAATAGGCGAATTTCCGGTATTGCTCCGGCGCGCTTGCATTGTCGAGTTCGCTCACGCGCGGCATATGGCGCAGCAGGCGTTTCGCCCGTGGCGCCAATTGCTGATAGACGGCGCCGGGTACGTCGATGTGGACTTCCGAAGCGGCCCACGGTTGTCTCTGGGGATGCCTGAGATGCCTGAAGTTGCCTGGATGTGCCTGGATGTGCAGCTCATTGCCTCGGCGAGACCAGCAGCGACACCGGCACGCCGTGACAATCGACCTCCGCGAGAACCGTCGCGCCGAGCTCGGCGCCCGACCTGGTGGGCGCGTCGAACGGGCTCGCGTCGTGATCGATGCGCAGAATGTTCAGCGGCCAGGACGGCCGCGTCAGCCGCTCGTGCGCGAACGCGCCGACCCAAAGCGGCGCCGCGGAGGTGCCGTTGTCGACCGCGTAGCCGCTCGGCCAGAAGCGAAGCACGTAGCGTTCCTCGCGCGAATTGCCCGGTCGCATGAAGACCAGCGACGACGGCACGCCATTGTTCAGCTTCGGCAGCACCGGCAGCGACACCGCCGCGACGTCGGGCGAAGCGAGCGACAGCAGGCTGTGCGCGGACACGTCGGTGCCCTCGACCCAGCCCTGCGCGCGCAACTGCTCGCGTATCGAAGCGGGCTCGGAGACCCATTGCAGCGTCAGCGGCTCCTTGCGATCGCCGCCCATGTCGGAGCGAAAGCACGGCAGCCGCTTCCACCCGGAGAGCTTCCACTGCGTCTGCGTGAACTGCACGGGGGGTGGTTGCGGCGCGCCGTCCGGCGGCGTCGGCATTGCGAGGCCGAGCTGCAGGCCGACACTGAGCGCTACGACCGCGAGCACCACGAGCGGCATGAAACGGCGCGGCGGCGGCGGCCGCGGATGCCGCCAGATCGCCGTCAGCGCAATCAGCGCGACCCACACATACGCGAGCGCCGCGCCGCCGATCGCGTCGGACACCCAGTAGCGGCCGAAGTAGACGCCCGCGAGCGCGACCACGATCACGACGATGATGCTGGCGCCGGCAACCAGCACGCCTCCGAGCTTACCGATCCGGCGCGCGAGCAGAAACGCGAGAAAGCCGTAGATGATCACCGTCGCGGCGACGTGATTGCTCGGAAACACGAAGTGACCACTCATGAGTTCGTTGGGCGGGGCGCGGCGCATCGCGAGTTGCAGGCCGAGAATCAGCAGCTGCGAAAACACGACCGCCGCGAGCCAGTAGACGATCGTGCGCCAGCGCCGCTCCCACACCATCCACAGGGCAACCGTGACGACCAGCGCGAACAGTGTGATGCCGCTGCCGAGCGTCGCGAGCGCCGCGAGCAACGTGTCGCCCCACGGCGTGCGTATCGATTGCAGAAAGTGATAAACGGACAGGTCGATGGTCGTCAGCGGATCGCCGCTGACGACGTCGTCAAGGATCCCGAAGAAAAGCGCGCCGGCCACCAGCACGATCAGCGACGTCGCGAGCAGGTGGGTCGCATCGGGCGTGTCGGGGTCGAGCATGCGGCGCGCGATGCGGCCGAGCGGACCCGGATGGCGGCATGCCCAACTGCCGAGATGACGGCCTGCCGCGCTCGACCAGGCATTCGCGTGCGACACCAGAAACCCAGCGCCGCGAAAGCTGAGCCACACGATGCACGCCAGCATCGCGATGATCACGACGAGCCGGAACGACACCGCCCCCGCGAGCAGCACCGACGCGCCGAACACGACGCCGGGCAGGATGTGCGCGGGCGCCCACAGCAGCGCGGAGAGCACGTTGATCGAGAGGAAGCGCAGCGGCCGCATGCCCATCATGCCCGCGACGACCGGCACGATCGCCCGCAGCGGGCCGATGAAGCGGGCGAGCACGACGCTCTTCGCGCCATGCTTCAGAAAGAAGCGCTGGCCCGCGTCGAGTACGCCGGGGTGTGCGCGGAATGGCCACAGCGTGACGATGCGCTCCCTGTAGCGATCGCCGAGCCAGAAGCTGGCGCCGTCGCCGGCGACCGCGCCGACGATCGCCCACACGAAGACCCAGGCAAGGCTCAGCGAGCCGGTGCCCGTCAGCGCGCCGGCGAGGAACATCGCGGTGCTGCCGGGGACGAAGGTGCCGATGACCGCGATCGCTTCGAAAAAAGCGGCGAGGAAAACGACCGCGAGCATCCACGTCGAGTGGCCGGCGAGCAGATGCAAAAGGTGGATGTAGGCGTGCTCCATCGTGCGCAATCGGCCGTTCGGGCGTAACGATCGATCATAACGCGCACGGACACGCCGTGGGCGCGGGCGGGAGCGGCGCTGCTGCATCGGTCGCGCGATCGGCTCAGAATAGATATCGTGCTCGGCGGATCGATGCGATTGGGGGTGGCTATGAAGACAGCAACAGGTGGGATCGTGTGGTCGGTGTTGCTTGCGGCGCTGTTGACGGTGGGGGCCGCTGCAACGGTAGAGGCCCAGCAACCGGGCAATCCTGGCGGTAGCCAAAACGGCACTCGTGCGGGCACGAACGCGGGCACCAGCGGGGGCAGCGGCAATGCGGCTGTCGGCGGCGCGATGGGCATCGGTACCGGCGTCAGTCCGAGTGCCATGCCGGGGCCCGGCATGTCGGCGGGCGGCTCGTATGGGCTCGGCTCGGGTGGCGCGACCGGCTCGGGCGCCGCGCTCAACAACATGCGCGCGAACGGCACGGCGCTCTATATGAATCCCGACCCACGCGCGCCGAACGTGACCGGCCGCGCGGCGCCGCCGCGCTAGTGTGGCGCGGATAGAATGCAGGTCCGATCCGACCAAAGGGGAAGCGAATGGCGCACGGCGAGCACAAGTACCACGTATCGGTGAAATGGACCGGCAACCGCGGCAGCGGTACCTCCGGCTACCGCGACTACGACCGCGATCACGTGATTTCTTCCGGCGGCAAGCCCGACATTCCGGGCTCGTCGGATCCGGCGTTTCTCGGCGACGCGACGCGCTGGAATCCCGAGGACCTGCTGGTCGCGTCGGCGAGCGCGTGTCACAAGCTGTGGTATCTGCATCTGTGCTCGGAGGCGGGCATCGTCGTGCTCGACTATCGCGACGACGCCGAAGGCACGATGCTCGATACCGCGCAGGAAGGCCGCTTTTCGCAGATCGTGCTGCGCCCGCGCGTGACGATCCGCGCGAGCGGCGATGTCGAACTGGCCACGCATCTGCATCACGTCGCGCATCAGAAGTGCTACGTCGCGAACTCCGTCAATTTTCCGATTCTCTGCGAGCCGGTGGTGGAGACGGACGCGCGTTAACGCGTCTGCGGCGGCGCGAAGCGTGCGAGCCGGCTGGCGAGCGGGGCGCCGGCCAGACGCTCGCTAGCGCTCAACGATTGCCGTCGAGCAGATCGCCGAGCAGTTCGTCGAACGCGGCTTGTGCGTCTTCGAGTTCCTGCAGCGCGGCGTCGAAAGTCTGCAACGCAAATTGCGAGGGCTTGCCGCTGCCTGCCGGCGGGAATTGCGATTGCAGCGACGCGAACGCGGTCTGCACCCGCTTGGTGGCGGTCAACACGCGTTCCATTGCGGCGGTTTCTTCGGCTCGCGCCTTGTCGTGATCCATGAGAACTCCGGGGTCGTCGGGTTGCGTCGGAACGGCTCGTGCCGCTTCAAAAGGGGACTAAAGGGGGGACTATGCCACGTTCGCGCTCAGGACAGCGGCAGACCGCCAAACGCTTTCACTTCGCGCAACGATAAGGCCGATTCCACCGACGTCACGCCCGGCAGGCCGCGCAGTTCGTCGCGCATGAACGTGCCGTAGTCGTCGAGGTCGCGCGCGACGATCTGCAGGATGTAGTCGGCGCTGCCCGACACGTTGTGGCACGACAGGATCCGCGGGATCGCCTGCACCTCGCGCTCGAAGCGCGTGGCCACCACGCGGTCGTGCACCGCGAAGCGCACGAGCACGAACGCGATCACGCCCAGACCGAGCCCGGCGCGCGACAGCACCGCGCGGTAGCGGTCGATGTAACCATCGTTCTCCAGACGTTTCAGACGCCGCGCGCAAGGCGTCTCGCTGAGGCCGACCATCTCGGCGAGACGCGCATTCGACATGCGGCCGTCGTTTTGCAGCGCGGCGAGAATCGCGCGGTCGGTTTTGTCGAGATCGTCCGTGGACATGGTCGGAAGGGGGCTGCAGGGTGGTGGAAGGCGTCGCCAGATGTCGAAATATTAGCGCATTCCGCTATTTTTTGAATGCGGAGGACTGAAAGTCGCCAGCAAACGCTCCGCATCCGATAGCAACATGGAGCCTCGAACAACAAGGAGGCTCCGATGATTTCCGCTCACCTGCTGGCCGTCTACGTGGCGGCATTGATTGTCGTTTATGCGGTGCCCGGGCCGGACATGGCGCTGATCCTGCAAACCAGCATCGCGCGCGGCGTGCGCAGCGGCTTCGCGGCCGCGGCGGGGCTCGGCGTATCGCGCGCGACGCACGTGACGCTGTCGGCGTGCGGCATGGCGGCGCTGCTGCGCAACGCGCCGTGGCTGTACGACGCGGTGCGCTATGCCGGCGCGGTCTATCTCGCGTGGGTGGGGATTCAAATCTTCCGCTCGCCCGGGTTCGCATTGCCGGCCGGGTCGCGCGACAAGCAAGCGGCCGGCGCGCCGCGAGTGGAATCCACTGCTTCGAGCGATGCGGGCAATGCGGTGCGGCCGTTGCGGACCGCGTTCGTCAAAGGTCTGCTGACGAACCTGCTCAACCCGAAGGCGCTACTGTTCTGCTCGGTGCTGTTGCCGCAATTCGTGCGGCCGGAAGCGGGGCCGGTAGCGTGGCAGATGATCGAGCTTGGCGTCGTGCTGCTCGTGATCGGCGCATGCTTCGACGCGTTGTATGCGATCGGCGCTGCGCGCATCGCCAACTGGATGCGCGTCCATCCTTTGGCGCAGACCGTACAACGGTGGACCTTCTCGGCTGCGTTGATCGGCTTCGCGCTGCGGCTTTCGCTGGATTGAAACTTGGAGCTGGCTTTTGCATTCGTCGCGCGTGCGCATACAGCCGATGCAAAGGCCGCGGTGCCAAGTGATTGTGTTAATAAAGCCGATAGCGCGGCCGGCCGCGCGCACGCGCGGCGACACAACCACCTTCTCACGCTCATCGATGCAAACCTTCCTGCTGTATGTCGTGACCGCTGTCGCCGAGATTCTCGGCTGTTACCTGCCGTGGCGCTGGCTAAAACAGGGCGGCTCCGCGTGGCTGTTGCTGCCAGGCGCGGCAAGCCTCGCGCTATTCGCGTGGCTGCTGACGCTGCATGGCACCGCAGCGGGCCGCGTGTATGCGGCCTACGGCGGCGTGTACGTGGCGGTCGCGATTGCGTGGCTGTGGGTCGTGGAGCAGGTGCGGCCCACGCTGTGGGACGCGGCAGGCGTCGCGCTGACGCTGGCCGGCATGGCGGTGATCGCATTCCAGCCGCGCCTGCACACGTGAGGGCGGCCGCGCGATCGACGACCCGCCTGCTCCGTTTACTGCTGCATCCCGCCCAGATAGTCGAGCTTACCGAGCTCGACACCGTTATGACGCAGGATGTCATACGCGGTCGTCACGTGGAAATAGAAGTTCGGCAGCACGAAACCGAACAGATATGACGCTCCGGTGAACTCGATCGAACCCGTCCGCATTTTCAGCGTGATGGTGCGGCTTTCCGAACCGTCGATCTGTGCCGCATTGAATTCCTTCAGGTAATCGATCGTTTTCTGTATACGGGCCTGCAGTTCATCGAAAGTCTGCTCGACGTCGTCGAACTTCGGCGGCTCGACGCCGGCGAGGCGCGCCGCGCAACCCTTCGCGGTATCGCTCGCGATATACACCTGGCGCACGAACGGCAGCATGTCCGGCGCGAGCCGGGCATTCGTGAACACCGACGGTTCGATCTGCTTCGCGGCCGCGTGCGCTTCGGCCTTGCCCAGGATGGCCTGCAGGTTCGTGAGGCCGCGAATCAGCACAGGCAGTGATGCTTGATACATCGAAATTGACATGGGTTCCTCTGATTTCTCGATCGTGCGCGCAGGCGGCGCGCGCGGCAATGAAACGGCGGGAATGCCGCTTGAGCATCATAGCGTGTCGCATCCACGCCGCGCATTAGACCCTGGCCATGCGGACGACTGTCGCGCTGGCCGGAACTGTGTTCGAATGCTTTGGTCGGACGCTTGGACGAAGTTCTTGAACAACCCCTGCCGCGTATCGCCACGATGCGCTTCATGCAGGCGCGTGGCGTGCCTGGCCGCCGCCGCGCCGCGCGGTCGTGCATGACCGCGTGCCAAGCCACGCTAACAGGAGAGTCGATACCATGGTCACCAAGCATCCATTGCCGGGCAGCGAGCGAAAGGTCGCGCAGGGCACGACGGTCATCGGGCAATGCGATCCCGCCGAGCGGATCGAGGTCTTCGTGATGCTGCGCCGCCAGCAGCAGGCGCAGTTCGACGCCTTGATGAAACGCATCGAAGCCGGCGACGCGAGCGTGAAGCCGCTGTCGCGCGAGGCGCTCGCCCAGGACTACGGCGCCGCGCCCGATGACATCGCGAAGGTCCGCGCGTTCGCGGCCGCGCATGGGCTCACCGTCGCGCGCGAGGATCCGGCGGCGCGCTCGGTGCTGCTGAGCGGCACGATCGCGCAATTCCAGAGCGCGTTCGAGGTCAAGCTCGAGCTCTACCGGCATCACGCGGCCGGCCAGTTCCGTGGCCGCACCGGCACGATCAGCGTGCCGGACGATCTGCATGGCGTCGTGGAGGCGGTGCTCGGACTCGACAACCGGCCGCAGGCGCGTCCGCACTTTCGCATCCGGCCGCCGTTCGTGCCGGCGCGCGCCGGGCAGACGTCGTACTCGCCGCCGCAGCTCGCCTCGCTCTACCAGTTTCCGCAAGGCGACGGCGGCGGTCAGTGCGTCGGCATCATCGAGCTCGGCGGCGGCTACAACACGTCGGACCTCAAGACCTATTTCTCGAGCCTCGGTGTAAGCGAGCCGACCGTGACCCCGGTCGGCGTCGATCAGGCTGGCAACGAGCCGAGCGGCGATCCGAACGGGCCGGACGGCGAGGTCACGCTCGACATCGAGATCGTCGGCGCCATCGTGCCGGGCGCGGCCATCGCCGTGTACTTCACGCAGAACAGCGACGCCGGCTTCATCGACGCGGTGAGCCGCGCGGTGCACGACACAACTAACAAGCCGTCGGTGATCTCGATCAGTTGGGGGGCGCCGGAATCAGTGTGGACCAGCCAGTCGATGCAGGCGCTCAACAGCGTACTGCAATCGGCGGCGGCGCTCGGCGTGACCATCTGCGCGGCCTCGGGCGACAGCGGGTCGAGCGACGGCTCGGGCGGCGGCGACGCGGTCGACTTCCCGGCGTCGAGCCCGTATGTGCTCGCCTGCGGCGGCACGCACCTGAGCTCGTCCGGTTCGGCGATCGCGCGCGAGGTCGTGTGGAACGACGGCGAGCAGGGCGGGGCCAGCGGCGGCGGCGTGAGCAGCGCGTTTCCGGTGCCGGCGTGGCAGCAGGGTTTGTCGGCCACGGCGACGGGCGGCGGCAGCCAGCCGCTCGGCGGGCGCGGCGTGCCGGATGTCGCGGGCGATGCCTCGCCGTTGACCGGCTACGACGTGCTGGTCGACGGAATGCAAACGGTGGTGGGGGGCACCAGCGCGGTCGCGCCGCTGTGGGCGGCGCTGATCGCGCGCATCAACGCGGCGAAGGGACAGCCGGCCGGCTTCGTCAACGCTAAGCTGTACAAGGCGCCGGGCGTCTGCAACGACATCACGCAGGGCAACAACGGCAGCTTCGCGGCGTCGAAGGGGTGGGATGCCTGCACGGGACTGGGCAGCCCCAATGGCGGGAAGGTGGCGGGCGCACTATAGTCTGCAACACAGCGCATAACACAACAACGAGACGTAAGAACGAGGACGCATGGCAATTAAAACGAACCCTTGGAGCGATCATGACGAATACAGAATCAGCTTCCGGTAGCCAGCATTCGCCGCACAACACGCATGCCACGGCCTCGGCAGGCGCGTCCACCGCCACGAGCGCGCCGCACAAGGCCGGCGACCAGCCGCTCTTCGACCCGCTCGCCTATGGCAACGGCCCGGACGATTCGGTTACCGATACAGTCGAGACGGCCGCGATCACGCATCATTCGGTGACGATCGGCGGTCACAAGATCGACTACACGGCGACCGCGGGCCATCTGGTGATCGTCGATCCGAGCAGCTCGCAACCGTCGGCGAGGATGTTCTACGTCGCGTTCACGCAGGACCATCAGAAGGAAGAAACGCGGCCGGTCACGTTTTTCTATAACGGCGGGCCAGGGTCGTCGTCGGTATTCGTGCTGCTCGGCTCGTTCGCGCCGCGCCGCATCAAGACGTCGATGCCGGGGTTCACGCCGCCTGCGCCTTATTCACTCGAAGACAATCCGGACAGTCTGCTCGACAAGAGCGACCTGGTGTTCATCAATCCGGTCGGCACCGGCTATTCGGCGGCGATTGCGCCGAAGAAGAATCGCGACTTCTGGGGCGTCGATCAGGACGCGGATTCGATCAAGCAGTTCATCAAGCGTTTCCTGACGAAGAACAACCGCTGGAATTCGCCGAAGTATCTATTCGGCGAGTCCTACGGTACGGCGCGTAGCTGCGTGCTCGCGTACCGGCTGCACGAGGATGGGGTCGATCTGAACGGCATTACGCTGCAATCGTCGATTCTCGATTACACGCAATCGGGCAATCCGGTCGGCGCGCTGCCCACGGCGGCCGCTGACGCGTGGTATCACAAGAAGCTCGGCGTCGCGCCGCGGCCGACCGATCTCGGCGCGTTCGCCGAGGAGGTCGCGCAGTTCGCGCGCACCGACTACCTGGCCGCGCTGCGCAAGTTCCCGACCACAGATTCCGCGACCACCGAAAAACTCAGCGAATACACCGGCATCGACAAAACGACGCTGCTCGCGTGGAGCCTCGACATCGCGGGCTACGACAGCCGCGGCAATTCGCTGTTCCTGACCACGTTGCTGAAGTCGCAAGGCCTCGCGCTCGGCGCCTACGACGGCCGCGTAACGGCGATCGACACCGGCATCGCCGGCAAGATCGACCCGAACTCCGGCGGCAACGATCCGACGATGACCGCGGTCACCGGCGTCTACACGACGATGTGGAACGTCTATCTGAACGAGCAGTTGAAGTACACGTCGAACTCGTCGTTCACCGACCTCAACGATCAGGCGTTCAAGTACTGGGATTTCGGCCATATCGATCCAACCGGCGCGCAGAAGGGTCTCGACTCGACAGGCAACATCATTCTGTACACGGCCGGCGACCTTGCCGCCGTGATGGCGCTCAATCCCGACCTCAAGGTGCTGTCGGCGAATGGCTTTTTCGATTTCGTCACGCCGTTCTATCAGACCGTGCTCGATCTGCAGCAGATGCCGCTGGTCAGTCAGCAGGTGCGGCAGAACCTGTCGGCACGGTTCTATCCATCTGGGCATATGGTGTATCTCGATGGCGGTTCGCGCACCGCGCTGAAAGCCGACCTCGCAAAGATGTACGAAGAGACGGTGTCGAACGCGCAGGCGCTCGGGCGCATCCGCGCGTTGCAGGCGCGGGTGGCGAAGTAGAGGCCGCGGGGCGCCCCCACTCATCGCGACGTCGCGCTGGGTTGGTCTGCGCTGGCTCGCGGCGGCTGCCGCGAGCCGGCAAACGCCGCGCCCTCATGTCCGGCTTTTATACTCATCCATATTGAATGTGTTTTAATTGCCTTGCGAATTGAACTACCGCGTGCCGCCGCCGGCGCGCCGACGAATGAACGCAGGCATCGCAGACACCCATCGGCGCGGTCTTTCCCGCGACACGACCAGCAGCAATGACGCGGCCAACGCGCCGCGGCTCGGACGCACGCGCGTCCTTCGTCCGCGCGTGCGCATCACGCACCGTGCGCTGCTCGTCACCGTTGGCGCACTGCTCGCGCTGCGCATCGGAGATGCCGCCGCGCAACCGAGCGCCGTGCTCGACGAACGCGTGACCCAGCAGTCGATCGGCCAGACGATTTGCCGCCCCGGTTATGCGGAAACCGTCGCGCCGCCGTTCGACGAACTGATGGCGCACAAGGATCGCATGCTTGCCGCACGCGGCATCGATGCGGATGACGTCGCCGCGTTCGCGCTCGACCGGCGTGTGCCGATCATGCTCGGCGGATCGCCCGATGCGCCGGCCAATCTCGATCTATTGCCGTGGTCCGGCCCGCAGGGCGAGCGCCGCAAGGCACGCGCGGCGGCGCTGCTCAAGCGCTGCGTCTGCGAAGGCAAGCTGAGTCTCGCGCAGGCGCAAGCGGTGATCGTCGGCAACTGGTCGGCGGTGTATGCGGGCTTTGGCCAGGCGTCCTGCGACGTGAGCCGGCTCGAGTTCGCGACTCGCGACGACGATGGCGTCGACAGCGAAGACAGCCGACGCGGCGACGCGCATGCCCGCCAGCGTTGAGCGCGCCGCGCGTCCGCACGCTTGCGCATTCCTCGCGGAACCACGGTTCGCTGCCCCTCACTTTTTTCGGAGAAACACGATGACCCATTCCCGTCTCGCCGCCGTCGCGCTGACGATCGGCTGCCTGAGCGGCAGCGCCGCCGCAGTTGCCGTCGCGCCCGCGCATTGCGCGCGCGCCAATGAGCTCGAGATTCGCGGCGACGTGCCCGCGGCGCTCAGCTTCGACGTGTATCGGCAACTGCGCCCGCTGGATGCGCAGCGAATCGCGCTGTTCGAGGCCGCTGGCGAAGTGAAGCGTCTGCCCGACGGCCTGCCGGTATGCCAGATCGCCGATGACGGCGTCGAGGATCCTTCCGCGGTGCTGGTCCGTCTGCCGCAAGGTAAGAATGCGTGGTGGGTGAGCGCGGCGAACGTGCAAGCGGCCGACTGATCGGCGCGATTTGGCGCGACCGATTCAGGTACAGTGCATCGACGGGGACGTTTCGCCATTGCCTACGACTCTGCGTCACAGTGTGTTCGCTGTCGAAGCGGGCTATCCTGACAACAGGATGCAATTCGCACAGGAGATTTGAACGATGGCCTTTTACTTGTCATGGCTCGCTATGGGGTTAGCCGGCGCGACCGGCGTGGTCGCACTTCGCGCACTCGGCGCGACTCAGACGAAGCAGCGTGCCGCGCTGCGAGCGGTGCGTATCGCAAGCGCTGACCAACGGACGGACCGCCAGGCGCGGCGAGGGTAGGCCGCATGAACCTGACCGTGCGCAATATCGCCGAATCGTGCAGCGAGCAGGACGTGCGGGAATTTCTGAAGCGCGAACTCGGCCGTTACGCGAAACACGTCGAGGTGGTGGACGCCGGCAAGCCCGGCGCCTACGCGACGATCGAACTCGACGCGAGCGTGCCGTATGTCGGCGACGTGATCGCGCGGCAGATTCACGGCAAGCAACTGGGTGGCCAGCCGCTCGAAGCGAGCGCCGATCTGTTCAGCGACGAACCGCCGCCCGAGCAGTAAGCGCCGCGGATGGTGCAGTAAGCTCTATTGTTTTCGAAGGCGGTGGACAGGCGCGACGACGCGCGCATGTCCACCGCCTTATTCGTTTGAGAGCGCCGTTCGCGGCCGCATCATTGCACATCCGGCGACGCCGGCCAATCGAACGGCGTATACGGCAGCGCCCGCTTGTGACGCGTCGCGTTGTAAAACTCCAGGACCACGTCACGCACGGTATCGCTGACCGGCTTGCCTTCGAGAAAATCGTCGATCGCGTCGTATGGGATGCCATATGCGTCTTCGTCGGGACGAAGCGGCCGCAGCATCTCGAGGTCGGCGGTCGGCACCTTATGCGCCAACGCGTCGGGCGCGCCGAGCGTATTCGCGACCGCACGCACGCGGCGCTTGCTGAGCCCGGCGAGCGGCAGCACGTCGGCGCCGCCGTCGCCGAACTTCGTGAAAAAGCCCATCACCGATTCGGCCGCGTGGTCCGTTCCGATCACGACGCCCGAGCGCGCGCCAGCCACCGCGTATTGCGCGATCATCCGCTGGCGCGCCTTGATATTGCCGTGCACGAAATCCCGCTGGGCTTCGTCCTTGAACGACACGCCGCTTTTATCGAGCGACTCGAGCATCGCATCGGCTGCGGGTTTGATATCGATAGTCAGATTTTCGTCGGCGCGAATGAAGCGTAATGCCTCGAGCGCATCCGCTTCATCGCGTTGTTTGCCGTAAGGCAGACGGACGGCGACGAAACTCGCGTCGTAATGGTTCGCCCGCAAACGCTCGACCGCGAGTTGCGCGAGACGCCCGGCCGTAGTCGAATCGACGCCGCCGCTAATGCCGAGCACATAAGTTCTCAGGTGGCTGTCGCGCAGATAGTTCGCCAGAAAATCGACCCGGCGCTCGATTTCGCGGCTTGCGTCGAATTCGGCGGCGACGTGCATTTCGGTCGCGATGCGGGCCTGGCGCGCGGCTGGATCGGATTGAGCCATGATCGTTGTTGTCCTCGCGAGAGAAAAAGCGATTGAAGTGGCTTGAAACAGATTGCAAGCAGGTTGAAAAACGGCGTGAGTATCGGCACGTGCCGCCGTCTTCTGTCTACCTTTCGTCGAACGAAATCGTATATTGCCTTTTGGGGTTTGATTTTCCGATGACCGATTTAATTGCGTATTAATTGCGTTTTCGCTGGCATGTCGATTGTCGAAAAATAGCCGATCATTTTTGAAGAGTTCGCAGGTTAGAAGGTATTTTCATCGACACGCCTCGCTTCGCTGAGTAACATCGGTCGTGCCGAACGCCGCAGGGACCCGGCGTGCGATCAATAATAATCATGTTTGCTCCAAGACGCGATGAGATACCCAGATCGGCCTGGCCAGCCTGGATTGAACCGCCTGAGGATTTGCGCGTGGGTTTGCGCAGCCGTCGTCTCGAGTGCCGGTGCGATGGCGGCGCCGGTTCATGCGGCGGCGCCCGGTGGCGCTCAGTCACCTGCATCCGCGACATCAGCGGCGCATACGGTGAATCTGGCCAATCCGGGCAACGCATGGAATGGCGCGAGCCGGCCGTTGCCCACGATCGACGCCGCCACCATCGCCGCGCCCGACGCGGCTGGCGTCGTCGATCCGCGCCGCGCGTTCCTGCTGCGCGACGTATTCGCGCGGGACGTGACGCGCCGGCTCAGACTGCCCGTCGCGGCGCAGCGAGCGTACGCCGATCGTCTGGAGACGGCGCTCAATGAGAACGAGCTTGGCAATCTGTCGGGCGAGTACGTGGTGCTCGTCGATCGCAATGCGAACGTGCAGGCGCTCCTGATTTACTTCCGCCCGGCGCCCGCCGACAACTGGCAGATGATCGGCGCATCCCCGGTATCCACGGGACGGCCCGGCGAGTACGACCACTTCATCACGCCGCTCGGCGTGTTCGAACATACGCCCGACAACATGGATTTTCGCTCCGAGGGCACGCAGAACGAAAACCATATTCGCGGCTACGGACGGCGCGATATGCGCATCTTCGACCTCGGCTGGGCGCTGGGTGAGCGCGGCTGGGGCAAGGGCGGCATGTCGCAGATGCGCTTCCAGATGCACGCGACCGACCCCGAGCGGCTCGAACCGCTGCTCGGCATTCGTCATTCGAAGGGCTGCGTGCGGATTCCCGCATCGCTGAACACGTTTCTCGATCGCTACGGGATTCTCGACGCAGCATATGCGCAGCTCGTCGATTCCGGCCAATCGCTGTGGGTGCTGAAAAGCGACCGGCAGATCATGCCGTGGGCGGGGCGTTTTATCGTCGTGGTCGATTCGCAGCGCAAGAGTCGGCCGGCGTGGTCGCCAGCACCGGGCGCGGTTGCGCGAGCGAAAATGCCCGCGCGCGCGGATACGGCCGACTGACGGGCGCTTGGTGGCGATGCTGGCGCGCGGCGCCCCTCACGACCTCGCCAACAACACGCCAGCCAGCGCGACCGCAAATCCGGCGATCTGCACTGGCAGCAGCGTTTCGCCGAACCCCAGATAGCCTTCGAGCGCGGCAAGCGGCGGCGCAAGAAACAGCAGAGCAGTCGCGCGCGCCGCATCGCCGCGCCGGACCATCCAGACGAGCAACGTGACGCTGATGCCGGACAGCATCACGATGCCCCACGCGAGCGATGCCCACAGCGTCGGCGACGCGATCCAGCGATGCTCACCGAGCGCCAGCGCCAGCACCCCAGCGACGATCGCCGCGCCGACGTTCTGCACGGCGCTCGCGCTGCGAATATCGGCCTTTGCGAGCGAGGTCTTCTGGAACAGCGTGCCCGCCGTGATCGCCCCCACCGCGACGATCGATATCAGCACGACCAGCCACGCGGGTGCGTTGCCGTGCGTGGGCGGCGTCGCGGCAGCGAGCTTCGGCGCGAGCACCAGCACGACGCCGGCGAGGCCGAGCGCCATGCCGCTCCAGCCGCGCCGCGACAAGCGCTCGCCGAACAGCGGCGCGGCGACGGCGGCCGTCGCGAGCGGCTGCAGCGCGCCGAGCAGCGCCATCACGCCGGCGCTCAGACCTTGCGCGACGGCCCAGTAGCCGGCGCCGAGATAGACGCCTTGCAGCAGCGCGCCCGCGGCCAGGTGCTTGCCGAAGTCGCGTCCGGTCGGCCAGGCTGCGCGCGCGACCAGCGTGGCCAGCGCGAAGACCAGCGCGGTGCCGCCGAAGCGGGCAAGCAGAAACAGATTGGGATCGGCGTAAGGCGTGATCGCGCGGGCGACCACGAAACCGGTCGACCACAGCACGACGAAGACGGCGGCAAGAAAGGAAGCGAGCATCGAGGCGGGGGAGGCGTGAAAAAGCCGCCATGTTGGCGGCACGGGCGGCGCGCGTCTTGTTCAAAGCTGCAACGCGCGCGCGGGACCGTCACCACGCGAGCAGCGTCATCCCCGCTCCGAGCACGCCGCCACAGACGACGCATGCCCACAGCAGCCAGCGCGTGCGCCGGTATTCGCGCGCGAGATCCGCGAGCAGTTGCGCGTTCTGCTGCGGGGTGCCGGTGCGATCGTGCTGCTGCAGATAGCGCACCGCCAGTTGCGGCACGCGCGGCAGCATATGCGCGAGATGCGGCAGCTCGTGTGACAGTCGCTTGAGCCAGCCCCGATGATCGAGATCGCGTCGCGCGATATCGGCGAGCACGCCGCGCGCGATGTTCCATGTATCGATGCCCGGATGCAGCGCCCGCGCGAGCATCTCCGCCTGCTGGAACGAGCGCTGCGCGGTCGCGAGCGCGCCCGGCACGTGGCCGTCGAACGGTTGCACGCCGTGCAGCAGATGGTGAAACAGCGAACCCGCCGAGCGATCCTCGGGCGCCGCCGCGAAGTGCGCTTCGGCGCGCGTGCGCAACTCGGCTTCGAGCAGCTCGGCGCGCGTGTCGTCCGGCACGTGGCCGGCCTCGCGATGCATGTCGGCGAGCCGCCCGTAGTCCTGGTCGAACAACGCGGTCGCGCCGTGCACGAAAAATTCGCGCTCGTCGCTCGACAGCGTCGCCATGATCGAGAACTCCGCGAGCACGAGGCGCCCCAGCGTGTCCGGCTCGATGCTGACGCGCACGCGGCGCGCATCGAGCGTCGCGTGGAAGAAGCCATGCTCGAATGCCTGCTCGGTGACGACCTCGACGATATGCGCGGCGAGCGGCGCCAGCTTGATGCCGTGCGCGTGCAGACCGGGCAGGTCGCTCGCGGACAGCGTGTTGACGCGCTGCATCGTCAGCGTGTGGTCGGTGCACAGCTCCCAGATCACGTCCGGCACGACGATGCGCTTGTCGCCGTCGAAATCGTGGCCGGTCTGGCTCAGATTCGCGGCTTCGGCGCGCAGGTCGAAGCGGCGCAGGATGTCGTCGGTGAAGGTTTGCGCGAGCGCGCGCAACTGCAGCCGGCGCGCGACGCGCGACAGCTTTTCGAGCCAGCGCGCGACCCAGCGCAACAAAGCGAGTTCATCGCCGATCTGTTGCAATTGCTGCGCGCGCACGAGCTTGACGGCGACTTCGTGATGACCTTTGAGCGGCATCGCGAGCCGCGCGAAATGGGTCTGCTCGGCGAAGCCGCTGCGTACCGGCACGAGGTCGACCGCGCTGAACAGCTCGCCGAGCGGCCGGCCGAACGCGCGAGTCAAAGCCAGCGCGGAGTCGTCCGGCGACAGCGGCACTTCCATGTGATCGATGGCGTCCAGCGCGTCATGCAGCGTGCCGCTCGCGAGCTCGGGGCGCCTGGCGAGCGTCTGCGCGAAGCGGCTCGCGAGCGGACCGAGCGCCGGCAGCAGACCATGCAACTGCGCGCCGCTGCGCTCCGACGCATGCACGCGGCCGATCAGTTCGATCATCCAGTGCAGCTTGTGGTCGGGCGGGGCGGCGAGCCAGATCAGGCGCGCGCCGTAACGCAGCGCATGGAACAGCAGCAGTAGACGGCGAAACAGTGGCGGCATCGGCGGTTCGGTTGACGGGCGAGGCGTTGTGCGCGGGACTCGGCCGGGCGGCGGCGTTGCGTTCGCCGCATGGCCGGCGAGTCCAGCCGTCAAGGTTAGCAGGTCGGCGCGATGGCTGGCGTGTTCGCGCGCAAGGGCGGCTCGATGCAAGCCGAGCGCGCCATGAACGCGCCCCCACGCCACCCTGAGCGCCACCTGCACGCCAGCACCGACGACGCGCAATACGCGTAATACAATACGGCGGCCTTCCTCAACCACGGCGAAACCCAAGCGTGCCGGCTTCCGGCCTTCTCAGATGCTCGCAGAACAACGTCATCAATACATCCTCGCGCAAGTCGCAAAGAACGGCGCGCTGTCGGTCGCCGAACTGGTGCGCGAACTGAACGTATCGCGCGAAACGATCCGTCGCGACCTCAACGCGCTGGCCGGCCGCGGCCTGCTCGTGACGACACACGGCGGCGCGTTGTCGAGCGATCGGCGCGAGCCCGATCTCGATACGCGCGAAGCCGAGAACGCCGGTGCGAAGCGTGCGATCGGCGAGCGCGCGGCCGAGTTCGTGCCGGACGGCGCATCGCTGATCATCGATTCGGGCAGTACTACGCAGTCGGTCGCGCGGGCGCTGCTCGACCGGCATCGGCTGACGGTCTACACCAACGACTGGCGCATCGCTTTGCTGCTCGGCCGACGCAACGACAATCGCGTGACGCTGCTCGGCGGCGAGCTGTCCGATATCGAAGACGCGACCTTCGGCCTCGACACGGTTCAGCAGCTCACGCAGTACCACGCCGATTTCGCGTTCATTGGCGCGGGCGGAATTTCGCCGGACGGCTATCTCACCGACTACAGCCGCATGGCGGCCGAAGTACGCAGCCGCATGATCGCCGCGGCCGACATGGTGGTCGTCGTCGCCGATCATTCGAAATTCGGACGCGTGACGCCGGTGCGCATCAACGGGATCGAGTCGGCGCGGTATCTGGTCACCGAACTGGCGCCCGAGCGCGCGCTTGGCACGGCGATCACCGCGCATGGTCCGGAGATTCTGATCGCCTGAGACGGGCTGGCAGGGCGGTTCCCGCCGCGTTCGTACGCCGCTCGCGCTGAGCGACATTCCGCGCCCGCCAAAATCTAAATACAAAAAAGCCACCCGCCCCCTCCGCATTTTCCCGACGCACCGTGCATACATCGTCATTTTCGCCATGTACGATCCACACGGGATCGGCGCGCGGGGTCCGCTTTGGGGTGGCGCGACGAATTCCATCGGTTGGCGGGAGTTGGCAATTTGTGTCGTTTTTTGGGATTCGGCGCAATCGTCATGGCCTTGTCATCGAAACCTGTGATTCTTGCCGTGCCCGCTCAGGCGCGGCAGGCAGCGCGGGTATGGTAGGGGGCTGTCAGTCAGGCTGGGCGAGAAGCGGCAAAGTTGTCGGCAATCTGCAATCCACGACAGACCGGCGCGGCAACCGCAGCGGGCAACACGCAAGCGGCGCGTGCCGCCGTTCAATCACTA
This sequence comes from Paraburkholderia sp. HC6.4b, assembly GCF_014200875.1. Lineage (NCBI taxonomy): Bacteria > Pseudomonadati > Pseudomonadota > Betaproteobacteria > Burkholderiales > Burkholderiaceae > Paraburkholderia > Paraburkholderia sp. HC6.4b. The sequence continues at coordinate 72,996 of NZ_JACHDC010000032.1, forward strand.
CAGGTATGGGTTATCCAGACCGTCTGGTTTTTAGCTTCGGAGAGAGCGACATGAAAAAGACGAATTCCCTTCACGCCGCGGCCGGCCTCGCGCGCAAACTGCTGCCGGCGCTGGTCGCCGCGGCCGCGTTCGGCGGTGCCGCGATGCAGGCTCATGCGGCCGACGCCGTCGTGCTGTACACGGCCGACGGCCTCGAAAATCTGTACAAGGATGTGCTGCCGGCCTTCGAAAAGAAGGAGGGCGTGAAGGTCAATATCGTCACGGCGGGTAGCGGCGAAGTCGTGAACCGCGCGACGATCGAGAAGGATCAGCCGAGGGCCGACGTGCTCGTCACGCTGCCGCCGTTCATTCAGCAGGCCGACCAGAGCGGCCTGCTGCAGGCGTACCAGAGCGCCAACTACAAGAACGTGCCGGCCATCGCGAAGGCGCCGAACGGCGCGTGGGCGACCTTCGTGAACAACTACTTCTCGTTCGCGATCAACCCCGAAGTCACGAAAACCGAGCCGAAGACGTTCGCGGACCTGCTGCACCCGGACTTCACCGGCAAGGTCGCGTATTCGAATCCGGCGACCGCCGGCGACGGCATGGCGGTGATCATCCTGACCTCGTCGCTGATGGGCGAAGACCAGGCGTTCGACTATCTGAAGAAGCTCGAACAGAGCGCCAAGTTCCACACCAAGGGCACGGGCTATCTCGACGTGCTGCTGTCGCGTAACGAGATCGTGGTCGCCAACGGCGATCTGCAGATGGATCTCGACGACGCGGCCAACGGCGGCCTGTCGCTGAAACCGGTGTTCCTCGCCGCCACGCCCGGCGGTCAGCCGACCACGTTCCAGCTGCCGTACGCGATCGCGCTGATCAAGAACGGTCCGAACCAGGCCGAGGGCAAGAAGCTGATCGACTATCTGATGTCGACGCAAGTGCAGTCGAAGGTGCCGGACATCTTCGGCATTCCGGGTCGCAGCGACGTGCCGCTCGCCGGCAAGAACGGCGAAGCGGTCAAGCAGGCGATCAGCGGCGTCAAGCTGATTCCGGTCGACTGGAACCACGTGATGGCGAAGAAGGCCGACTGGACCGCGCGCTGGAAGAGCGACGTGATCGGTTCGTCGGGCAAAGAGATCGAAGTGGTCAAGCCGAAGTAAGTCGATTCAGGCGGCGCTTCGCACGTAATGCGCGGCGCCGCATCAGCATTAATCCTGTTGGAGGACGACTCCGGTGAATACGGCCAGTCTCGCTCACCCCACTGCGCCTGGCGCTCCGCTGGATGCGCTCGACGCCGCGCGTTCGGACGCGCCGGGCGGCGTGCAGATCGATCACCTGACAGTGCGCTTCGGCGCGCGCACGGTGCTCGACGATCTGTCGTTGACCATCCGGCGCGGCGAGTTGCTCACCGTGCTCGGGCGCAGCGGCTGCGGCAAGACGACCTTGCTGCGCTTCATCGCGGGCTTCATCGAGGCCGACGGTCTGGCCGGCACGCTGACGGTGGCCGGCCGCGATCTGACGCACGTGCCGCCGCACAAGCGCAACCTCGGACTGCTGTTCCAGAGCTACGCGCTGTTTCCGCATCTGACGGTATTCGAGAACGTCGCGTTCGGATTGCGCGCGCGGCGTATTCCGGCGCGCGACGTCGCGCGCCGCGTCGCCGAGGTGCTGAAGCTCGTGCAGCTCGGCGATGCCGGTCACGTGATGCCCGCGCAACTGTCGGGCGGCATGCAGCAGCGCGTGGCGCTCGCCCGCGCGCTCGTGATCGAGCCCGACGTGCTGCTGCTCGACGAACCGCTGTCGGCGCTCGATGCCAATCTGCGCGCGTCGGTGCGCTCCGAACTGAAGGCGCTGCATGAACGCCTGCCGAATCTGACGATCGTCTGCGTGACGCACGATCAGGACGACGCGCTCGTGCTGTCCGACCGCACGCTGCTGATGCGCGATGGCCATATCGCGCAGCTCGGCACGCCGCAGCAGCTGTACGACTCGCCGGCCGACGGCTTCGTCGCGCGCTACCTCGGCGCGGCCAATCTGCTGCCGCCGCAGGTCGCGTTCGGCATGGACGACGCGCGCTACAACGAGCGCGAACGTGTCGCGTGTCTGCGTCCGGAGGCGCTGCGCATCGTGCCGCTCGGAGAGGGGCAGTTGCACGGCGCGATCGCGTCGGTCGAGTGGTACGGCGCGGCCTTGTCGGTATCGGTCGTGCTCGATGCGCTGCCGAACGACCCCGTGCTCGTCACGCTGCAGCGTGGTCTCGGCATGACGCCGGAGAAGGGCGCGCGTGTTTCCCTGCGTTACGAGGCTGGCGATGTCGTCCTTATCAAGCCCTGATACGTCCAACCCACTCGACCTTGCCGCGCAAGCCGAGGTCGAAGCCGCCGCCGCGCGCCGTCTCGCGAGCGCGGCGGCGCACGCGGCCGCCGTCAAGCGGCGCGAGCGCCTCGCGCAATGGCATCTGCTGTTCATTGCAGTCGTGGTGCTCGGACCGCTCGTCATCTATCCGCTGGTGCGGCTCGTGATGCTGAGTCTGACCGGCGCGCATGGCCTGTCTGGCCACGCGTACGTAACGTTCTTCGGTAACCCCGAAACGCGCGGCGTGATCGGCACCACGCTCGGCATCCTGTTCGCGAGCGCGAGCCTGGCGTCGCTGCTCGGCGTGGCGCTCGCGTCGCTGCTGTTCTTCAAGCCGTTTCCGGGCGCGCGCATGGTCACGCGCTTTCTCGAACTGTTCGTCGCGTTCCCGTCGTTTCTGGTCGCGTTCACGCTGATCTTTCTGTACGGCTCGCAAGGCTCGGTCAGCATCGGGCTGCAGCGGCTGTTCAATCTGCAGGCGCCGCCGCTCGATTTTCTGTTCGGCATCGGCGGCGTGATTCTCGCGGAAGTCGTGTTCTATACGCCGTTCGTCGTGCGTCCGACGTTGGCATCGTTCGCGCTGCTCGACCAGCGACTGATCGAAGCCGCGCGCAGCCTCGGCGCGAACGGCCTGATGGTCGCGTTCAAGGTGATCCTGCCGCTCGCGTGGCCGGGCATCGCGGCCGGCACGATCCTGTGTTTTCTGCTGACGCTCAACGAGTTCGGCATTCTGCTGGTGCTCGGCAGTGCCCATCTGATCACGCTGCCGGTCGCGATCTACAGCGCCGCCACCGTCGATCTCGATCTGCCGACCGCCGCCGCCGGCGCGGTCGTGATGCTGCTGATGTCGTTGTCGTTGTACGCGTTGTACCGGCGTGTCAATCGTCGCAAGGTGAAAGGAGCCGGTCATGGCCGTTGAACTCGATCCGACCGTGCTGCCGGTCATGCACAAGAAGGGCCGGCCGGTGCGGCACAGCCTCGCGGTGCGACTGCTCGGCGGTCTGTTTCTCGGCTTTGCCGCGCTGCTGTGCTTCTGGCTGTTCGTGCTGCCGGTGTTGGTCGTCGCGCTATCGAGCGTCGCGTCGCACTGGTCCGGCACGATCCTGCCCGACGGCTTCAGCATGCGCTGGTTCGAGCGCCTCGGTTCGAGCGACTTCGACGCGCTGACCACCAGCCTCGAAGTCGGCATGGGCGTCGCGGTGCTCGGCACGATCCTCGGTTTGTGGCTCGCGCTCGCGCTCGAAGGACGCGACCGGCGCGGCCTCGGCGCCGTCATCGACACGATCGCGATGATGCCCAACGGCGTGCCGAGCGTCGTGCTCGGCCTCGCGGTGCTGATCGCGTATCACAAACGGCCGCTCGATCTGTCGAGCTCGGCGGCGATCGTGGTGTTCGTGCAGCTCGCGCTGGTACTGCCGTTCTGCTACCGCTGCGCGGCCGCCGCGCTGCGCCCGGAGCTGACCGTGTTGCGCGAAGCGGCCGCGAGCCTCGGAGCGCCGCCGTCGATGGTGCTGCGCCGCGTCGTGTTGCCGCAACTGGTGCCGGCGATACGCGCGAGTCTCGCGCTCGGCTTTGCGCTGTCGCTCGGCGAACTCGGCGCGACGCTGACCGTATATCCGCCAGGCTTCGCGACGGTGCCGATCGTCGTCGTCGGGCAGGTGGAACGCGGCTATTACCTGCCGGCTTCCGCGCTGTCGCTGATTCTGCTGCTGGTCTCGCTGGTCGCTCTGCTGCTGATCGCGGCGCGCGCTCCGCGGCGCCGGATCGACTGAGCCGACTGAGCCCCGACTGAGCCGAGTGATCGGCGAGCGATTTCGTTGATCTGAAGCACGCGCGCGAACCGGTGAGCATCGATGTAGATGTGGCAAAAGTTGTCAAAATGACAGAATATATGCACTCTGCTTCCGTCGATCCGATCGAGGTCCTGCGCCGCCATTCGCTGACGACGCTGGTGCGCGACGAGATCGAGCGGCATATCGTCGGCGGCATGCTGGTGCCGGGCGACAAGCTCAACGAAGCCGACTGGGCGGCGCGATTGCAGGTGTCGCGCGGGCCGGTGCGGGAGGCGTTTCGCGCACTAGAGCAGGCGGGTCTGGTGCGCACCGAGAAGAATCGCGGCGTGTTCGTGCGGACGGTGTCGCTCGCGGAGGCGGACGAGATTTACGCGGTGCGCGCGGTGCTCGAAGAGGGGGCGTGCCGGATGCTCGCGTCGAGCATCGATGCGGGCAAGCTCGCGGTGCTGCGCGACTGGGTCGACGCGATGCGCGCGGCGCTCGCGTCGCACGATCACGATGCGTATGCGCGCGCGAACGTCGCGTTTCACGATGCGCTGGTCGCGGCGGCGGGCAACACGAAGTTGTACGACACGTATCGCAGGCTCGTCAGCGAGCTGAGCCTGTTTCGGTGTGCGGCGCTAGTCGTGCAGGCCGACGCGATGGCGCGCTCGCTCGCCGAGCATCGCGCGATTCTGACAGCGCTCGCGTCGCGCGATGCGGAGCAGGCCGCGCAGTTGATGCGCGCGCATGTGCAGGGCGGGTTGCAGCGCGCGCATGCGGCCTGCGAGGCGGCGGGCGATGCGGCGCACGAGCAGCGCCTCCCGGCAGGCGCGGGTGCGGCCGGCTCGCGCGGGCGATGACGGCGCGGCGATGAAGCCGAGGCAAGCGTACCGGCAAACGCCGCGGCAGCTTCGCCCCACGAACAGACAACCCGGCGATGAAGCTTTTGCAATGACAACCCCGGCAATGGAAAACCACGCGATGACACACCCCGAGCAACGCACGATCGAGGTCAACGGCCGGAGCTACCGGCTGCCTTCGCAACCGACGGTCGTTGTCTGTGTCGACGGCTGTGAGTTTGCGTACCTGGAAGCGGCGGTCGCGGCCGGCGTCGCGCCGTTCATCGGTTCGATGCTCGAGGGCTGCGCGGCGTTTCGCGGCGACTGCGTGATCCCGTCGTTCACGAACCCGAACAACCTGTCGATCGTGACCGGCGTATTGCCGTCCGTGCACGGCATCAGCGGCAACTACTTCTGGGACACCCACGCGAACGACGGCGCGGGCGCGGCGGTGATGATGAACGATCCCGCCTACCTACGCGCGCCCACGCTGCTCGCGGCCGCCGCCGACGCGGGCGCCGCGGTCGCCGTCGTCACCGCGAAGGACAAACTGCGCGGGCTGCTCGGCTCGCATTTGAAGGGCATCTGCTTTTCGGCGGAGAAAGCCGACGAGGTGACGCGCGAGGAAAACGGCATCGACGACGTGCTCGATCTGGTTGGCCTGCCATTGCCCGACGTGTATAGCGCGGGGTTGTCGGAATTCGTGTTCGCGGCCGGCGTGCGGCTCGCGCAGACACGCAAGCTGGACCTCATGTATCTGTCGACGACCGACTATATCCAGCACAAATGGGCGCCCGGCACCGAAGGCGCGAACGCGTTCTACGCGATGATGGACGGCTATCTCGCGAAGCTCGACGCGCTCGGCTGGGTGATCGGCCTCACCGCCGATCACGGCATGAACGCGAAGCACGATCCGCAGACCGGCGAGCCGAACGTGATCTATCTGCAGGACTTGCTCGACGACTGGCTCGACGCGTCGACGGCGCGCGTGATTCTGCCGATCACCGATCCGTACGTCGTGCATCATGGCGCGCTGGGTTCGTTCGCGACGGTCTATTTGCCGCGCGAGCTCGATGCTGCGTCCGTGATTGCGCGGATCGGCCGCCTGCCGGGAATCGAAGTCGTGCTCGATCGACGCGCCGCGTGTGCGCGCTTCGGGCTGCCTGAGGACCGCATCGGCGATCTGGTCGTGATCGGCACGAAGCATGTGGTGCTCGGCACGCGGCGCGACGAGCACGACCTGTCCGGGCTCACCGTGCCGTTGCGCTCGCACGGCGGGATTTCCGAGCAGGAAGTGCCGCTGCTGTTCAACCGGCGCGTTCAGCCATCAGCCACCGGCAGCGAAGGCAAACGGCTGCGCAATTTCGATATCTTCGACGTCGCGCTCAATCGCGTGTCGACATCATGAACACGGCGCCGCGGGACCATCCTGAGTTCCGCGCCGAAGCGCTGCGGCTGAGCGGCGAGCGCGCGACGCGCGCCCGGACGCTCGACGTGTTCGATCCTTATACCGGCATGCGCGTCGGCACGGTGCCCTTCGCCAGCATCGACGATGTGCGCGCCGCGTTCGACTACGCGCTCGCGTATCGGCCGACGCTGTCGCGCTACGAGCGTTCGCAGATTCTCGAGCGCGCGGCGGTGCTGCTGCGTGAGCGGATCGAACCGGCGTCGGATCTGATTTCGCTCGAGTCGGGTCTGTCGAAGCAGGACTCGCGCTACGAGATCGGCCGCGTCGCCGACGTGTTCCGCTTTGCCTCGTTCGAGGCGTTGCGCGACGACGGTCAGAGTTTCTCGTGCGATCTGACGCCGCATGGCAAAAGGCGCCGCGTGTTCTCGCAGCGCGAGCCGCTCGCGGGCGTGATCGTCGCGATCACACCGTTCAATCATCCGATGAACCAGGTCGCGCTAATGAGGCGGTGGCCGCGGGCGCGCGCCTGCGCCTCGGCAACGAGCGCCGCGGCGCGTTGTATGCGCCGACCGTGCTCGACAACGTCGATCCGTCGATGACGCTCGTGCGCGAGGAAACCTTCGGGCCGGTGTCGCCGGTCGTCGCGTTCGACACGCGCGACGATGCGATTCGCATCAGCAACGGAACACCGTTCGGGCTGTCGTCGGGCGTGTGTACGAACCGGCAGGACGCGATCACGCGTTTCATTAATGAGCTGCGCGTGGGCACCGTCAACGTGTGGGAAGTGCCAGCCTATCGGATCGAGCTGACGCCGTTTGGCGGCATCAAGGATTCGGGGCTAGGCTACAAGGAAGGCGTTCAGGAAGCGATGAAGAGCTTTACCAATCTGAAGACGTTTTCATTACCTTGGGAGTAACAGGTGGCATTGAGTCTCGACGATATCCGTGTGCTCTTCGAGCGACACGGCAGCCTCGCGTATAGCGGCGAGCCGGTGACGCAGCTCGAGCACGCGTTGCAGAGCGGCGCGCTCGCCGAGGCGGAAGGCGCGAGCGACGAACTCGTCGCCGCGGCGTTCTTGCACGACCTCGGCCATCTGCTGAACCTGCAAGGGGAGACGCCGACGGAACGGGGTGTCGACGATCTGCATCAGTATTTCGCCTTGCCGTTTTTGCGGCCGGTGTTGTCGGATGCGGTGCTGGAGCCGATTCGTCTGCACGTCGACGCGAAGCGCTGCCTGTGCGCGATCGACGCTACCTATTTTGGCCAGCTGTCCGCCGACTCGGTGCGCAGCTTGCAATTGCAGGGCGGGGTCTTCAGCAGGGAAGAGGCGCAGGCGTTTATTCAGAAACCGTACGCCGAAGACGCGATGCGTTTGCGCCGATGGGACGATCGCGCGAAAGAGAAGGATCGCGCGACGCCGGGGATTGACCATTATCTGGTCGTGGTCGAACGGGCGATGCGCGCGCATGCGACTGCGTGAGTCGAGGTGTTTTGGGTCGCGGTAGGTTGCGCGCCGAGCGGTCAAAATATCGCTTGCAAGTCCCGATGTCGGCGACTAGAATTCCGCACTTTCGCGCTCCGGACGCCGGGGTGCGGAGAAGCGGGAAGCCTTTGA
>NZ_JACHDC010000033.1:0-75528 GCF_014200875.1 Paraburkholderia sp. HC6.4b
CCTTGAATGTCTTTCCGTAACGCGCCAACTTGTTCTCTCTTTATCGCCCCCAGATTCCAATTTTATCCAGGCGACAACCATTGTGACGCGGGGGGTCGGGGCTGAAGGCTTACGGAACCATTGAGGTCATCACGTATGGCAACACTTGTCCGTAGGCTGTTCAAGGTCGCGCTGTTCATCGGCCTGTTCTGCCTTTCCGTGCCGTATGTCCACACGTACCCCTGGCCAATGCCTGAAAGCCAGTCGGTGGTATGGTGGCGTGCTTCGCGCTGGCTTGGCATCCGCGATCCCGAAGATTTGTATTTCGTGGTCTGGGTGACTATTGATCTAATCGTGGCGACGCTTGCCTATGTGGTGATCATGAGGCTATGGCGGCGCTATCGCGGCAAAGAGCCACATTGAGAAATAGCGAGTGACGGCCGCACTTGTCCGTAGGCTTTTCAAGGTCGCGCTCTTTATCGGCCTATTCCTTCTATCCGCGCGCTACATTGGCCGGAATGGGCCGATGCCAGAGAGTGAGGCGCTTAGGTGGTTGAGCATCGCCAACGGCCTTGGCCTGCATGAAGCCGATGATGTTTATGTCCCGGTGATGCTGACGGTTTGGTTGGTCGTCGCTGTAGTGGCTTATATCGCAATCATGAGGCTATGGCGGCGCTATCAACGCAAAAACTAACAGGGTCGATGAGCGGCGATCAGGCCGAATTCATTCCTGCGCGGTCCCGTCCAGTCCGGCGCGTGATGATCGCGTTGCGGGGGTTAACTGTTGGGTCAGAAAGTGCGCGTTTGCTCAGAGCCAGGCGGGACAAGGCTTTGCGCGGCGCGCGCGAATTTTGGTCTGGAAGGCGATCCCTTCGATGATCCCGGTGATATCCGCGATTCTGGTGGAACTCGTCCTGATCTCGCTCATCGTATCGACCAACGACGGTGCTCAGCGCAATTTTTCAAAGGCCCAGCTCGCTCAGACCTGGGTGATCGTCGGGGCGGCGACCCAGCGGCGAATGGAACTTGTGATCGCTTGCCTTGATCGGCATGTCGTTGATACAGGCATACCGGTGGTGCGTCAGACCATCAGGTCCAAACTCCCAGTTCTCGTTTCCGTAGGAGCGGAACCAATTGCCAGCGTCTTCTGCAAGTCGAACCTTCTCGATTGCGGATTCAAGGGTGAACGGTGGGATGGGCGGGCGCACTTCAGCGTTTATGGACATCACAGACTCCCCTTATCCAGGCGGGATTGAGATAGAAATGGGCACTACTCAGCAGCGCAACCGCGCTACACGTTCGTCATCTCGAGAGAACTCAGTCTGAGAAATCGGTTGACGCCGACAGTGCCTTCCACGTTTCAGTTTCCGTAGCCACATAGGCGTTCTTTTCAGCTATCGCCTTCAGCGTGTCGGCTCCGAGCGGCAGACGCAGTGGCGGTCTCGGTACATCGACAAGCGTGACGAGGGCCTTCGCAAGCTTCTGCGGGTCGCCCGGCTGATTGTGATTCATTCCTTCAGCGAATCGACGCACATTGCCCGACGTCTCGTCGTAGTCGTCGATGACCTCCTTGCCGACGACGAGCGACGACGCATCGAGGAAATCGGTACGGAAATAGCCGGGCTCAACGACGGTCGCGTGAATGCCGAGTGGCTTCAACTCCGCGTGGAGCGCTTCCGTAATGCCTTCGACGGCGAATTTGCAAGCTGTATCTCTATGTACTTCCTTTCGGGCAAGGCTGAAATTGCCCTCAAAGCCCCGCCGGTTGGGGCTCCAGGTATCCCCGGCGCGATGTGCGCGGGCTACTCCTCTCTCGGGGTAATCCGGGGCCGAAACGCCTGCTTTCGCCACGATTACCGTGGCTACCTATAATCGAGCGACGCCCCGTTTTTATAGCGACGGACCATGCGCTCCAGCTATTTGACCCGAACGTTCAACCTCATCGCGATTACCGATCTGGACGAGGAAGGACACAAGAGCGTTACGAATGATATCGAGGCCGTACTCGCGGACCTCGTCGAGGCAGGCCAGCTCGTACCCGATCATCCGTATCAGCGCGTTATATAGCGCGATAGCGAGGGCCGGTGGGATCAGGTTGTTATTGACGAGGCGTGCCAGTTTGTCCGCTTCGCGCCAGTCCTCGATGGCGGCCTTATCGAATTCTCGGCAGAGCAGGATCTACGCCTTGCACTATCGAGGATGCTGCTCGAAGAATCCGGGGACGAGGCTCTCAAATGAAGCTCGCCTATCCGACGCGGCGCGTACTGCGTGCCGACGGCACTACGCAGGCGCTTGAAGGGCCGCGAACGATGGCGCAGATTGAGGCGCTTATCGGCCCCGACTGCGAGTGCTGCGATACCGTAATGCTCGACGGCCTACACGTCATGATCGTGGACGACCTTGGGTATCGTAAAGGTTTGCCGGTTAACGAGAACGCGACCGCGTTATACCTCCTGCGATGCGGTCCCGGTGTCGACTGGCAGATTCGCGGAGACGTTGTCATCGTGCCCGATGACGATTTCTCGCCCGCAGCGCTCAAACATTAGGCGTTAGGACCGGGCGTACCGGGCGAGTCAGGCTGGTTGCGCGCGTCGTCGACAAGGTCGCCGTGCCGTGCATACGCCGCGAACGCAAGCGCGATGTTCAATACGACTTCAAACGGCGCTTAATACCGATAGACGATGATGGACACACGCCCGCCGCCATGCTTATTCGAGATGGTTGCCTGGCTTGAGTGCGGCAAGAGCCCAGACCTTTGCGCCGAGGAGCTGCGCGCAAGGATCGAGTATGCGCGGGTCGGCCTGACGCGGCTCGAGCATGAACTGGCGATCGGCAACCTCGATACTGGCGCAACGCGGGCGGCGATGCTGCGCTCGTCGCTTGTCTCATCGCACCCGGAGCGGCTGTCGTGAATACCGGCTCCGGGGATGCGGCGCCATGTCTTGCATGAATGCCGCGCGATAGAGAATCGGGAGGCAGGCGCATGGACGAGATTCCCGCGATCTTCGTCGCCGGTTCAGCAGTCGTAACGTTGCTGCTCGTGGCCTTCATCGCAGGCATAGTCATTTTTACGCGACGCAACGATGCGCCGCCCCGATCCTGATTTACCTCAAATACTGAGGATTCTTGACAATGGGGAGGTCCGGAAATAATCAAGCGCGCATTAAGCGGAGCGACCGAAATTATCAAGGATTGTCAGATCAGCATAAATTCAGAGTTATCTCATGGTGATTTCGAAATCAGTCTGATAGTCTCGTCACCCGCACGCTCAAAGCGAATCTCGAAGCGGCGCCCGATCTGCCGTCATGGCCTGGCGTCGTCGTAGAACGATTGGAAAACGTCTCGCGTTGCGCGGGGCTTCGTTCAGCATTACGGGTACAAGCAATGAATAACCACTGTTACCGGCTTGTGTTCAGCAAGCTCCGGGGGATGCTCGTCGCGGTCGCAGAAACCGCAATCGGACATGGCACAAGTCACGGAGAAACCGGGCCGTCGTCCGCGCATCGACCGACTACGCTTTTCGCCATGCGTCACGCGGCCTTTGCTGCACTGGCAATCTTCGGACTGGCTCCCGTTCTCGTAGACGCGCAGATCGTACCGTCGGGCGCACATGCACCCGGTGTCATCGGCACGGCAAATGGTCTGCCTCAAGTGAACGTGAACAGACCGTCGAATGCGGGCGTATCCGTGAATACGTATTCGCAGTTCGATGTACAAAAAAACGGCGTGATTCTCAACAATTCGCCCGTTAATACGAACACTCAACTCGCAGGCCAGATCTCCGGTAATCCGAATTTCGGGCCGAACGACGCCGCGAGGATTATCGTCAATCAGGTGAACAGCAACAACCCCTCACAACTGAGAGGATATGTCGAAGTCGCGGGCCAGAAAACCGCGGCTGTCGTGATCGCCAATTCCTCGGGCCTGGTCATTGACGGCGGCGGCTTCATCAATACGTCCAGAGGGATTCTAACGACCGGCAATCCGCTGATCGACGGTAGCGGCAACCTCACCGGCTTTAGCGTGACGGGTGGCACGATTACCGTTCAGGGCGCAGGACTGAACGGCTCGAACATCGATGAGGTGGATTTACTGGCGCGCGCCGTGCAGGCGAATGCGGCGATCTATGCCAATGCGCTGAACGTGACGACCGGCTCGAACAATATCGACTATGCGAGCCTGACGCCGACGCCCATCGCGGGCAGCGGACCCGCACCCGCCGTCTCCATCGACGTCTCGCAGCTCGGCGGTATGTACGCCAACCGTATCACTCTGGTGGGCAACGAGAATGGTGTCGGGGTAGCGAACGCCGGTACGATTGCCGCGCAGGCTGGCGACCTCACGCTGACGACTTCGGGCCAGCTTGTCCAGTCGGGCAGGATGACCGCGAGCGGCAACGTAGGTATCAACGCGGCAAGCGTCGCGAACAGCGGTACTGTCTACGCGCAGCAGAGTACTGCCCTCTCGACGGCGGGCGCACTGACGAATAGCGGTACGCTTGCGGCGCAACAGAATACGACGGTCCATGCCGGGTCCGTCGATTCAACCGGTACCCTCGGCGCAGGCGTCAATAACGATGGCTCGGTCGGTAGCTCGGGCGACCTCAATGTTTCGACGAACGGGCAGCTCAACGCGACCGGCGAGAACGTGGCGGGTGGCAATGCGTCGCTCTCGGGTAGCGGCGTCAATCTCGCGGGTAGCGAGACGGCGGCGAACGGTAATGTATCGCTGACGGCAACCGCAGGCGACCTGAGCCTCGCGGGCGCGACGACGAGCGCAGGCGGCTCGGTCGTGGCGAGCGCAGCGGGTACGCTTGACAACGACAACGGCTCGCTGACAGGCGGCGGCGTAACGCTCAACGCGGCCAACCTGTCGAACCAGGGCGGCGAGATTTCGGCACAGGGGCCGCTCGTCGCGCAGGCGTCCGGCCAGCTCGCAAACCAGGGCGGCTCGATTGTCTCGCAGGGCGCGATGCAGGTAAGCGGCGGCGCCATCGCGAACAACCAGGGGACGATGCAGAGCGCCGCCGGTTTGTCGGTAGCCGGGGCGTCGCTCGACAATACCGCAGGCCGCATTACGTCACTGAACGGCGACGGCCTGTCGGTCACGACGACGGACCAGCTGGTGAACGCGGCAGGCACGACCGCAACCGGCGCACAGGGCGGCGTCATCGGCGGCAATGGCGCCGTTACGCTGCAAGGCGGGAGCATTGCCAACCATGGCGTGGTTTCGGCGCAAACGAACCTCCAGGTTACCGGACAATCGGTCGACAATAGCAGCGGCTCGCTCGGCGCCTCGGGCAATACGACGGTTAGTGCCGGTTCGCATCTGACCAACAGCGGCGGCTCGATTACGGCAGGCCAGACGGTGACGGAGAGCGCTACAACGCTCGACAACAGCTCGGGAACGACCCAGGCCGCGCAGGTATCGCTCAACGCGACCAACCTCGTCAATCACGCGGGAACGATTACGCAGACGGGTAGCGGGCCGATGAACCTCGCCGTCTCGGGCACGCTCGACAATTCGGCGGGCGGCACGCTCCAGACCAACAGTACGGACCTGACGCTTGCACCCGCCACGCTCGACAACGACGGCGGAACGATTACGCACGCGGGTACCGGCACGCTGATGCTTGATGCGGGCAACGGCGCGGGGTCGACCTCGAACGCGGCCGGCACCATCCAGAGCAACGGAAAGGTCGTCGCCCAGGCCGGTGCGTTCGACAACGCGGCGGGTCGGGTACTCGGCCAGACCGGCCTCACGGCAACGGTCGGAAGCGCTCTCGACAACACGAACGGCAAGCTGCTCTCGAATGCCGACCTGAGCCTCGCGAGCGATACGCTGACCAATAATGGCGGCGAGATCGGTGCGGCCTCGAACGAAACAATCCATAGCGGGTCGCTAACCAATAACGGCGGCTCGATCGTCGCGCCGGATCTGGCGCTCGCAATCGGCTCCACGCTCGACAATAGCGGCGGCGATATCGAGGCGAACCAGCTCGCGCTGACGGCCACGAACCTGCTGAACCACGGCGGCACGATCACGCAGTATGGCACGTCGCCGATGGGTATCAATGTCAGCAACACGCTCGACAACTCGAACGGCGGCACGCTCCAGACGAACAGCACGGACCTGACGCTTGCCCCCGCTACGCTCGACAACGACGGCGGTACGATCCTCGCCGCCGGAACGGGGACCCTGACGATTGCGCCGGGCAACGGTTCGGGCTCCCTGTCAAACGTAGGCGGAAAAATTATCACTGCCGGCCAGATCACGGCGCAGGCCGGGAGCCTGGACAACGCGAGCGGCGTAGTCGCCGCGCAGGGCAATATCGCGGCAAACGTCGCGGGCGATATCAACAATACGCAGGGGGCGATACGCTCGCTCGCGTCCCTGTCGCTCGCGAGCGGCGGCGCGCTGACGAATACGCACGGACAGATCCAGTCGGGTACGGGCGCGGTGGGCGATGCGAGCACGCTCGGCGTTCAGGCCGCGTCCGTCGACAATACGGGTGGTCTTGTGAGCAACCTCGGTACGGGAAATACGACCGTCCAGGGCGGCAGCCAGACCATCAACAGCGGTGGCGTCATGACGGGCAACGGTAACGTGGCCGTCGATACGTCATCGCTCTCGAATACGCAGGGCGGACAGCTGAGCGGCGCGAGCGTCGCGGTTCAGGCGGATACCGTCGACAACAGCGGCGGCCAGATCGGCAGCTTCGCGGGTTCGACCGGCGACGTTGCCATCACGACGACCGGCGCGATTACGAACACGAACGGGCAGATCGGCGCGACGCACGACCTGACGCTGAACGCAGCGGCACTGACGGGCGGCGGCGCATACAGCGCCGCCAACGATGTGGCGGTGAACGTTCAGGGCGACTTCGCGCCTACCCCGGATCTGCAATTCAGTGCCGGTCACGACCTGACCTTTACCCTTCCCGGTACGTTTAACAACGGCGCAACGCTGGCGGCGGTCAACAACCTCGGTATCAACGCGGGCGATATCGAAAACAGCGGCGTCATGATGGCCGGCGGCACGCTCACCACGCACTCGAACACGCTGGAGAATACGGGGGCGATTGTCGGCGGCAGCGTCTCGCTCAACGCAGCGCAATCGATCACGAATGTCGGACCAACCGCGCTGATCGGTGCGACGGACAGTAACGGCCTGCTCGAACTGCTCGCGCCCGATATCGAGAACCGCGACGACACCACGATGACCGATACGCAGGCGACGACCGCGATTTACGGTCTCGGTAACGTCGTGCTGGCGGGCGGCAAGGATGCGAACGGCAACTATACGAACGCGAACCTGATCCGCAACCGGTCGGCGCTGATCCAGTCGGCGGGCGACATGACGCTCGACGCCAGTCAGGTCACGAATACGCGGACGACGATGACCACGACCGGCCTGAACCAGCCGGTTGATCCGTCGCTGCTGGCACAGCTCGGCATCAGCCTGTCCGGGTGTACTGCGATCAACATGGCCGCCTGCTCCGCAGGTAATCCGTATGTCGGTTGGGCCACCCCGGATAACCCTGCTTTCCTGACCATGATCGGCGGTGTGTACACCGTGCCGCCGCAAGGCGGCCAGTGGAATAGCGGCTACCAGTACACGACCTATACGGGCGTGGCGGTGGCAAACCTGATTGCGTCGATCAGCCCGCAGGCGCAGATCATTGCGGGCGGTAACCTGGACGCGTCGAAAGTGGGTCTGTTCCAGAACGACTGGAGCGCGGTCGCGGCGGTCGGCAACATTGCCGCGCCGGTCACGCTCGACCAGAATAGCTGGCAGGGGCAGATGGCGCCCGAGGTACTGGTCACCTACTCGGGCTACTATCACTACACGAACTACGACCACAGCATTGGGGACTGGACGTTACCGTTCGGCGATGCGCCGTTTGTCGGTTCCAATCCGGGCGGCTACCAGGCGGCCCCCGCCGATATCCGCTCTTACGCGCTCCCGAGCTACGAGTCGAGCTTCGTCGCGGGGGGGACGCTTTCCGGTACGGGCGTCAATATCGACAATACGGCGGGCAATGCGGGCGTCCCGTCGCTTGGTCTTGTCCCCGGCCAGTCGCTCGGCGGGGTGACCGTTGGCGGGGTCAGCGGCAGCGCGGGTGGTACGAAAGGCGGAGCGGCTTCGGTCAACAGTGGCCCGGGGCTCGTTAATCCCGTCATCGCGAGCGCGACGGCGGTGAACGTCCTGAGCAACCTGACGATCCCGCAGGGTGGCCTGTTCAGGCCGGCTACGGCACCGAACGCGCCGTACCTGATCGAGTCGAACCCGGCCTTCACGAACGCGAAAACGTTCCTGTCGAGCGACTACTACCTCCAGCAGCTCGGCCTGAACCCGCAGAGCGTGGAAAAGCGCCTCGGCGACGGCCTCTACGAGCAGCAGCTCGTACAGAACGAGATCACCTCGCTGACCGGCAAGGCCGTACTCGGTCCGTACACCGATACGCAGTCGATGTATGAAGCGCTGCTCGCAGCGGGTGCCTCGCTCGCCGGGTCCCTTGGCCTGCCGCTCGGCATGGCCCTCTCGCCCGAGCAGGTCGCGGCACTGACCAGCAACGTGGTCATCATGCAAACGGAGGTGGTAGACGGGCAATCCGTGCTGGTCCCGGTCGTCTATCTCGCGCAGGCCAGCCAGCAGAACATGAACGGGCCGCTTATCGCGGCGACCGACATCGATCTGCAGAACGCGCAGACCTTCAATAACAGCGGTACGGTGCAGGCGGGCAATACGTTCTCGATTCAGGGCCAGCAGATCAACAACGCGTTCGGTACGTTGCAAAGCGGCGGCCTCATGTCGCTGGCGACGACGGGCAATGTCGACCTGACCTCGGCCACCGTGAACGCCGGGAGCCTCGCGCTGAACGCGGGCGGCGACTTGATCCTCAATACCGCGGCGAATACCGTCAACCAGGTCAGCGCGACGGGCGCGACACGGACCACGACGACGCTTGGGCCCATCGCGAACCTGAACGTGGCGGGTAACGCGGCCATCGTGACGGGTGGCAACTTCGAGCAGAACGGGGGCAACCTGAACGTGGGTGGCAACCTCGGCATGGCCGTGGGCGGCAACTACGATCTTGGCTCGGTGCAGACGGGCGAGCACAAGGTGGTCGCGGGCGCGAATGGTGTGTCGGATACCAACCTCAACCAGACGGCCGGCAGTTCCGTCAACGTGGGCGGCGTCTCGCAGATCGGCGTGGGCGGCAACCTGACCGCGACAGGCGCGAATATCAGTCTCGGCGGCGGCGGGACGATCGCGGTGAACGGCGACGTGACGCTCCAGGCGGCGAAAGCAACCTCGACCGTCGACAGCAACAGCTCGGTCCGCGACAGTCACGGCAGCAATTCGGACTCGCAGCACAGGTCGGTCGATACGCTGACCGGGACGACGCTCAATTCTGGAAATTCCCTGACAGTCGTATCGGGCAATGACATCAACATTACCGGCAGCACGGTCAACCTCGACCAGGGGACGGCCACGCTCGCAGCAGCGAATAACGTCAATATCGGCGCGGCCACCGCGACCTATGTCGACAATTCGCAGGGGCAGCATAGCCATAGCAACGTGGTAAGCGGCAAGGAGGTCGCAAGCTCGCGCGACACGACCACCACGCAGTCGCTCGGCAGCACGATTTCGGCGGACGGGGTGTCCATCAGCAGCGGTCACGATATCAACGTGGCGGGTAGCACGATTGTCGGCTCGAATGACGTGGCGCTGAGTGCCGCGCATGACGTGACCATCACCACGACGCAGGACACCATGCAGTCCTCCGGCAGCTATCAGGAGCAGCATTCGGGCCTGGGGACGAGCGGCCTGAGCGTGACGGTCGGTAGCAGCAAGCTCGCGACGACTGACCAGGAATCGAGCGTGACGAACAACGGGAGCGTGGTCGGCTCGCTGAACGGCAGCCTCTCGATTCAGGCGGGCAATACCCTGCATGTCACCGGCAGCGACCTCGTCGCGGCGCAGAACATTACGGGCACGGCGGCGAACGTCATTATCGACTCCGCGACCGATACCAGCCACACGAGCCAGACCCAGCAGACCAGCAGCAGCGGCGTGACTATTGGCCTCTCGGGCAGCGTCGGCGATGCGATCAACGGCGCGTACTCGCAGGGCCAGGCGCTTGCGAGCGGCAACAGCAACGGCCGCGCCGAGGCGCTGCATGCGATTGCAGCGGGCGGCGATGCGGCACTGGCGGGCATGGGGGCTGCGGGCGTGATGAGCGGCGCAACCGGGCCGAACGCGCCGAGCATCGGCGTGCAGGTCAGCGTTGGTTCCAGCCACAGTCAGAGCCAGTCATCCGAAGACCAGACGACCCAGCTCGGCTCGAACGTTCAGGCGGGCGGCACTGCCGCTTTCGTGGCAACCGGCAACGGCACGGCTGGCAGCGGCAACCTGACAATCGCCGGTTCGAACGTGAGCGCGAACGATGTCGTGCTCGCGGCGAAGAACCAGGTCAATATCGTCAACACGACGAACACTGATGTAACGCAAAGCTCGAACAGTTCCAGTAGCGCGAGCGTAGGTGTGTCGCTTGGCACGAACGGTTTCGGCGTGTCGGCAGCAATGTCGAACGCGCACGGCGACGGCAACAGCAGCGCAGCGATCCAGAATGCCTCGCACGTAAGCGGCGCGAACAGCGTTACCGTTGTTTCGGGCGGCGATACCAACATCATCGGCTCGCAGGTCAGCGGCGGCCAGGTAACGGCGAGCGTCGGCGGTAACCTGAATATCCAGAGCGTGCAGGATACAACCGTCAGCACCGCGCACCAGAGCAGCGCGGGCGGTGGCTTCAGCATCAGCCAGGGCGGCGGCAGCGCGAGCTTCAGCGCGCAGAACGGCCATGCGGACAGCAACTACGCCCAGGTCAACGAACAGGCGGGTATTCAGGCGGGCAACGGTGGCTTCGATGTCAACGTCAAGGGCAATACAAACCTGACTGGCGCGGTGATTTCAAGTACCGCCGATCCGTCGCAGAACAGCCTGACCACCGGTACGCTGAGCTATAGCGACATCCAGAATCAGTCTCACTACGACGCGACGAGCAACGGCATTAGTGCGGGTATAGGTGTTGGTAATACCGGCAAGGCTCTCGGGATGGGTTCAGTAAGCGGTGCAGGTGGCGTCGCGCCGATGATGTCGCAGAATGACAGCGGTGACCAGAGTTCGACCACGCGCAGCGCGGTCAGTGCGGGCACCATCAACATCTCTAACCAGGCCGCGCAGTCGCAGGACGTATCAACGCTGAGCCGCGACACGACGAACACTAATGGCATGGTCGCGCAGACGCCGGACGTGAACGCGATCCTCTCGCAGCAGGCCGACACGATGCAGGCCGCGCAGGCGGCAGGTCAGGTCGTCGCGCAAGGTATCGGTGATTATGCTCAATCGAAGCTGGAGGCAGCGCAGAAAGCTGGTGACGCGGCGGGGGTTGCGACGTGGTCCGAAGGAGGCGACAGCCGCGCGATACTTCAGGCGGCCGGAGGTGCACTAATTGGCGGGCTGGGTGGCGGTAGTGTCTTCACGGCAGTGGGTGGGGGGCTAGGCGCGGGCCTGTCCTCGAAACTCGCGGGCCAGTTGGACAGCATTTCGAAGGATGTGGCCTCGGCGACGGGCTCTGACCTGCTGGGCAACCTGGCCGCGAATGTAGCGGCGGGCGCCGGCGGCGCGCTCATAGGTGGCACGGCAGGCGCGGCCACCGCGTCGAGCGTTGAGCTGTACAACCAGATGAACCATAAGAATAGCCTTGTGCCATCTTCCTGTACGGCGACGGGGCCATGCAATGAATCGGTAATGACGGCGCAGATGAACGCGACGGGGGCAAACGCAGACGCCTCGCCGATTAATGCTATTGGCCCTAATTATGTAACAATCGGCGGCAGTACTATGACGGCTGGAGTTGGGGTAGCTATGAATACGGCGGATGGGACACCATATCTGTCGTACGGTGTGAGTCAATCATTCCGACCGGCTTCATTTGCTCCCGGCGCTACAACTACATTGGGTTGGATTTTCGGGGCCTCAGGCGCACAAGCTACCAACAGTTTCATGAGCGGCGATGGAAACCAGTTTATGCTTTCAGTCCCCACCCCTCTAGGCCCGAATGCAGTCGTTGCAATCACCCATGCTTATGGCGGCCCAACAGCACTTGAGCTCGGTGTGGCTACCTCGGGCCCAATTTCCGTTTCAGTGACTCCGTGGAGTCACTCCGCTCCCCTTATCAATTCGAAGTAAGAGGAAATTATGACTGTTCCAGGCCCAACAGATGATGAATGGAAGAAGATGACGCCCGAGCAAAAAAACTCTTACAAGATGTTTGTTGGAGTCGTTTTTGCAATCATTTTCATTGCTATCTTGGTAAAAATATTTGTGTAAGTGAGGTTTGTATGCCCGCAGCTGGGCCGTCTCCTGACTACTACAGAAAGATGTCCCAAAAGGCTCGGATATTTGCGGGTTTTACGTACCCGTCGAGCAGCACTGGTGGCTCGATCACTGCTGCGGCAGCCGGTGTTCCAACACCATATTTCCCGGTCCTTGCAACAGCTTCTTACGTTGCCACAGTTGTCGGCTTCGGTGCTGACGCAAGTGGTCAGGTGGTCAAACCGGATGTCGATCAGTATTCTCTGTCTGGAGTTACTAACCTCGTATCCGGTAGTCTGTCGGATAAATATCCGGGCTTGGCTTCAGCGATTAATGAGACTTCCAATGCCGTTAATAGCAGTACGGCGGGAACGAATGTTAAAAATTCCATTAACAATTATTGGAATTCATTCGCCAATTACTGGAGTAGTTCAAAGTGAAGACTCAGCTTATTGAAGACGGAAACTTTAAGCGGTGGGTCCGAACTAGTCTCCTCGTCTTCGGGCTGTTCGTCATGTTCATTGCGATCAAGTATGTACCGCCAGCCCCTTTCGGGGGGGCGTATTGTTCCTAATTGGTTTAACTATTGCTGCAGTCGGAGGTTACGCGAGTCGCGCACACCTAGTAGGAATCAAGCCGTTCGGGGTCAACTACAAAAAAGTTCGCAAGAGCTATGAGACCAAGGACGACGATGAGAAACCAACGTGAAGTTCATAGAGAACGGAAATTTTTCCGGTTGGATGCGCATCACCCTACTTTTGGGTGGCATCGCAAGTTGGGTTGGGGGGTTGGCTCTAGATGGATTACCACGCTGGATTCGTATCGTGGCATTTTTTGGGGGATTTACGATGATGGCTTTGGGTGGTTTTTCTAGCCGCGCGCATATGCTGCATATCAAACCCTTCGACAACGGCTACAAGAAGGCGCGCAAGAGCTATGAAACGAAGGATGACGAAGAAGACAACTCGTAATGTGATGCCGGGCTTTGGCCCGGCGTACATACCTACCAAAATCACGCTATGAAAATCCGAAAGAGGTTGGCGGCGCTGCCCCTCATAGCCTTGGTACCTCTCGCGTTTTGCGCACGGGAGGTGCGCACTTCCGAAGACACCGCGCCGTGGGCTGCGCCAACTCCCGGCAGAACCAGGTGCTGAGCCGTTGCCACAGCGCTGTAGTTTCTCAGGCAAGCGGCGCGAACCAAATCCAGGCAATCATTTTCCGTTCCGTGCGACCAATATCGGCGTCTCACGGGACGCATTTCAACGCCGATGAATCCATAGCAGGAAACCAGATGTTCAAGAAGACCTCCGTAGTAGTGGCAGCTGTTGCAATCGCGGTGCTGGCGGGTTGTGCCAGTCAGGGCGTCCAGCAACTGAAGGAAGAGAACGCCAGCACCGTCGGCGAGAAGATCATCAAGGGCAAGAGCACGCGGGATGACGTGCGCAAGGCATTTGGCGATCCAACCGAGACATCGTTCACGGATAGCGGTAACGAACTGTGGCGTTACAAGTACTCGCACTCGACATCGAAAGCTCAAAACTTCATTCCAGTAATTAACCTGTTTGCATCTGGCGCGGATGTGGACAAGAAGGAACTTGTGGTTTTCTTTGACGACAATGGCATCGTCAAGAATTACTCGATGCAGTCCAGCAAGGAAGAAGTCAAGAGCGGCATCTTGCCGCAGTAGTGTTCCAGCGGGGCCGTCCATAACGGCTGTCCCGCCTCACCAGGTAGCAAAGGCGGATAAAGACAGCGCCTTGCGGCATCTATACGAAACAATCGGATTAGAGTAGTCGATGAACTATGCAAAGTGGCTGGCGGCCCTGCCACTCACAGCCTTGGCAACACTCGCGTCGAACGCGCAGACCCCGCCCGACGTAGCAGCCCGTACGAACGCCGAACAGCAACAGCAGGTCGAGCAGCGACGCGACGCGCAGCAGCGCGCGGCGACCATTGCCGCGCCCGTTGTCCTCTCGGCTGCGCCCGTAGCCGGAGAATGGCCGGTGCTGCCGGTCGAAACGCCCTGTTTCCGCATCGACTCGTTCACCGTCGAGGTGCCCAATACGCTACCTGAAGTGGACCGCGTAAAAGGGGCGTCCGCGCTACCGATGGACCAGTTCGCGTTCCTGCATGACTGGCTGCAACACTACGAGGGGCAATGTATCGGCAAGCAGGGCCTCGACCTGCTGGCCAAGGGCCTGCAAGGCGTCATCCTGAGCCATGGCTACATTACGACGCGCGTCCTCCTGCCAGCGCAGGATCTCTCCAAAGGGACGCTCAAGCTCGCCCTCATACCGGGCGTTATCCGCAACCTGAAATTTGCCGATGCCAATACGCGCGGTACGCTGAAATCCGCGTTTCCCGCGCAGGACGGCGACACGCTTCAGTTGCGCGACCTTGAGCAGGGTCTCGAACAGATGAAGCGCGTACCGAACCAGGACGCGACCATGCAGATTGTTCCCGGTACGTCGCCCGGCGAGAGCGACGTCGTCGTGACCGTCAAGCACTCAAAACCATGGTCGCTCGTCGTCTCGGCAGACAACTCGGGCACGGCTGAGACGGGCCGCTATATCGGCAACGTATCGCTCGGCCTGTACAACCTGCTCGGCCTGAATGACGTCTTCTCAGGCGGCTTCAACCAGGATCTCCAGTTCGGCAATCACGACCTCGGCACGCACGGCTGGAACGCCTCCTACTCGGTACCATGGGGTTACTGGACCGGCACGCTCTACGGCTATACGAATACGTACTACCAGCAGGTTGCACAGGCTAGCCAGATTTTCGTGGCAAGCGGCAACGCGCAGACGGCGGGCTTCAAACTTGAGCGGGTTGTCCACCGCAGCCAGAACGATGTGTCGGGCGTTGAGTTCCAGCTTATCAAGCGGTTCGGCGCGAGCTTTATCGAGGATGCCGAAATAGCTCTGCAGCACCGCGACAACACGTTCATCGAGGCGGGGCTGACCAACCGGCATTACTTCGGCGCGGCGCAGTTCGACGGCACGCTCGCGTACCGGCAGGGTATAGGCGGGCTGGGTGCCCAGCCCGATACGCCGGGTGGCCCGACGTACCGCTTCCACATGGCGACGCTCGACGCGAATCTCTCAGTCCCGTTTGCAGTAGCCGGTCAGGCGTTTCGATATGTCGGTACGGTACACGGGCAGTTCACGAACGACGAGCTGAACTATATCGACGACCTGACTATCGGCAGCCGCTATACGGTGCGCGGTTTCAGCGGGCAGACGATGCTCGCGGCGGAAAAAGGTTTCTACTGGCGCAACGAACTCCAGTATCCGCTCGGGCAGACGGGGCAGGTTTTCTATGCGGGCCTCGATTACGGCCACCTGTGGGGGCCGTCTGCCGCGAATCTCGCAGGCACGCAGCTCGCAGGCGCGGCCATCGGCCTGAAGGGTTCTGTGCCGTCGCGTCTCGGTACGTACAGCTATGACGTATTCGCAGGGACGCCGATCTATGCGCCATCCGGCTTTCCTGCACCGAGCGTAACGCTCGGCTTCCAGATAACAGCGCAGTTCTGACAAGCGGTTCATTGACAATGAAAGGAAAAACGATGATGGGAAACAACAGATTGCTGGTGGTTTTGATGGGTGCCGCAGTGCTGCTGGCGGCATGTGGTGGCAGTAACGGGAGTGGCCTGAATGCCGCCACAGCCGGAGCGGCGTCAGCGGCTTCGTCACCAGTTGCGGCTTCTGCTCCCGGCGGTGCCTCGACGCCGCAAGCTTCAACCCAAACGGCGTGCCGGCCGGACGGAAACTTTACCTATTCGGGTTCGGCCTCGCAGGTGGTGCCGAACAACGGCCAACTGGCTGTAGTGGTTGTGCCGAGTTTGCCGGTGGCAAATTCGAAGAACAGGAACATGACTGCGTCTAACGCGCCCGCATCGAGCCAGGTTCAGCAGACAGGCGGTGCGTTTACCACGCTTGCATCATCGGCGGCGGCGACCGACTGTCTCGGGCTCGCCCATGGGGCGGTGAGCGAGATCCAGAGTGTTGGCAGCGATGTGGCGATTGGCCGGTGGAATCAGGCCATGGACACGGACGGCAATACCTACGCGAGCCAGCAGGGCGTTCACTATGCAGTCGGCACGCCGCTGTCGTTGCCCGCGACGAGCGGCACGCTCGCGTGTACCCAATTGATCGTAGACGCGGTGGCCACCAATGACGGCAGCGCAGGCGGTACGCTCGGAACGGCTTCGGCCACGCTCGATCTCGGCACACGCACGCTCAACAATCTGAACCTGTCGATCAATCTGGCGAATACCCAATATGCGCTGACGAACTCTCAGTCGCCGTTGAATGGTGTCTCGACGACCGGGCAGTTGTCCGTTCAGTCGGTTGTCGTGGGGCATGATGCGACGCAGCCGCTGGTTGCCGTCGGTTACTCGGCCACATTGCCGAATGGCCAGGGGATTGGCGGCGTTGTCGTGTTGCAGTGCCGGTAGGGTGCCTGGGCGGGAGAGTCACCGCCCGTGATTTTGCTACCCTTGCTCCACACGAAACACTTCACTGAAAACGAGCACGAGGTCCTCGCCCCTGCATGGGTGGCTGCCGTACCAGGTCTCGGCGCGCCGCGCATAAATCACCGCGCTTGCCGCCCACGGCTCGCCCCGGCGCCGCGCTTCAGCGAGGACCTGATCGCCGAGCGTCGAATGGCGGAACAGTTCGCCCGTCATCCGGTTTCGTACGATCCCGCTCATGGTCCCTCCTGCTCGTGCTGCTCGCCGGAGACGAACGAAGGATCGTCGGGCATGGAACTGACGAGCGCGGCGCGCGCGAGCCGGGCGATCGAGGACAGCGAACCGTGTACGAGCGGCGCTTCGGCTAAGCGCTCCGACGGCGCTCGGGCGAACGGCACTGTGGCCATCGATCCTTGAGTTTGCGGCGCTATACCCTGACGTGCAGATCGATATTCGCTTCGACGATCATTTCTCGGACCTCGTCAGCGATCGCGCCGACGTCGGCTTCCGCGGCGGGTCCCCGCCTTCCGAGGGGGCGATTGCCAGGCGACTGCTACCGATTCAGTTGATCGTATGCGCGTCGCCAGCCTATCTCGAACGGTACGGCACGCCGAAAACCGTGGACGAGCTCGATGCGCATCGTTGTTCTGGATACCGGCGTGCGAACACCGGCAAGCAGGCGCCGTGGGAATTTATGGTGGGCGGGGAGATTGTGTATCGGGAGATGGCTGCTTCGGTCTGTTCGAACGATATCGACGCTGAAACCGAAGCGGTACTGGCCGGCGTGGCAATTGGGCAGCCTGGAAGCTTCTCGGCCGTCTCACACATCCGGGCTGGACGGCTCGTGCCTTTGCTCACTCAGCATTTGACCCAGCGCGAGTCGATTTACGTCTACTACCGTCGCCGGACGGAACAACCGCTGCGCGTGAGAACCTTCATCGACTTCATCGTTGCGCGCCTCGCGGACAACAGTCAATTTTTCCTCACAGCAGAGGAGTTGGTTACTTCGACGAGCAGAAGCGGCCGCGCCAGGAGCAGACGAAGTGCCGCGTAGGGGTGTCTGTTGCGGCAAGCGTAGCCAGCCGTGGTAAATCACGCGCCAAACGCAGACAAGGCTTCGTAGCGGGACAAGGGCGTGGCGAACGAGCCGTTTGCGCCGGTACATCAATGATCGTGTAACAATCCCTCCAACGACCGCGAGACGCCAGCGAGCGTCGAGCCGGCGGATGCGCACGTCAGCCCGGGAGCATCAGATGAAGCCCATACGTAATACCGACTCTGCTTCAGGAGAGTGGTACATCGACACTGCATGCATCAATTGCGGTGCATCTCGTCACGTCGCGCCTGGGCTGATTGTCGAGCGCAACGACAAGAGTGTCTTCGTTCGCCAGCCGGCCACACCGGAAGAGCAGCTTGATGCCTGGCGTGCGGTGCTCGTCTGCCCTACGGCGTCGGTACGCAGCGAAACGAAACAGCCTCGTCCGAACGCGGCGATCTTTCCGCAGCAGATCACATCGGGCGTGTGGCGCTGTGGATTCAACGCACGGTCGTCGTTTGGCGCACATTCTTATTTTGCCGCGCGTCCGGAAGGCAATCTGCTCATCGACTCCCCGCGCTATGCGGCGGAACTCGTGAAATGGTTTGACGGCGCTGGCGGTATTGCGCACATTCTGCTGTCGCATCGTGACGACGTCGCAGACGCGGACAAATACGCGCGTCAATTCGGCGCGCGCGTCTGGATTCACCGCGAGGATGTGTCGGCCGCCCCATACGCGACGGATCTGCTCGACGACGGTTCAGCACTGAGCATTGCGGCCGGCGTGCGCGCGATCCCTGTACCCGGGCACACTCGGGGTAGCGTCGTGTACCAGCTCGATGATCGCGTGCTGTTCTCGGGGGATTCGCTTGCCTGGAGCCCACGCCAGCAGGACCTCGTCGCGTTCAGGGACGCGTGCTGGTACTCGTGGACAGCGCTCACCGAATCGCTCGGCAAGTTGGCCGCGTATCGCTTCGAATGGCTGCTTCCTGGTCACGGTTGGCACGCGCATTTGCAGGCTGCGGAAATGAATGCCCGCTTGCTCGCATTGGTTGCACGCATGCGAAAGGACTGAATTCGCTGTTTTTCGCTAAAACGCGTCGTCCTTGCCCCTGTGGAAACGCTTGAACTCGAACCGCACGTGCCAAACAATCGCCTCGACCAGGATCGACGAAGTCGTCAACGATCTGGAGCGCGGGGTCGAATGACTCTTCCTGGGTCGCTTGCCGCCTCCAGAGTCCGCAAGAGCCGGGCTCTATAGCCGCTCGATCAGGCGTCGGTCTCCCTGCTCGCAGTATTCATGACACGCCGCACGTGCCGCGTTCGCTGCGCCGTGCACGAAAAGCGGCGCATCCGCGCGTCGGGACATCGACACCACGATGGACGGCGGCGAAGGCTGCAGCGGCAGTTCGACCACCTCGCCTCGCGCGATCAGATCATCGACGAACAGACGCGGGATTGCCGCCACGCCGAAGCCATCGCGCACGAGTTGCACGATCACCGAAATCGATGGCGAACCCGTAATGCGCGTATCCGCGAGCGGCACGCCGTTGGCGAGTGCGAGCTTGCTGACGATGTCCTCCAGCGCGCGATGAGGCGCCGTCCCGCGCCCGAATGTGAGGATCGGATGACGCAGCACGCGTTTCGCGAGTCCGCTGCGCGAAGGCGGTAGCAGCCCCGCGCGCGCGATCCAGTGCACCGGATAGTTCGCTAGCGCATCGCAGACGATCGATTCCTCGTCGCTGCCTTCCACGCGAACGATGAGATCGAGTTCGCCCGCCATCAGACGCCGCTGCAGCACCACGCTCACGTCCACCGCAAGCTCCACTTCGAGCTGCGGATAGTCCTTCGAGAGCCGCCGCAGATAGTCGGCAAGCCAGCTATGCACGACCGTCTCGATCACGCCGAGTCGCAACTTGCCGCGCATCGCGCCTTCATGTGACGCGGCGGCCTGCAACTGGCGCGTCGCCTCGACCACGGCCTTCGCGTAGCCGAGCAGATATTCGCCGTTCGGCGTGAGCCGAAATTCCCGGCTCTCGCGATCGACGAGCACGGTATGCAATTCGTCTTCCAGTGCCTTCAGGCGCTGCGAGATCGCCGCCGGCGTGGCGTGAAGCGCGGTCGCCGTAGTGCGGAAACTGCGCAGCTTGGCAAGCGTGACGAAGGTTTCGAGGAAGCGCGTATTCATCAGTCAAAGGTGGGCAGTGCAATGGAAGCAAACCGCTCCAAAAATCTCAACGTGACTCGGGAAAACCCGCGATTCCGTTAAGAAATTCTATTCACCTGGCGCAAAGAAAACTAGCTGGCGTCAAATTTTCTTCTTTTCTATGCTTCGCCTGACGGTAGGCAAGGCGCATCGCCCACCGCAGACAATCCGATGCAACCGCCAGAGCACGCTAACACCATGACTCCATCCGAATTCCGCCAGGCCGTCCGTCACCGCGACTTCCGTGGCCCGACGGCCGGCCATTGCGGCGACTACGCGCAAGCCAATCTCGCGATCCTGCCCGCTGCGCACGCGCACGATTTCCTGCGCTTTTGCCATGCGAATCCGAAGCCATGTCCGCTGCTCGGCGTGGGCGAGCCTGGCGAGTTCCGCGTGCCGATGCTCGGGCGCGACATCGACATCCGCACCGACGTGCCCGCGTACAACGTATATCGCGACGGCAACCTGAGCGAGCGCGTCGAATCGATCGAAGCGCTCTGGCAGGACGATTTCGTCGTATTTGCAATTGGCTGTTCGTTCTCGTTCGAGCACATGCTCGCGAAGGAAGGCATCGGCCTGCGCCACGTCGAAGAAGGCCGCAACGTGCCGATGTACCGCACCAGCATCGCCAACCAGCGGGCGGGCGTGTTCGGCGGCGAACTCGTCGTGTCGATGCGGCCGCTGCGCGGCGCCGACGCGATCCGTGCCGTGCAGATCACGAGCCGCTTTCCGGGCGTGCATGGCGCGCCCGTGCATATTGGCGATCCAGCGGAACTCGGCATCGTCGATCTCGCGCGCCCCGAGTTCGGCGACCCGGTGACGATCCGCGCGGGCGAACTGCCTGTCTACTGGGCTTGCGGCGTGACGCCGCAAACGGCACTGATGGCCGCAAAGCTGCCGCTCGCGGTTGCGCACGCGCCGGGCCACATGCTGATGACGGATATCACTAACGCGTCGCTGGCTATTTTCTGACCGTCCCGGCGGCGCGCCGCGCCGTCGTGCAACAAGCGATTCACAGCACCTTGAAGCCATCGGGCCGCGCGGCCCGGAGGGAATGACGCATCCCTACGTTGGTGCGTGGCTTCGATCGTTTCCCATGCGTCTATCCATAGGAGCAGCAGATGGACAGCAAGACACTCACGGCGAGCGTCGACGATGCCGCCGACATGAAGTCAGGAACGGGAAGCCCGCAGCTTTCCTGGTATGCCGAAGCCGGTCCGCAGGCGCGTCGCGCGTTCTGGAGTTGCAAGGTCGGCTACATGCTCGACGGCATGGACACGCAGATGCTTTCCTTCGTCATCCCGACGCTCGTCGCTACCTGGGGCATCTCGCTCGCGGACGCCGGCTTCATCGGCACGTTGACGCTGCTGTCCTCTGCGCTCGGCGGCTGGATTGCCGGCATTCTTTCCGATCGCATCGGCCGTGTGCGCACGTTGCAGCTCACCGTCTTGTGGTTCGCCGTGTTCACCGGCCTATGCGGCCTCGCGCAGAACTACGGCCAGTTGCTCGCGGCTCGCGCGTTGATGGGCTTCGGCTTCGGCGGCGAGTGGACGGCGGGCGCGGTGCTGATCGGCGAGGTGATCCGCGCGCGCGACCGCGGCAAGGCGGTCGGTCTCGTGCAGTCGGGCTGGGCGCTCGGCTGGGGCATGGCGGCCCTGCTCTACGCGGTGCTGTTCTCCGTGATGGCGCCTGAAATCGCGTGGCGCGCATTGTTCCTGATCGGACTCGTGCCTGCCCTGCTCGTGCTCGCGATCCGCCGCTATGTGAAGGAACCTGAAGTATTCGAACAGGCCAGGGTTCAGCAGTACGACACTCAAGACCCGCCGCGCTTCACTGAGATCTTCTCTCCCAGGCTGCTTTCGACGACATTGCGCGCCGCACTGCTTACGACGGGCGCACAGGGCGGCTACTACGCGATCACGACGTGGCTGCCGACTTTCCTCAAGACCGAACGTCATCTCACGGTGATGGGCACGGGCGGCTATCTGGCGACGATCATCGCGGGCTCGTACGCGGGCTATCTGTGCAGCGCATGGCTCACGGACCGCATCGGCCGCAAGCCGAACTTCATTTTGTTCGCGCTGGGCTCGATGGCGATTGCCTTCGCGTATACCTCGTTGCCGCTCACGAATGCATCGATGCTGTGGCTCGGCTTTCCGCTCGGCTTTTTCGCGTCGGGCATTTTTTCCGGCATGGGCGCGTTTCTCACCGAACTGTTTCCGACCCGTGTGCGCGGCTCGGGCCAGGGGTTTTGCTACAACGTCGGCCGCGCGATCGGGGCGCTGTTTCCGGTGCTGATCGGCGTGCTGTCGAGCCGCTTCGGCCTGGGCACGAGCATCGGGATTTTCGCCGTGGCCGCGTATGGCGTACTGATCATCGCCGCGCTTACGCTGCCCGAGACGCGCGGTCGCGAACTCGAATCGGCCTGATTTTCACCTTGCGCACACCACTACCACTTTCGCATCACGACCACGACACCATGAAGCACGATCACGCCTCCGATGATTGCACGCCGTCCCGCTGGCAGTTCTGGATCGACCGCGGCGGCACGTTCACCGATATCGTCGCGCGCCGCCCGGATGGCACGCTCACCACGCACAAGCTGCTTTCCGAACACCCGGAGCAGTATCGCGATGCGGCTGTCGCCGGGATTCGCCATGTGCTTGGCCTGCGAGCCGGAGAACCCATTACGTCGCGCGACGTCGAGATGGTCAAAATGGGCACGACGGTCGCGACCAACGCGCTGCTCGAACGCAAGGGCGAGCCGGTAGCGCTCGTCACCACGCGAGGCTTGCGCGATGTGTTGCGGATCGCGTATCAGAACCGCCCCCGCCTGTTCGATCTCGACATCGCGTTGCCGGAAGCGCTCTATGAGAGCGTGGT
The DNA here is from genome assembly GCF_014200875.1 of Paraburkholderia sp. HC6.4b. Classification (NCBI taxonomy): domain Bacteria; kingdom Pseudomonadati; phylum Pseudomonadota; class Betaproteobacteria; order Burkholderiales; family Burkholderiaceae; genus Paraburkholderia; species Paraburkholderia sp. HC6.4b. The sequence goes on from NZ_JACHDC010000033.1 coordinate 22,960, forward strand.
GGAAATCGACGAACGCATGAGCGCGCAAGGCGAAGTGGTCGCGACGCTCGATCACGCGGCAGCGGAGCGCGCACTGCGCGAGGTCTACCACAAGGGCATCCGCGCGCTCGCAATCGTGCTGATCCACGGTTATCGCCACACGTCGCATGAAAGCGAGCTTGCGGATCTGGCGCGCCGAATCGGCTTCACGCAGATCTCGGTGTCCCACGAAGTCTCGCCGCTGATGAAGATGGTCTCGCGCGGCGATACGACCGTGGTGGATGCCTATCTGTCGCCCATCCTGCGCCGATATGTGGATCAGGTCGCCAGCGAAATGCCGGGCGTGAACCTGCAGTTCATGCAAAGCAGCGGCGGACTGACACGCGCCGATGTCTTTCAGGGCAAAGATGCGATTCTCTCCGGCCCGGCGGGCGGTATCGTCGGCATGGTGCGCGCGGCACAGGCAGCGGGCTTCGAGCGCGTGATCGGCTTCGACATGGGCGGCACGTCGACGGACGTCTCGCACTTCAACGGCGAGTTCGAGCGCGTATTCGAAACGCAGGTGGCAGGCGTACGGATGCGCGCGCCGATGATGAGCATCCATACCGTGGCGGCAGGTGGCGGCTCGGTGCTCGGCTTCGACGGCGCCCGGCTGCGTGTCGGCCCCGACTCGGCGGGCGCCAATCCGGGTCCGGCGGCGTACCGGCGCGGCGGCCCGCTCGCGGTCACCGACTGCAACGTGATGCTCGGCAAGATTCAGCCCGACTATTTCCCGCGCGTCTTCGGTCCGAACGCGAACGAGTCGCTCGATCGCGAGGTCGTCGCTGAACGCTTTCGGGCACTCGCCGATGAAATCTTCGCGGCTACGGGTCAGCGTCGCACACCGGAAGAGCTCGCTGAAGGTTTCCTGGAGATCGCCATTGGCAGCATGGCTAACGCGATCAAGAAAATTTCAGTGCAACGCGGCCACGACGTCTCGCAGTATGTGCTGACGACTTTCGGCGGCGCGGGCGGCCAGCATGCGTGCGGTGTGGCCGACGCGCTCGGCATGACGCGGGTGTTCGCGCATCCGCTTGCCGGTGTGCTCTCCGCTTACGGCATGGGCCTCGCGGATCAGACGGCGATGCGCGAGCGAGCGCTCGAAATCTCGCTCGACGACTCATCGCTTGCGACGCTGGAAGCCGCGCTCGATGCGCTCGCGGCCGATGCAACCGGCGCACTGCTCGAACAGGGCGTGGACGCCGCGCGTATCACGACTGAGCGACGTGTCCATCTGCGCTATCAGGGCACCGATTCATCGCTCGCAGTGCCAGCGGGCAGCGTCGATGCGATGCGCGCCGCTTTCGAAGCTGCGTATCGTCAACGCTATGCGTTCCTGATGGCAGATACGCCGCTCATCGCGGAACTCGCTTGCGTCGAAGCGATCGGCCATGCCGACGCGCCAGTCGATGCCGGCAGCCTGCGGCAGCGCGCGGCAGGCGACGCGCCCCATGCGCAGTCGGTTGTGCGCATGTATTCGAGCGGTAGCTGGCACGACGCATCGCTCTACCAGCGCGAAACGCTGTGCGCAGGCGACACGCTCGACGGCCCGGCGATCATCGCCGAAAAGAACGGCACGACCGTGGTCGAGCCGGGATGGCAGGCGGTGCTGACCGTTCAAGGCAACGTGGTGATGACCCGCGTGCAACCGCTGCCCACGCGCCGCTCGATCGGCACCGAGGCCGACCCCGTGCGCCTCGAAATATTCAACAATCTGTTCATGTCGATTGCCGAGCAGATGGGATTGCGTCTGCAAAACACGGCGTATTCGGTGAACATCAAGGAGCGCCTCGACTTCTCGTGCGCGATCTTCGATGCTGCGGGCAATCTGATTGCGAACGCGCCGCACATGCCCGTGCATCTGGGATCGATGGGCGAGAGCATCAAGACCGTCATCGAGCGAAATCGCGGCGCGATGCGCGACGGCGATGTGTTCATGCTCAACGACCCGTATCACGGCGGCACACATTTGCCCGACGTGACCGTCATCACGCCCGTGTTCGCAGACGGTTCGGCCGAGCCGCTCTTCTACGTCGGCTCGCGCGGCCACCATGCGGATATCGGCGGAATCACACCCGGTTCGATGCCGGCCGCTTCGTCGCATATCGAAGAAGAAGGCGTATTGGTCGATAACTGGCAGCTTGTTTCAGCGGGCGTGCTGCGCGACGCCGAAACACGCGCGCTGCTCGCATCGGGCCGCTATCCGGCACGCAACGTCGCACAGAACATGGCCGATCTGCGCGCGCAGATCGCCGCGAACCAGAAGGGCGTGGACGAGCTGCGCCGCATGGTCGCGCAATTCGGCCGCGACGTGGTGCTCGCCTTCATGCAGCACGTGCAGGACAATGCCGAAGAAGCGGTGCGCCGCGTGATCGGCGCCCTCAAGGACGGCGCGTACCGTTACGAACTCGATAACGGCGCGGTGATCGACGTCGCGATTCGCGTCGATGCTGCGACGCGCAGCGCGACCGTGGACTTCAGCGGAACGTCCGTGCAACTGCCGAACAACTTCAACGCGCCGAAGGCGGTCTGCATGGCAGCCGTGCTGTACGTGTTCCGCACGCTCGTCGGCGACGACATCCCGCTCAACGCGGGTTGCCTGAAGCCCCTCTCGGTGATCGTCCCGGACCGCTCGATGCTCAATCCGGTTTATCCGGCAGCGGTGGTCTCGGGCAACGTGGAGACATCGTCCGCGATTACGAATGCGCTCTATGGCGCGCTGGGCATCGTCGCTTCCAGTCAGGGCACGATGAACAACTTCACGTTCGGCGACGCGCGCTACCAGTACTACGAGACGATCGCAGGCGGCAGCGGCGCGGGCGATGGCTTCTGCGGCGTCGACGCGGTACAGACGCACATGACCAACTCGCGCCTGACCGATCCCGAAGTGCTCGAATGGCGCTATCCCGTGCGGCTCGAGTCGCACCTGATCCGCGCGGAGTCGGGCGGCGCGGGACGCTGGCGCGGCGGTAACGGCGCGATCCGGCGCATCCGCTTTCTCGCGCCGATGACCGCGTCGATTCTCTCGAACAACCGCATTCACGCGCCTTTCGGCGCGGCAGGTGGACGCGCGGGAAGGCGGGGCAGCAATCGCGTCGAGCGCGCGGACGGCGAGATCGTCGCATTGGGCCATATCGCGAGCGTCGAGATGGCCGCGGGCGACGTGTTCGTGGTGGAAACGCCGGGTGGCGGGGGTTTCGGGGAAGCGTAATGCTTCATGGACTGCGGATGTTCAATGCCAGACAGCGGCGTCGGCTCGCGTCTCACTCGAACCGGCGCCATATTTTTACGCCATCACGCGTCGACGATCACTTCGAAACCGCCATAGATTAGCCGCTGACCGTCAAAAGGCAGCGGATCTTTTTCCGGTTGCAGCCGTTGGTCGGCCATCACCGCTTTCATCCCTTCGTCTCGCGACTGACGCGACGGCCAGACAACCCAGGAGAACACCACCGTCTCATCATCCTTGCGCTTGATCGCCATTGGGAACGACGTCACCTTGCCCTCTGGCACGTCATCTCCCCAGCACTCGACCACCTTCAACGCACCGTACTCCTTGAAGACGGCCGCCGCTCTTTCGGCGAACTGCCTGTAAATTTCGCGGTTGGCCGTAGGTACGGGGACAACAAATCCATCGATGTAATTCATTTGCAATCTCCTTGTTTGCACACGCACAGTAGGTGCCGGTTGGCAGCGCATCGCAACACGGCCGCCCATACGCACGACGAGCGGGGAGTCAACAAATCGACAATAGTCGCGTCCCTTTGCTCTGATAGCCTGCGGCTCTATCTGAATGCGCTGCCCGATTCTGGCGAAGCAACGAAATGCCCCGGCGTCACGCCGACCGCGCGCCGAAAGTGTCGGCCAAGGTGACTTTGATCGAAAAATCCGACTTCGGCAGCGACCTCACAGGGCGGGACGCCGTCACGCAATAGCCGTTTAGCGTGCTGAATTCGCACCAGACACACATAGCGATGAGGCGAAATACCCACCTCTTTGCGAAACAGGGTGGCGAAGCGCGAAACACTCAACCCGGCGGTGCCGGCGAGCGTCGCGAGGCTGACGGGCTGCGCGAACGAACTCTCGATAAAAGCCACGGCCCGCCTGATCGCGCGCGACATCGCCACGGTCCTGTCGCCTGCGCAGTCGTAGAAGACTCCGGTCATGTTCTATCCCCTCGCGCTACGTTTTCGTAGCGGCATCAGACCCGCACCGTGCCAGACCGCGCGAGCACGCTCGCCGTAGCAGCACCGTCGGGCGGCCCGCTCTGGTACCGCTCCAGTTCCGCTTCGCTGCGATGGCACAGCACCTGCGCGCCGCTCGCGAGCGTGCGCACGCTCGGCGACGTGCGATTGCAGACACCGTCGATGCGCATCGGGCATCGCGCGAGAAATGTGCAAAGCTCCGGCTCATGAGTCGACTCACCGATCGGCGGCAATGTCTGATGACAACGCTCGCCCGCTTCTTCGAGCCAGCCGGCGCGAAGCTCCGGCGCCGACGACACGAGCAGATGCGAATACGGGTGATACGGCGGCGCCGACAACGCGTCGCGGTTGCCCGTCTCGACGCGGTGCCCCGCGTACAGCACGACGATGTCGTCGCTGATCGCACGCACCTTGGCGATGTCGTGCGTGATGAACAGATATGACACGCCGAGCTTCTTTTGCAGATCGCGCAGCAGCTCGAGAATGGCAGCGCCGACCACCGTATCGAGCGCGGACGTGACTTCGTCGCACAAGATCAACTTGGGTTCGGCGGCCAGCGCCCGCGCGAGATTCACGCGCTGTTTCTGCCCGCCCGACAGCTCTCCGGTGCGCCGCTGCGCCAGCTCGGCAGGCAGGCGCACCAGGCCGAGCAGTTCGGCGACGCGGCGCCGCGCGGCCTCGCCCTTCATGCCGTGATAGAACTTCAGCGGACGCGCCAGCGTGCGCTCGACGGTGTGCGTCGGATTAAGCGCGGTGTCGGCGTTCTGGAACACGATCTGGATACAGCGAAACTGTTCGCGGCTGCGGCGGCTGAGGTTGGCGGCAAGCGGCTCACCGTCGAGCAGCAGATTGCCGCGCGCCATCGGCACGAGCCCGGCGATCACCTTCGCGAGCGTCGTCTTGCCCGAACCGGATTCGCCGATCACGCCTACCGTCTGACCACGATCGATCACGAGGTCCACGTCGCGCAGAATGACCTTGTGCGGCCAGCCCTTCGCGTCGGTGCGGCCGTAGCCGGCCGTCAGACCGCGCAGTTCGAGCAGCGGCGTGTTCGGCTGGGCTGCGTCGGGAGCCGCCGAGGTGCAGGCAGCCGGGGCGACGGGCGTCACGGCAGCAATCAGGCTCTGCGTGTACGGGTGCGCCGGCGCATGCAGAATCTGTTCAGTGCGGCCCGTTTCGCGGATTTCACCATTGCTTAGCACGACGATTCGATCCGCCATCTGCGCGACCACCGCCAGATCGTGCGATACGTAGACGGCCGTCATTCCGCATTGGCGGATCACGCTGCGAAACGCTTGCAGCACGTCGATCTGCGTGGTGACGTCGAGCGCCGTGGTCGGTTCATCGAGGATCACGAGTTCGGGGTCGGTGATCAGCGCCATCGCCGCCATCAGCCGCTGCAACTGGCCGCCCGACACCTGGTGCGGGTAGCGCCGGCCGATCGTCTCCGGCTCCGGCAGCGCGAGCGCGCGGAACAGTTCGACCGCTTTGGACCGCGCGGCGCGCTTGCTGAGCGTGCCGTGAATCAGCGCGCTTTCGATCACCTGGTCCATGAGCGGGCGCGCCGGGTTGAACGCAGCGGCCGCGCTTTGCGCGATGTAGGCAACCTTGCGGCCACGCAATCCCGCGAGCGCTTTCGACGAGAGCCCGAGCACGTCGGTGTCGCCCACCCGGATCGCGCCGCCCGCGATGCGGCAGCCGCTGCGTGCATGGCCCATCAGCGACAGTGCGATCGTGGTCTTGCCCGAGCCCGACTCGCCGATCAATGCGAGCACCTCGCCGCGCGCAATCCCGAAGTCGATGTCATGCACGATCGTCGTATCCGGCTCGCCGGGCCGGCTTCCCACCACGCGCAGCCCCCGTACCTCGACCAGATTCGAAGGGGGTAGCGGCGCGGTCCTCGAGATGGCCTCAAAGGCCGCGTGAGCACGTCTGAAAAAGGGTGCCTTCATCAGTGGCCTCCATCGGCATCAGGCATGCCCTTGCGGCGGCCATGATGCGGCAGTCCGTCGATCAGCAGGTTCACGCCGACCGTGAGGATCGCGATTGCGATCGCGGGCAGGATCACGACCGGCACGCCTTCACCGAGGCCGGCGATGTTCTCGCGTACCAGCGAACCGAGATCGGCATACGGCGGCTGCACGCCGAGACCGAGAAAGCTCAGGCTGCTCAATAGCAGCACGACGAAAGTGAAGCGCAGTCCGGTGTCGGCGAGGATCGGATGAATCATGTTCGGCAGCATCTCGAAGCACGCGATGTAGAGCGCGCTTTCGCCGCGCGCCCGCGCGACCTGCACGTATTCGAGCGTGCCGATATTGACCGCCAGCGAGCGGGCGATCCGGTACGAGCCCGGCATGTAGCTGATCGCCGCGGTCACGATCAGCAACGGCAGTGACGAGCCGAACGCGGCGACGATCATCAGCGCGAACATCTTCGACGGAATCGACGTCACCGCATCGAGCAGCCGGCTCATGGTTTCGTCGATCCGGCGGCCGGCCACGGCCGCCAGCAGTCCCAGCATGGTCCCCGTGAGCGCCGCGAGCAGCGCCGCCGCCAGCGCGAGCACGACCGTCAGGCGCATCCCGTAGATGATGCGGGTCAACATGTCGCGACCCAGGTAGTCGGAGCCGAACGGCAGCTTCGCGCTGAAGCCCGCGAATACGTCAGGCGTGAGGATCGCGCCGATCGAATGCGGCGCGAGCCACGGTGCGAACGCCGCGACGAACAACGCGCAACTGACCATCGCCAGGCCGATCCAGCCGCCGGTCGACAGGTTCATGCGTTGCGCGAGGCTGCGACGGCGCACCGGTCGAGGCGCCGGGCCTCCGCCGCCGCCCCAGGACCGCGCGGGATCGGCGCCCTCCGGCATCATGCTGCTGCGTTGCACCGGTTCGAGCGCACCGAGCCGGTGAGGCGCATCGGAAGAAGGTCGAAGAATCGTCATGTCCGCAGCCTCGGGTTCGAGATGATGGCGCACAGGTCGGCTAGCAGCACGAGCAGCAGATAGCCGAGGCAGAACAGCAGCGTGCAGGCCTGTACGAGCGGGAAGTCGCGGTTGCTGACCGCGTCGACCATCAGGCTGGCGAGGCCCGGGTAGTTGAAGATGGTCTCGACGACGATCACGCCGCCAAGCAGATAAGACAGGCTCAGCGCGATTGCATTGGCGATCGGGCCGATCGCATTCGGCAGTGCGTGGCGCAGTACCACGCGGGCGGGGCTCGCGCCCTTGAGCATCGCCATTTCCACATACGAAGAACTGAGTTGCTCGATCACCGCGGCGCGTGTCATGCGGGCCATCTGCGCGATCACGACCGCGCACAGCGTGACGACCGGCATCGCATACGCGCGCAGAAAGTCGTGCAGGCTCTCGATCTCACCGCTGTACGACAGCGCTGACAGCCAGTGCAGCTTGACGGCCAGCACCAGCACCGCCAGCGTCGCGATCAGGAACTCGGGCGTGGCGACCAGCGACAGCGTACCGAGGCTCACGATCCGATCGATCAGCGAGTCGCGCTTGACTGCCGCGAGAATGCCCGCCGACACCGCGATCGGCACCGACACCCCGGTGGTGATCGCCGCGAGGGTCAGCGACTTCGGCAGGCGCCCTTCGATCATCTCGGACACCGGCAGATTGCTCGACAGCGACACGCCAAAGTTCGCGTGCAGCAGACCGACGAGCCAATGGAAGTACCGCAGGTATGCCGGCTGGTCGAGGCCGAACTGCAGCCGCAGCGCCGCGACCGTATCCGGCGTCGCCGACTGGCCGAGTGCGGCCTGCGCGGCATCGCCCGGCAACAGGTTGGTGATCACGAAGATGATGATCGAGACAATCAGCAGCGTCAGCGCAGTGACGGCGACGCGCCGGCCGATCAACTGGGCGATATTCCCGTTCATGGGCATGAGCTCCTCGGTTAGGCTGCGCGACACGGCGAGTCATACATGAGCCGTGCCGCTCGGGCGCGCTGCGGCTGCCTGCCGCGAGCGGCGCGGCGGGGGCCACCCGCCGCGTCCGGGCGCTTCAGCGGGTCAGGCGTTCCACCACACGTACTCGGCGAAGTTGAAGCCCATCATCGCGCCGGTAGGCACGGGCTGGAGCCCTTGCAAGTGCTTGTCGTTCGCATCGAGCAGGCTCAGGAAGGTCGGGATGCCAATGCCGCCCTGCTCCGATACCAGCACCTGCATGTCGCCGTACATCTGCTTGCGTTTCGCATCGTCGGTTTCCGAGCGGGCCGCGGCCAGCAACTGGTCGAACTTCGGGTTGTTCCAGCCCGACTCGTTCCACGGGGCGTCCGACTTGAAGAACTGCGTGAACAGCACATCGGCGCTCGAGCGCGGATTGACGTTGCCGAACCCGAGCGGATGCTTCATCCAGTGCGTCGACCAGTAACCATCCGCCGGCACGCGGTTGATCTCCAGGTTCACGCCGATCTTCGCGGCGGACTGCTGCAGCAGCACACCCATCTCGATCGAGCCGTTCGCGTCGGTCGTCGCATAGATCGGCGGCAGCGCCGTACCGATTGCTCCGGCTTTCTGGAAGTGGAACTTCGCCTTGTCCGGATCGTGCGGGCGCTGCGGCAGCGACGCATTGAAGTAGCGGTGTCCGGGCGGAATCGGTTGATCGTTGCCGATCACCGCATAACCGCGAAACACCGCCGAGCGGATCTGCTCACGGTCGAACAGATACTTCATGCCCTGCACGAAATCGGGGTTGCCCGTCAGCGGGTTGTCGCGGCGCATGATCAGATCGGTATAGAGGCCCGACTTGGTCTCGCGCACCTCGTAGCCCGGCGTCGCGGCAATGCGCTGCGTCGCGCGCGGATCGACGGAATTGATCAGGTGAACATCGCCGGACAGCAGCGCATTCACCCGTGCCGCGTTATCGCCGATACCGATCAGCTCGATCTGGTCGAGGTAAGGTCCGCCGCCGGTCTTCCAGAAACTGTCGTTACGGATGCCGACGGTCGAAACGCCGGGCTTGAACGTCTTCAGCTTGTACGGGCCGGTGCCGACGGCCGTCGTGAAGTCCGTCGTGCCGTCCTTGATGATCACGAATTGCGGCGTGGCAAGAATCACCGGCAGGTCCGCGTTGGCGGACGCGAGCGTCAGCGTGACTTCGTTGGGACCGGTCTGCTTCGCCTCCACGAACTGATCGGCCAGCGTCTTCACCTTCGACGCCGTTGCCGGATTCTTGTGACGCATCAGCGAGTAGACGACATCGGCGGGCGCGAGTGGCTTGCCGTCGTGGAACGTGACGCCTTTGCGCAGTTTGATCACCCACACTTTCGCGTCGCTGGTGTCGATCGATTCGGCGAGATTCATCCTCGGCGTCAGCGACGAATCGAGCTGCGTCAGGCTGCTATAGAACATGAAAAAGCGGATGTAATCGGAGCCTGCCGAACCCTTGGCCGGGTCGAGCGTATCCGCGGTCGAGGATGCGTCGTAGGCCACCCGGATCTTGCCGCCTTTCTTCGGCGTGGGTGCCGCGAATGCCGGGCGAGCCCCCGCCAGCAGACCTCCCGCGCCGGTGGCAAGGATGCCGCCGGCGGCCAGCAAACGCATCATGTCACGGCGGCTGAAGCCGCCCGTTTTGATTGGGTCGTCGTACATGCAACTGCTCCTCACTCGGGATTGAACGCGGGGTATCCAGCATTGGTGTTCGACGGCGCTCCGCGTGCTGGTCGCGGCGCGGTGGCATTGCATGAATCGATTTAAGCACTGCAAAAAATGGCGTTGATCGCGTATCGGTGGACTCGACCATTCGAAAACATGGTTTTGAGTGGTCAAAACAGCATGATTTGCCGCTCCTGGCGTTGACCCTGATGTTCTGGACAGGACGCCTCCCCACGATGAGAAGTTCGTACTAGTCAATCACCGGGCAACGTGCAACAGTCGCGGCACGGCCGACTATTCACGGAGCGCCCCGTGTCCGATCCAACGCCTCACGCACGTTTCACCTACAGACGCCTGACAGCCGACGACATCCCTGCCGCTCAACGCCTGTCCGCCGCGATCGGCTGGCCGCATCGCCGTGAAGATTGGCGGTTCTCGGCGCGCACCGGGATCGGCTTCGTCGCCGAGACGGCGGGCGCGCTGGTCGGCACCGTGGTCTGCTGGAAGTTCGGCGCGGATCAGGCGACGCTGGGCATGCTGATCGTCGCGCCGGAGCATCGCGGCGTGGGTATCGGCCGCACGTTGCTCGCGCACGCGCTCGACGAGCTTGGCAAGCGTGACATCACGCTCTATGCGACCGAGGCTGGCCTGCCGTTGTGCGACGCGCTCGGCTTCGAGCGCTGCGGCGCGCTCGACCAGATGCAGGGTGCGGCGTTCCGGCCGCCGCTCGTTGCACTGCCCGCCAACGAGCGGCTGCGCCCGCTCGGGGCGAGCGACACGCAGCAACTCGTCGCGCTCGAATCACGCGCTAGCGGCCTCGATCGCAGCCACGTACTGCCGCCGCTGCTCGATCTGGCCGACGGTATCGCGCTCGATCGCGACGGTGAACTACTCGGCTTCTCGCTGTTCCGCCGCTTCGGACGCGGCTTCGTGATCGGCCCCGTCGTCGCCAGCGCGTTTCCCGACGCCGTGCGGGCCAAGGCGCTGATCAGCCATTGGCTCGCGCTGAACGAAGGCGCGCTGTTGCGCATCGACGTGCCGCACGGGCACGGCCTGCGCGAGTGGCTAACCGGCCTCGGTCTCGCACGCTCGGAGACGGTCGTGAAGATGCGCCGGCTTGCATCCGCGCCAGCCGATGGCGAGTCGAGCCGCGCCGACCCGGGGCTGCATCAGTATGCGGTGATCGCGCAGTCGCTCACCTGAGCCAGGTGAAGCCACGCTGAACCGGAACCCGCTGCACCGCGGCGCCTCTCTCTTCCACACGCAAACACGGTCGCTCATGCACGGCAGCGTTGGGGTTCGCCCTGCTATTAAGCACGCCCAGCAGAAAATGCTGTCTGCGGGGTGAAAAACGCTGCGTCGACGCTCTTTAGGCTTTTTTTTGGCTGAACGGCACGCATACGGCTGTCGCTACTATCGAGGGGTGACTCTTACCTGATCGCCACGTGCGGGGAACCACCATCATGTCAAACTCATCGCTGATCGACGCCGACCGCAAGCACCTGATTCACCCGGTCATCAACTATCGCGCGCACGAAGCGCGCGGCACCACCGTACTCGAATCCGGCCAGGGCGCGTATCTGCGCGATATCGACGGCAACGAACTGCTCGACGCATTTGCGGGCCTGTGGTGCGTGAACGTGGGTTACGGCCAACAGAGCATCGTCGAAGCGGCGACGCGCCAGATGATGAAGCTGCCCTACGCGACCACCTACTTCCACTTCTCGTCGGAACCCGCGATCGAACTGGCCGAAACACTGGTGTCGCTTGCGCCCGCTTCGCTGCAGCACGTCTATTTCACGCTCGGCGGCTCCGATGCGATCGACTCCGCGATACGCTTCATCACGCATTACTTCAATGCAACGGGGCGCCCGGCGAAAAAGCAGATGATCGCGCTCGAACGTGGCTATCACGGATCGTCGTCGGTCGGCGCGGGGCTCACTGCGCTGCCCGCGTTCCACCGCAACTTCGACCTGCCGCTGCCGCACCAGCACCATCTGCCGTCGCCGTATGCGTACCGTCAGCCGCAAGGCAGTGACGCGCAAGCGCTGATCGCCGCATCCGTCGCCGCGCTCGAAGCGAAAGTCGCTTCACTCGGAGCGGAGCACGTCGCCGCGTTCTTCTGCGAGCCGATCCAGGGTTCGGGCGGCGTGATCGTGCCGCCGGTCGGCTGGTTAAAGGCGATGCGCGACGCGTGCCGCCGCCTCGACATCCTGTTCGTCGCCGACGAGGTCATCACGGGCTTCGGTCGTACCGGCCCGCTCTTCGCGTGCGAGGCCGAACAGGTCGAGCCGGATCTGATGACGGTGGCGAAGGGGCTGACCTCCGGTTATGCGCCGATGGGCGCGGTGCTGATGTCCGACGAAATCTACCAGGGCATTGCAGGCGATGCGCGCGATACCGCCGTCGTCGGTCATGGTCAGACCTACTCCGCGCATCCGGTGAGCGCCGCCATCGGGCTCGAAGTACTGCGTCTCTATCAGGAGGGCGGTCTGCTCGCGAACGGCATCGCGCAGGCACCGCGCTTTGCCGCCGGGCTCGACGCGCTGCTCGCTCATCCGCTGGTGGGCGACTCGCGTCATCGCGGGCTGCTCGGCGCGCTGGAACTGGTCGCGGACAAGAACTCGCGGGCACGCTTCGATCCGTCGCTGAAGCTGCCGGACCGGATCACGGCCGCAGCCTACCGCAACCGCCTCGTGTTCCGCGCATTCGGCGACAGCATTCTCGGTTTCGCGCCCGCGCTGTGCTTCGGTGAGACCGAGTTCGAACAACTGTTCGGCCGTCTGCGGCGCACGCTCGACGACGTGCTCGAGCAGGCGGAGGTGCGTGCCGCATTGCGCGGCGCGAGCCGCGCGGCCGCCTGAGCGCGTGATAACATCGGCCTGCGCGTTGCTTGACCAAGGCGAAGCGCAACGAAGCGAAAAGCAGAACCTTCGACGGGCAGACCGATACATGACGACAAGCGGCGACACGAAGCTGGACCGGATCGACCTGCGTATTCTTTCGCAACTCCAGAAGAAAGGCCGTATCACGAACGTCGAGCTTGCGGACGCCGTGGGGCTCTCGCCGAGCCCCTGTCTGATTCGCGTGAAAAGGCTTGAAAAAGCCGGCTATATCGTCGGCTACGGCGCACATATCCAACTGCAGAAACTCGGTGACGTGCAGATCGTGTTCACCGAGGTCACGCTCGCCGACCATCGTCGCGAAGACTTCGCCAAGTTCGAGGCGGCGATCCGTCCTGTGGACGAGATCATTGAATGCCATCTGGCGAGCGGCGGCTACGATTACCTGCTGAAGTTCGTCACGCGCAGCGTCAATCATTATCAGAGCGTGATCGAAGGGCTGCTGGAGCGCGACATCGGCATCGAGAAGTATTTCAGCTACGTCATCATCAAGACGCCATTCGTGAAATCCGAATACCCGCTGGAAACGCTCTTCTCGCAGCAGCATCAATGAAGCGGTGACGGTTTCGGCTACGCGCAGCCGGCCCGATCGGGTCGAATGCATTCGAAGCCACCGGCGCGACGCCGGCGGCCTGTCGACTTGCAGTCAACCATTCGCGCTCAGCCATTCCCCCGGCGTTCTGCCAAGCACACGTTTGAAGTGCCGGCATAGATGGCTTTGATCGAAGAAGCCCACCTCGGTCGCGACGATCGACGGCGGCAAGCCTCGTCGCAACAGGCACTGCGCATGCCGTACGCGCACTAGCCGCACATATTGCTGCGGCGACACGCCAATCTCCGCGCTGAAGCGCACCGCAAACCTCGAAATGCTCAACTGCGCGACGGCCGCCAGTTCGGACAGGCTGATTGGCTCGGCGAAACAGGCATCGATGAAGTCGAGCGCACGCTGCACGGCGCGGCTCACGCGATTCGGCGCGCGCGTCGGATGACGGCTCGCGCCCGCAAGCTCAGGCGTGGATGATGACGAAGTTGGGCTCAGGCTCAGCATCGACGCTCCGCTCACGCAACGCGCGACGTGGGCGGCACTGTCGGTGCCGTCTCCCGACTGGTCGCGAAGCGGCGGATGTCGAACGGCTCGAGCGGCGTGCTGGTGGCGCCGGTGTCGATCAGTTCGGCCATCGTGTCGCCTACGCCCGGACCAAGCTGAAAACCGTGGCCGCAAAAACCGAACGCATAGAACAGGCCGCTGGTCGTCCCGCTTGCGCCCATGATCGGCTTGTCATCGGGCATATAGCCCTCCACGCCGCTCCACACCCGGATGATGCTCAGCTTGCGCAGCATCGGCGCGACCCGCTGCAGCTGTCTGAACTGCAGCAACGTGCTTGACGGGAGAACCTTCGCGCGGCGTTCGTCGAGATACGCAGGCGCACGCGCGCAGCCGCCGATCACGATATTGCCGCGCGCGACCTGGCGGAAATACACCACCTCTTCGATCTGCGGCGACGACACGCCGACCACCGGCTGGATCGCATACGGCACGGGTTCGGTAACGGCCATCTGTGGACCGTTGACGGCGATCGGCACCGCTTCGCCAAATTGCTCCGACAGCAGGTTGCCCCACGCACCCGCCGTGATCAGCAGCACGGGCGCATGAAACGTGCGGCCGTCGGCGCTCGTGGCGCGAAACTCGGCGCCCTCTTTTTCCACCGTCACGACATCGCAGTTTTCGACGATCTGCGCACCGAGCCGAGCCGCGGCGCGGGCGAACGCGGGCGCCGCGAGGCGCGGATTCGCGTGCCCGTCCATCTGCGAATAGGAGCCCGCCAGCACCTCCGCACCGAGAAACGGAAACCGCGCGCGCAGCGCGTCGCCGCGCAACAGGTCGAGCTTGAGACCGTAGTGCGCGGCCTCCTTCGCATAGGTTTCGAACTGGTCGGCCTGCTCTTCGCGATAACAGACGCGGACATGGCCCGACATCAGAAACTCGGCGTCGTGCTGGATCAATTCCGGCAGACGCCCCCAGATTTCGCGCGAACGGTTCGCCAGCGGCAACTGCGGCAGAAAGCGCCCTTGACGGCGCACGTTACCGAAGTTGGTGCCGCTCGCCTGCTGCCCGACGAGCTGGCGCTCGAGCAGGATCACCGAGCGGCCCCGCTGCCTCAGAAAAAATGCGGCGGACGCACCCATGAACCCGCCGCCCACGATCAGAACATCGGCTTGTGCACGGTTCACTCGGTATCCTCCACGGTTGCGATGGCCAGCGGCTTGACCGGCGCCTGTCCACGAAGTCTGCCAACCTGCTCGAGCGGCACGTTCGCCGCCGCCGCGATCACCTCCGCACCCGCATGGCCGCAGTAACGTCCCTGACAGCGCCCCATACCGACACGGCTAAAGGCCTTGGCACGGTTCGCTTCCTGCGCGCCTTCATCGCGCACCACGCGGCGCAGTTCGCCCGCGGTGATGCCTTCGCACCGGCAAACGATCGTATCGTCGGACAGACGCGCCGCCTGCGCGGCAGGCCACGCAAACGCCTCCACGAGACCGAGTCGGAAGCGATCCATTTTGCGCTGTTCACGCGTCAACGCGTCGAGCGTGGTCGCCGCAACGGGCCGCCCGAGATCGCTCAGCGCAGCGTGGGCCGCGAGCCGTCCGGCGACCTCGGCGCCGTCCGCGCCGAGCACGCGCGCGCCATCGCCCGCGATATAGACGCCCTTTTCGCTACTGCGACCGAGTTCGTCGATTTGCGGCACCCATTGCCGCGTGATCGCGTCGAACCGGAACGCACAGCGCGCGAGATCGGCAAGCTGGGTTTCCGGCCGCAGGTGATAGCCGAGACCGACCGCGTCGCATTCGACCTGCGCGACGTTGCCGCGCGCATCGCGAAAGCGTACGCCAAGCACGCCGTCGTCCGGAGTGCCGAGAATTTCGAGCGGCTCGATGCCGTTTTCCACCCGCACGCCTGAGCGCTTCAACGCGCTCACGAGCGCGCGGCCCTTGCGCAATACGTCGACGCGCGCCAGCAATTTGGGCAGCGCGCGCAAGCGCGCACCGGTCTTCGACGTGTCGAGTACTGCCGCTACCCTGGCGCCCGCCTGCACATACTGGTTCGCGACCAGATACAGCAATGGGCCGGTACCCATGAAAACGACCTGACGGCCAATCGCGCAGGCCTGCGACTTCAGCGCGATCTGCGCGGCACCGAGGCTGTAGGTACCGGCGAACTGCCAGCCTTTGACCGGCATCAACCGGTCGGTCGCGCCGGGGCACAGGATCAGCGCGTCGTAGCGCAACACGCTCGCGTGCCCTTCATGCACGATATGCAGCTTGCCTTGCGCGACGTTCCACGCCAGCGTCTGCGGACGGTAATCGATCTGCGGGCGCAGTCGCTCGAACGTTTGATGGAGGTTCTCCGCGCGCGCGGCTTCCGTGCCGTACAGCTTCGAATACGGCCGCGTGAAGCCATCGGGCTGACGCCGGTAGATCTGGCCGCCATCGCGCCTGCCTTCGTCGACGACGATCGGGCGGATGCCGGCCGCCAGCAGCGTTTGCGCGCAGCGCACCCCTGCAGGCCCTGCGCCGACGATTACGATGCGAGGTTCGGCCATTGCGCCTCCGGTTGCGTCGTGACGACGCGCATGCCTGCTTCGACCACCGTGGTGCAGGCGCGCAGCCGCTCGCCGTCCGCGGTCCATACCCAGCAGTCCTGACACGCGCCCATCAGGCAAAAGCCCGCGCGTTGTTCCGCGCCGAACTCGGACTGCCGCACATGCCGCACCGAGCACAGCATCGCAGTGAGCAGCGTGTCGCCGGCCAGCGCTTCGACCGGCGCGCCGTTGATCGTCAGTTCGACTTTGGCGCGAACCGTCTCGCCTACGCGTACGAATCTGCCGTTCATGCCGCGGCTCCTGCCATACCGTCGGGCGCGACGTGAGCGTCGCTGCGATTGGTCAGCACGTGGCGCAGGAACTCGCGGGTGCGCGCCTCGCGCGGCGAGCCCAGCACCTGCTGCGCCGTGCCCTCCTCGATGATGAGTCCCGCGTGCAGAAAACACACCCGGTCTGCCACCTCACGCGCAAAGCCCATTTCGTGGGTGACCACCAGCATCGTCATGCCTTCCCGTGCAAGGGTGCGCATCACGCCGAGCACTTCGCCGACCAGTTCTGGATCGAGCGCCGAGGTCGGCTCGTCGAACAGGATCGCCTTCGGCTTCATCGCGAGCGAGCGCGCAATCGCCACCCGTTGCTGCTGCCCGCCCGAAAGCTGATGAGGATAGGCGTGCAGCTTGTGGCCGAGCCCCACCTTGTCGAGCAGTTCAGACGCTTCGCGTTGCGCGTCCGCGCGCGCGAGGCGCTTGACATGCACCGGCCCTTCCATCACGTTCTCGAGCGCCGTACGGTGCGGGAACAGGTTGAAGCGCTGAAACACCATGCCGACCTGGGTGCGCAACTGGTTGATGTTACGCGCGCGCTGTTCGACGCGCTCGCCGAGCAGACGAATTTCGCCTTCGTCGTATGACTCCAGCGCGTTAATGCAGCGCAGCAGGGTTGACTTTCCCGAGCCCGACGCACCGATCAGGCAGACCACTTCGCCCTGGCGGACGTTGAGCGAAATGCCCTTGAGAACGGGTACGGTGCCAAAGCTCTTGTGCACATTCGTGATTTCGATCATCGCATCCTCACTTCGCACTTATCTCGCCCTGTGCCGACCGAAACGTCGTTCAAGCGTGCGGGTCATGCTCATCAGCGGCAAGCTCATCGCGAGATAGCCGAGCGCGACGAGCGTATATACCGTCAGATTCTGAAACGTCGACGACGCGATCAGTTGGCCTTCGCGCGTCATTTCGGCGACCGTGATGGTCGACGCGAGCGATGAATCCTTCAGCATCATCACGAGCGTGTTGCTGTACGGCGGCAGCGCGACCTTGATCGCCTGCGGCAGGATCACCCGTATCATCGTCTTCACGCGGCCCATGCCGATCGACTGCGCGGCTTCGTACTGGCCCGGATCGACTGCCTCGATACCCGCCCGGAAAATTTCCGCGACGTAAGTCGAGTAACCGAAACCAAGCCCAATGATGCTGGCCTGCAGCGCCGACACCTGGATGTGGATTTCCGGCAGCACGAAGTAGATGTAGAACAGCAGCACGATCATCGGCAGGCCGCGCACGACGTTGATCATCGTGCTCACACCGCGTACGACGAGGGGATAGCGCGACATCTTCAGCAATGCCCAGGTCAGGCCGAGCACGGTGCTCAACACCAGACAACCCAGCGTGATGACGATGCTCATCACCGCGCCTTGCAGCAAAATCGGTACAAAGTCGGCTATATCTTGCCAGTGCATGTCGTGCCTTCCATTGCTCTTCGTATTCGTTCAGTCCGCCGCGCCGCTGCGCGACGGACCTGGCAGGACGAGTCCCGCATCGCCGCGGGCACGGCTCTTTTAACGCGAAGCCAATCAGCTCACGAGGTGCCACTTTTTGAGGATCGCGTCGAGCGTGCCATCGGCCTTCATCTTCGTCAGCGCGTCGTTGATCTTCGCCATCAGCGCGCTGTTGCCCTTCTTCACCGCGATCGCGATGTCGAACTTTTCCATCGGCACATACGCGTCGTCGACCCGCGTCCCCGCCATCGCGCCCGCTGCTTCCTGGGCCTTCAGGATCGGATAGTCGTTGAAGCCCGCGACGATGCGGCCAAGCGCGACATCGCGCGTCATGTCGGCGGGGCTGTCGTACATCTTCACTTCGGTGAAGATGCCGAGTTTCTTCAACTGATCGCCGTAGTCGGTACCGGTCGGCGCCCCGATCGTCATGCCCTTCAGGTCCTGCACCGAGTGATAGACCGCCTTGTTCGTGTCCTTCACGATGATGCCTTCGCCAAACGCCGTCACCGGCTGCGAGAAATCGACCACTTCGGCGCGCTTCGGCGTCGGCGTCATGCCGGCAACGATGATGTCGATCTTGCCCGATACCACCGACTGGATCAGCGCCGAGAACGGCACCGCGTCGTACGACACGTTAAAGTTTTCGCGCTTGCCGATCTCCTTGACGACATCCGGCATCAGGCCTTCGATCTGCTGCGTCTTCACGTTCATGAACGTGGTCGGCGCGCTCGACGGCGGCGAGCCGGCGGTGAGCGTCGCCGTTTCGGCAGCGTGGGCGGCGCCGAACATCATCGTCATCGCGAGGCCCGCGCCGGCGGCAAAGCGCTGCACAGTGTTGAAGCGGACGGCGGCTGCAGGCTGGAACATGAAACGCAACATGGGGATTTCCTCTGGGAATAGTGATTTTCAATCTACGCGCTGCCCGACCATCTAACGGTAGCGATCAGTCGATCCATTCAATGCAGTACATCCTGCAACCTGTAATACGCGCCGACGAGCGGCAGAAACCACGCGCGTCCAAAATGTCCTGGAATCGCGGGCCATTCGAGCGTTCGCCACGGATTGCGCGAGGCGGCGCCGAACATCACGTCGGCCATCAGACGACCCATGTGCACGGACATCTGCACACCGTGGCCGCTGTAGCCCATTGAATAGAACAGTCCTTCATGCTGGCCCGCGCGCGGCAGCCGGTCGGCCGTCATGTCGACGAGGCCGCCCCAGCAATAATCGATGCGCACGTCGGCCAGTTGCGGGAAATAGCGCGCGAGCCCATCACGCAGAATCCGCCCGCTTTTCTCGTCCGAACGCGGATTCGACATCGCGAAGCGCGCGCGGCCGCCGAACAGCAGACGCTCGTCCGGCGTCGCACGAAAATAGTTGCCGATGTTCAGCGTCGTCACATACGAGCGGCGCGTCGGCAACACCGCATCGAGGCGCGCCTTGCCAAGCGGCTCGGTTGCGACGATGAAGCTGCCGACGGGCGCGATGCGGCGCCGGAACCATTGCAGCGGACCGACCTGCGACGCGCCGGTGGCAATCAGCACGCGCTCGGCGCGTACCGTCCCGAGCGGACACTGCACGTCGAACGCGTTGCCGCCGAGCGGCTTGAGGTTCGTCACCGGCGTGTTCTCGTAGATCTGCGCCCCACGCCGTGCGGCTGCCGTGCCGAGACCCACGCCGAATTTGCCCATGTGCATCTGCATGCCGTTGCGTTGCACGAGGCCGCCGAAAAAGCTGTCCGACCCGACCTCGTTGCGAATCTGCTCGGGCGGCACGAGTTCGACATCGGAATCGACTTCGCGCCGCAACACCTCGTACGACTTCGCGAGCGACGCGAAATGCTGCGGTTTAGCGGCGAGTTTGATCTTCCCGGAGTGGCGCAGATCACAATCGATCTGCTCCTCCCCGATGATCGTTTTCACCGTTTCGACGGCGCCGGCATACGCACGGTAGAACTCCGACGCGCGTTCGCTGCCGATGCGCGCGGACAACGCCGCGTAGTCCTGCGCGACGCCCGTATTGCAGTGGCCGCCGTTCCGGCCCGATGCCTGCGCCGCGAGTCGGCCCGCCTCGAACACGATCACCGACATGCCACGTTTGGCCAGCTCCAACGCAGCCGACAGCCCGGTGAAGCCGCCGCCGACCACCGCAACGTCCACCCGCTGCGGTAGCGGACCCTGGGCGCCGCTGGTAAAGCGTGGCGCAGTGTCGAGCCAGTAGGAGTCGAGCTTCATCGTGATGCGTTCCTGTCGGTTGGTTGCGCCGCTTTCAGCGGCGCGCGGGAAGCGATGTCGTGAGAAGGCCGGACGTGCGAATCAGAGGCCGAGCAGCGATGCCAGTTGCGGAATGCCCGACACTTCGTTGACGCCGTAATACGGGTTCAGCGGCTCGTGACCGCGGTTGACGAACGCCTTGTGTTTGATGCCCATGTCGTACGCGGTCATCAGGTCATAGCGGAAGCTCGACGACACATGCAGCACGTCTTCCGGATTGCAGTCCAGTTGCGAGAACATGTACTCGAAGGCTTTCTGCAGCGGCTTGTACGCCTGTGCCTGCTGGGCGGTGTAGACCTTGTGGAACGGCGCGCCGAGCTTGTCGACGTTGCTGTGGATCTGGTCGTTCGACGCATTCGACAGGATCACGAGCTTGTACTTCGAGGCCAGTCGCGACAGCCCTTCCGGCACGTCCGCGTGCGGGCCCCAGCTCGGCACGGCCTCGTAGATCTTCAGTGCGGTCGCTTCGTCGAACGGCACGCCGGTGCGTTCGCAGGTGCGGCGCACCGAGTTCACGACCACGTCGCGATAGGGCTTCCATGCGCCCAGCACTTCGTCGAGGCGGTAGCCACGGAAGAACTCGACAAACTCATCCATCTTCGCCTTGTCCAGCTTGTCGCCGTAAAGCTCGCGCGCGGTCTGGCCCATCTGGAAGTTGGTCAGCGTGCCATAGCAGTCGAAAGTGATGTACTTCGGCTCGAAATCGATCATGGTCAACATCCTGTCGTCGTGGCGAACCTGGTTGCAGGCTCGGGGTTCAGTTTCGGGTTGAATCAGTGCGGTTGATGCTTGCGTATATCCGGTGTAAAGCCGTGCTTCATAGCGTTTCGAAATCGATCAGCACGCTCTTGTGCCGCATGCTCGCCACCATCGCTTCGCGGCCGAGATCCTTGCCGATACCGGACTGGCCGAAGCCGCCCGTCGGAATGATCATGTCGCCGCTGCGGCCGTAACGGTTGATCCAGATGGTGCCCGCGGCGATGCGGCGCATCGCCCGCAGCGCCTGACCGATGTCGCTGCTATGGACCCCCGCCGCGAGACCGTAGATCGGATGCGCGGCGAGCGCGATGCCCTCTTCCTCGTCTTTGAATGTCTGTATCGTCAGCACCGGGCCGAATAGTTCCTCGCGCACGGCGGGCGTCTCTGAAGTCACATTGACGAGCAGCGTCGGGCGGTGGAAATAGCCTGCGTCGGTGCCTTCGAAAAAACCGCCGCCGAAGATCACTTCCGCGCCGCTCTCGCGGCTCTGCCCGATCAGCGCTTCGATGCGTCGCGCCTGGGCGGCATTGATGATCGGCGAATAAGCGGTGCGGCTGTCCCACAGCGGGC
Source organism: Paraburkholderia sp. HC6.4b (assembly GCF_014200875.1). Classification (NCBI taxonomy): domain Bacteria; kingdom Pseudomonadati; phylum Pseudomonadota; class Betaproteobacteria; order Burkholderiales; family Burkholderiaceae; genus Paraburkholderia; species Paraburkholderia sp. HC6.4b. The sequence continues at coordinate 44,680 of NZ_JACHDC010000033.1, forward strand.
CGGGCTCGATCGGCTGCAGTTGCCGTTGAATGGCGGCGATCAGCGGCTCGGCAATGCGCTCGTGCACGATCAGCCGCGTGCCGGCCACGCAGGCCTGGCCGCCGTTGGCCGTAAAGCCGCGGGCGACGCAGCGCGCCGTATGCTCGAGGTCCCGCACATGTTCGAACACCAGTTGCGGGCTCTTGCCGCCGAGTTCCAGCGTGACGGGCTTGGTGCCGTGCATCGCGGCGTCGCTCATGATCGCGGCGCCCGTGCGGGTCGAACCGGTGAAGCTCATCTTCGCGATGCCTGGGTGACGCGTCAGCGCGGCGCCCGCCGTCGCTCCACGGCCATTCACCACGTTGAAGATGCCCGGAGGAATGCCGGCTTCGATGGCGAGTTCCGCGAGACGCAGCGTCGAGAACGGCGTCATTTCCGACGGTTTCATCACGACCGCGTTGCCCGCCGCGAGCGCGGGACCGCACTTCCATGAACACATCGACAGCGGAAAATTCCACGGTGTAATCGCACCGATCACACCGTACGGCTCCGATGCAACAAAACCGAGACTGTCGCGGCGCGTGGCCGCGATATCGCCACCGAGCTTGTCGGCCAGCTCCGCGAAGAAGCGGATCGCCTCCGCGGTGAACGGCACATCTGATGTATAGCTTTCCGTCACCGGACGCGTCGAGCTGACCGTTTCGAGTTGGGCGAGGCTCACCGCATCGCGATCGATCAGATCGGCCCAGCGGCTCAGCACCTTCGCGCGCTCGCGCGGAGAGCGGGTGCCCCAGCCGCTCGTCTTCCATGCCGCTAGCGCATTGCTGACCGCGTGATCGACGGTGGCATCCGACGCGTCCGGCACATGGCCAAGCAGCGCGCCGTCCGACGGCCGGTGAACGGCGATCTGCGCTTCGCCCGCCGAATAGTACGCACCGCCAATGAAATGCCCCTGCGGCAACGGCACGGCTGAAGGATCGAAATCGAGTGACGGAGTGGACATGTCCGGCCTGATCAGTAGGTTCAAGTGTGTGGTGCCGCGTGCGCTTACGCACTGGTGACTGCGGCACCACTCGGCACTGCTGTTCGCCATCGCGACCGCCGAATGAACGAACATCGGATGAAGTTCATTTTAATGAACACGAAATGAAATACTAGTGGTCAAAAATAAACTGTGTGAAAAGTTCGTTGTGCGCTGCGATACATTGCCTGCCTCGGAGAGCACACCGCCGCACTGGTGGGCACGGGCCGCAAGCCCACACGGCTGGGGCGCGCACGAGCGAGGCGACGCGACACGCCCGCTCCGTCGTGCAATGCAATACCGAAAAGTGAATGAGAGAAAGGCGTTGACGTCAGCCGCCGTCCGTGCGAACCGGACGCAATGCGTCAGAGCGAGCGGGGAAAAGAGAGGGAAGACAGCGCCGCCTTGCCACACGACATGCGGCTCCGGTACAACAAACAGATCAAAGATGAATGACGGGCGGCTGCGTGTTCATGATCCACAGCAAACGGGCAGTCTTCCTGCTTTCGTTACGCACGCTATGCGGCACCGTGCTCTTGAACTGGAAGCTGTCTCCCGCGCGCAGTTCGGAGCGCCGGTCGCCGACATTCAGCACGACCGTGCCTTCCAGCACCAGGCCCGCCTTCTCGCCAATGCCCACCAGCACCTCTTCGGAACCGGAGCCGGCCGGCAGCATGATGATCATCATCTGCAAATCGTGATCGCCATGCGGCGACAGCAATTCTTTCTGCATGCCGTTCTTGCCGACTTCGAACAGCGGCCGCTCGGCCGCCTTGCGCACGAAATCGCCGGTGATCGGGTCCGAGACCGCGTCGTCTTCTTCGAGCAGCGCGGTCAGCGGAACCTCCAACGCCAGGCGCAGGCGCTCGAGAATACGCACCGACGGATTGGCCTTGTTGCGCTCGACCTGACTGACGGTGCCGACCGACACGCCCGCGCGCATCGCCAGTTCGTTGATCGACAGACCCTGCGCGACGCGCAGCGCGCGCAGACGAGCGCCGACGTCGCCGTGACCCGGGTCGGCCGTGCGCTTCTTGCTGAGCTCGGTTCGCTGCATGTGTCTCCCGTTGATGACGCTGCGGCCGGCTGCCCATGTGCCGCCGGTGCGGTTGTTGTGCTGGGCGCGCACGGTCGCATCCGACGAGACGCCAGCCGCCTCGTTACAATGAACGCCCGTTCAATTTTCAGCATTATATTGAATATAGCACCCGCGGGGTGAACGCCAAAAATACCTGTGCAATTGCGTTGCGCGTCGCTGCCGCCGTGAAGCAGACCCGAGCACACACCGGCCCGAATAACAAAAAGATCGTCCTATGAAGCAGGCACCGGGAATGCCACAGTCTAGGCTGTTCATGCCGCCAGCAGGAGTTTGCAGTGTCCGAGTCAACCGTGAAGAAATCACTGACCTATCGCCGCTTCACTTCCGATGACATCGCCGCCGCGCATGGCCTCTCGGTTGCGGTGCGCTGGCCGCACCGCGCCGATGACTGGCGCTTCATGTACGACGCCGGCACCGGCTTCGTCGCTGAAGACAATGGCGCCGTGATCGGCACCGCGCTCTGCTGGAAATTCGGCGCGGACCGCGGCACGCTCGGCCTCGTGATCGTCTCGCCGGACGAACAGGGCCGTGGCATTGGCCGCAGGCTGATGGAACTGGTGCTCGAAGAACTGGGCAACCGCGTGACCTTCCTGCACGCAACGGTCGCGGGCAAGCCGCTTTACGAAAAGCTCGGCTTCGTCAGCTGCGGCGGACTCACCCAGCATCAGGGCACGCTCGGCAGCGTGGCCGCTGTCGCGCCGCCGGCCGGCGAACAGTTGCGTGCCGCGAGGCCGGACGACACGCCGAAGCTGATCGAACTCGCGTCGCGCGCGAGCGGCTTCGACCGCAGCGCGACGATACCGGCGCTGCTCGGGTTCGCGCAAGCCGTGGTTCTCGAACGTGACGGCGAAGTGGTCGGTTTCTCGCTGTTCCGTCCGTTCGGACGCGGCTACTCGGTTGGACCGGTGGTCGCGCAGCATGGGTCCGACGATCTGCGTGCCCGCGCACTGATTTCGTACTGGCTCGCGCAGCACGCCGGCGACTTCGTGCGGATCGACGTGCCGGACGACGCCGGCATCAACGACTGGTTGACCCATGTCGGCATGCCGCGCGTCGACTCGGTCGAAAAGATGGTGCGCAACGCACCCGCCGACTTGTGCGAGGTGGCCCCGGACCCGGGCTGGCGCGCGTTCGGCATCATCAATCAGGCGATGGCGTAACCGCCAATGACCGTCCTCTACAAAGCCGATCCGGTGCGTGGAGCGCTATGGGCCGAGCGCTTCGCGCAGCTGGCGCCCGACGTGCCGTTCCGGGTGTGGCCGGACCTCGGCGATCCCGCGGCCGTGCGCTATCTGGTCGCGTGGCAACCGGGAGACCTCGCGCTCACGCTGCCGAATCTCGAAGTGGTGTTTTCGGTCGGCGCGGGAGTCGATCAACTGGATCTGTCGCAGATTCCGGCGCATCTGCCGGTGGTGCGGATGCTCGAGCCGGGCATCGTCGAAGGCATGGTCGAATATGTCACCGAGGCGGTTCTGGCGATTCACCGCGATCTGTTCGATTACGGGTTGCAGCAGCGGGCGCGCGTCTGGCAGCCGATGCCGTCGCGCGCCGCCGCGTCGCGTCGAATCGGCGTGCTCGGCCTCGGCATGCTTGGCCGCGCGGTGCTGGAGCGTTTGCGGCTGTTCGGCTTCGCCTGCGCGGGCTGGAGCCGCTCGAAGCACGAGCTCGAAGGGATCGACTGCTATGCGGGCGAGGCCGGGCTCGACGAGTTGCTTGCCCGTGCCGACATCCTGATCTGTTTGCTGCCGCTCACGGAAGCCACGCGCGGCCTGCTCTGCCGGCGGGTATTCGACATGCTGCCGCGAGGCGCGTCGCTGGTTCACGTCGGCCGCGGACCGCAACTCGTCAGCGCCGATCTGCTCGACGCGCTGCAACGCGGGCAGATTCACAGCGCGGTGCTCGATGTCACCGACCCGGAGCCGTTGCCCGCCGACCATCCGCTGTGGGCGCAACCGCGCGTGCGCATCACGCCGCATATCGCGAGCGCGACGCGGCCCGAACCGGCCGTCGATGCGGTACTGGAAAACCTGCGCCGCTATCGCAGCGGCGAGCGGATGAACGGCTTGATCGACCGGACGCGCGGCTACTGATACCCATGCGCGGCCCGGTCCCCGAACGCAACCCCATTTCGCCATCCGCGCGGCGTCGGCAGACGGCGCGCGATCACGGCAAGGAGAGAGATGTATGACCCGCAAATACCGCATTGCCGTGATTCCCGGCGACGGCATCGGCACCGAAGTGATGCCCGAAGGCCTGCGCGTGCTGGACGCCGCATGCAAACGCTTCGACATCGGCATCGAATACCGCCATATCGAATGGGCGTCGTGCGACTACTACGCGCAACACGGCCAGATGATGCCCGACAACTGGAAGGCGCAACTGCAGGACTGCGATGCGATTCTGTTCGGCGCGGTCGGCTGGCCCGACAAGGTGCCCGACCATATTTCGCTGTGGGGTTCGCTCCTGAAGTTCCGCCGCGAATTCGACCAGTACGTGAACCTGCGCCCCGCGCGGCTGTTCGAAGGCGTGCCCTGCCCGCTCGCTAACCGCAAGCCGGGCGATATCGACTTCATGATCGTGCGCGAAAACACCGAAGGCGAGTATTCGTCGGTGGGCGGCACGATGTTCGAGGGCACCGAGCGCGAAGTCGTGATGCAGCAGTCGATCTTCACGCGCCACGGCACCGAGCGCGTGATGAAGTTCGCGTTCGACCTTGCACAGCGTCGAGCGAAAAAACTCACGGTTGCAACGAAGAGCAACGGTATCGCGATCAGCATGCCGTGGTGGGACGCCCGCGCCGATGAAATGGCCGCCCGCTACCCGGATGTGAAGATGGACCGTCAGCACATCGACATCCTGTGCGCGCGCTTCGTGCTGAACCCGGATCGCTTCGACGTGGTGGTCGCATCGAACCTGTTCGGCGACATCCTTTCCGATCTCGGGCCGGCGTGCACGGGGACGATCGGCATCGCGCCGTCGGGCAACCTGAATCCCGATCGGCGCTTTCCGTCGCTGTTCGAGCCGGTGCATGGCTCGGCGCCCGACATCGCCGGCAAGGGCATTGCCAATCCGGTCGCGATGATCTGGTCGGCCGCGATGATGCTCGACTTTCTCGGCCACGGCGCGGGTGTCGAGCGCGATGCGCACGACAGCATCGTCGCCGCGATCACGCGGGTGCTGAAGGAAGGCCCGCGCACGGGCGACCTGGGCGGCAGCGCATCGACCACGGAGGTCGGCGCGGCGATCGCGGCTCGGGTCGCCAACCCGTCCTGATCACTCACAGAGCAGGCAGCACTGACTGCCCGGCGCGCGTCGGGCGCTCTGCCATCGCATGCCAACCGGCACGGAGACCTCATATGAGCACGAATCTCGAACAACAGGCCCGCGCGCTGATCCGCACGGAGAACTTCATCAACGGCGAGTGGGTCGCCGCCGCGAGCGGTCGGCGTTTCGCGGTCACCGATCCGGCAACCGGCAAGCCGATCGCGGAAGTTGCCGACAGCGGCCCCAGCGACGCGCGAGCGGCCACGGACGCCGCCGCTAAAGCGCTGCCCGCGTGGCGCGCGAGGCTGGCCAGCGAACGCGCGGCGGTACTGCACCGCTGGCACGCGTTGATCGTCGCGAATCGCGACGCACTCGGTGCGTTGATCTCACTCGAACAAGGCAAGCCGCTCGCCGAAGGACGCGCCGAGGTGACCTATGGCGCGTCGTACGTCGCGTGGTTCGCCGACGAAGCCACCCGCATCTACGGCGACCTGATTCCGCAGCAGCAGCGCGGCAAGCGGATGAGCGCGGTCAAGGAACCGATCGGGGTCGTCGCGGCCATCACGCCCTGGAATTTTCCGCTTGCGATGATCGCGCGCAAGATCGCACCCGCGCTCGCGGCGGGCTGCACGGTGGTCGCGAAACCCGCGGAAGACACGCCGCTCACCGCGATCGCACTGGTGATGCTGGCGCACGAGGCGGGCGTGCCGAACGGCGTGCTCAACCTGATCTCGGCTTCGCGCGCGGCGGCGGCCGAGACGGTCGGCGACTGGCTCGCCGACAGCCGTGTCCGCAAGATCACGTTCACCGGATCGACGCCCGTCGGCAAGCATCTCGCGCGCGAATCGGCGGGCACGCTGAAGAAACTCTCGCTGGAACTCGGCGGCAATGCGCCGTTCATCGTATTCGACGACGCCGACCTCGATGCCGCGGTCAATGGCCTGCTGGCCGCGAAATTCCGCAATGGCGGGCAGACCTGCGTGTGTCCGAACCGCGTCTTCGTGCAGCGCGGCGTATACGAACGTTTCTCCGCGCTGCTGTGCGCGAAAGTGGCCGAACTGCGGGTCGGACCCGCCAGCGACCCCGCCTCGCAGATCGGGCCCATGATCAATGAGCGCGCTGTGGACAAGATCGCTCGTCATGTCGAGGACGCGCTCGAGAACGGCGCGCTCGTGTTGACGGGCGGCCGACGGCTCACCGAGCTGGGACCGCACTACTACGCGCCCACGGTGCTGGGTAACGCCACGTCGTCGATGGTGTTGTGCGGCGAGGAAACCTTCGGCCCGGTCGTGCCGCTGTTCCCATTCGACAGCGAGCAGGAAGCGGTGCAGGCCGCCAACGACACGCCGTTCGGGCTCGCCTCGTACTTCTACAGCGAGAACATGCGCCGTATCGAGCGTGTCTCGCGCGCGCTGGAAGCTGGCATCGTCGGTATCAACGAAGGCGCGCTCGCTTCAGAAGCGGCGCCGTTCGGCGGTGTGAAGGAATCCGGCTACGGTCGCGAAGGATCGAAGTATGGTCTCGATGACTATCTGTCGATCAAGTATCTGTGTCAGGGAGGTCTGGAGTAAACATGGAAGCCTATCCGATCGAAGTCGAATTTCCGGACCTCTCGGCGCACGTCGACGGCAATACCGGCATTGCATACGTGCACTCGTTCGACTCCGGCCAGGCCGGGCCGCACGTGATGATCAATGCGCTCACGCATGGCAACGAAGTGTGCGGCGCGATCACCGTCGACGCGTTGTTGCGCAGCGGCCTGCGCCCGCGCCGCGGCAAGCTCACGCTGTCGTTCGCGAACGTCGCCGCGTATGCGCTGTTCGATCCCGCGACACCAGACAAAGCTCGTTTCGTCGATCAGGACTTCAACCGCGTCTGGACCGCCGCGAAGCTCGACGATCTGGCGACCCGCTCGTCGGAACTCGATCGTGCGCGCGCGATGCGGCCGGTGATCGACACAGTGGATCTGCTGCTCGACCTGCATTCGATGCATGAAAAAAGCGCGCCGCTGATCGTCGCGGGGCCGCTGCGCAAGGGAGCCGAACTGGCCGAGCGGCTCGGCACGCCCGCCACCGTGATTCAGGACGAAGGCCATCCCGAAGGCCGCCGGATGCGCGACTACGAGGGCTTCGGCGACGACACGAGTCCGAAGAATGCCCTGTTGATCGAATGCGGCCAGCACTGGGAAGCCAGCGCGGTGACGGTTGCGCGCGACTGCACCGCGCGCTTTCTGTTGCTGTCGGGCATCGTCGACGCAGCCGACCTGCCGCCCGGCTGGATCGCGCCATTGCCCGACGAAATGCGCATCGTGCGCGTAACCGAACCGGTCGTCGCAAAGAGCATGGATTTCCGTTTCGCGGGCCCTTACACCGGCCTCGAGACGTTCGACAAGGCCGGCACCGTGATCGCATGGTCCGACGGTCAGCCGGTCTCGACTCCGTACGATGACTGCATGCTGGTGATGCCCTCGCTGCGCCAGTTGCGCGCCGGCGTCACAGTGGTCCGGCTAGGCCGGATCGAACGACGTATCGACCTCCGCTCACGACAACAGGAAACAGCGCAATGAAAGTTCAGCAGATCAGGCAAGCCGCGGAAGTCTCCGCACTGGAGGATTGGGGAACCGCGGGCCTGCCCGGTACCGAACCGTCGCGCGTATCGGGACGCCAGTACGTCATTCCCGGTCACGAAGCAATCGATACCGGCGTGTTCGAGTGCTCGCCCGGCACCTACCGGCGCTCCGTCAAGCAGGCGGAGGTGATGCATTTCATCAAGGGCAGCGGCACCTTCACGCCCGACGGAGAAGACACGGTCCGCTTCGCCGCCGGCGACACGCTATTTTTCCAAGCCAACACGGAAGGACTCTGGAACATCGATGAAACGCTGCGGAAGATCTATGTGATCTTCTGACAGCGTACGCACCCGGTATCCGGCTGCTCATGTCAATCATGGTTGCTCAAACATGCTAAGAATCGACGAAGTCCCGAATAGCGAGGGGTTCCCCGATCGCTGCGACGTAGCCGTGATCGGCGGCGGCATTATCGGCGTCAGCACCGCTTACGAGCTGGCACGGCGCGGCGTATCGGTCGTGCTGCTCGAAAAAGGCATCATTGGCGCGGAGCAGTCGGGGCGCAACTGGGGTTGGGTGCGTCAGCAGAACCGCGACCTTTACGAGTTGCCGCTCGCGATGCAGAGCCTGAAGCGTTGGGGCGAGTTGAGCGACGAACTCGGCGAGGACATCGGTTTTCGGCGCAGCGGCATTCTGTACGCAAGCGAGCAGTCTGCCGATGTCGCCCAGTGGGAAACATGGCTCGGCAAGGCGCGCGCGCTCGGCTTCGACAGTCAGCTGCTGTCGGCTCGAGAACTGGCCGCGCGCGTTCCGCATAGTCGGGCGAAGTGGGCGGGCGGCGTGTGGTCGCATTCCGATGGACGCGCGGAGCCGTCGCGAGCAGCGCCCGCCATCGCAAGAGGCGCGCAACGACTCGGCGCGCGCGTGCATCAGACCTGTGCGGTTCGCGGACTCGATAGCAGCGCGGGTCGAATCTCCGGCGTATGGACCGAGCGCGGCCGGATTGGCGCGAGCAGCGTCGTGCTGGCCGGCGGCGCGTGGAGCGCCCTGTTCTGCCGGCACCATGGGATCGATCTGCCGGCGGTCAATGTGATCGGCACCGCGTTGCGCACGGCGGAAGCGCCGGCCGTGATAGACGGGTGCTTCTCCGGCCCGAACTTCGCGATGCGGCGGCGGCTGGACGGCGGCTACACGATCGCGGTGCCGGGCTATGGACGCATGGAGATCGCGCCACAGAACCTGCGGCACGCGGTCAAGTTTCGCCAGATGTTCCGCAGCAAACTCAACAAGAAGCTCAAATTCCGGATCGCGCAACCTTTCTTCGGCGGCCCCGAAGGAAGTGCGGACTGGGGCCACGACGACATCTCTCCGTTCGAGGTGACGCGGGTTCTCAATCCCGTGCCCGATGCCGAGTGGCCGACGCGTGCACTGCAAAACGTTGCGACGGTCTTTCCCGAACTGTCGGGATTGCGTATCGCTCATGCGTGGGCAGGCGCGATCGACACGATGCCCGATCTGGTGCCGGTGATGTCACACGTGGAGAGCAAGCCGGGCCTTGTGATCGCTTCGGGGTTCAGCGGTCATGGATTCGGGCTGGGACCGGGAGCCGGCATGCTGGTTAGCCGCATCGTGACAGACGACGCGACTGGGATCGAGACACAGCCATATCGATTGACGCGCTTTAGCGATGGCACCCGGCTGGCGAAACCCGAGATGATGTAACACCCGACGTCGCCCCGCGAAATCTCATGTTCCCAGCCCGATCGCGGGAAGATGCAGTTTCGACCGTTTCACCGCCATTCCTCAACCCCGGATACGGCGAAGCGGCTTCCGTGCCAAACGACACTGCCAGTCGTCATGCTGTCGTACCTGCTTGCAGTCGAGAAACTCCATGGCTTGCGATCGATGAACGATTGATTGCGCAATCGTGGCGAACACTGACCATCAGACCATTGCAGTTGAGTGCCGACCACGCTTGATCCAATCTGCGCCAGCGCATGACCGATGACACGCGGGAATCGGCTTGTAATATCCTGCTAAAAAGGTCATCCGCGAGCGGCTTTGGGCACCCCCAATCGACCTCGACGGAGCCAATGGGGGGAACAGCATGAAGGGCTTCCTTCTGGCGTTGGCTTGCGCGTGTGTGCTGCCGGCCGCCGCCGCGCAGGATTTATTGCCTGGCCCTGCGCCCGGAGCCCCGGTCGCCGCGACGGACTTCCTGGCCCTGGCCAGGCGAGTGGTCGACGCCGCTTCGCGACCCGCTGCACCCTGGAACGGGCCACGCAAGGGGCCACCCGCGCAATCTGGAAAACACATCGCGGTCGTCACCGAGGATTTGCGCAATGGCGGCATCCTCGGTGTGGTCGATGGTGTGCTGGAGGCGGCCAAGGTGATCGGCTGGCGCGTGAGGATCTTCGATTCCGCGGGTGCGGCCGACCTACGTCTGAAGATGCTCGCGAATGCGCTGGCAAGCCACCCCGACGGTCTGATCCTCGCCGGCGGCGACGCACGCGCGCTGCTCCCCGCACTGCGGCCGTTTGCCGAGAACAACATCCCGATCGTCGGCTGGCATGTCGCGGCCCGGGCCGGACCGGTGCCCGGCACGCCCGTGGCGATGAACGTGGCGACGGATCCGCTCGAGGTCGCGCGCGTGACCGCGCTGGCGGCCATCGTGCAGTCCGGCGGGCATGCGGGTGTCGTCATCTTCACCGATTCCAATTTCCGAATTGCGCAAGGCAAGGCGGATGAAATGGCTGCCGTCGTTCGCGCGTGCAGTGGCTGTACCCTGCTTGAAGTGCGCGACGTGGCGATTTCGCGCAGCCGGGAACTGGTGCCGGGGACGACACGCGCCCTGCTCGCGCGTTACGGCCCGCGCTGGAACTGTGCGCTGGCGATCAACGACATCTACTTCGACTACGCCGCCCCGGTGTTGACTCAGGCGGGAATGCCGAACGCTGCAATGATCATGCTGTCGGCTGGCGACGGCAGCGAGTCCGCCTTCCTGCGCATCCGCACCGGCACGTTCCAGACCGGCACCGTGGCCGAACCCCTGAATCTGCACGGCTGGCAACTGGTCGACGAAATGAACCGACTTTTCGCGGGCGTCGGCGTCACGGGTTACGTGACGCCGGTGCATCTCGTGACGGCGGACAACGTCGCCGCGGACGGCGGCGATCGTCTACTCTACGACCCTGACAACGGCTATCGCGACATTTATCGTCAGATCTGGCAACGACCGTGAAACTGCCTTTCCCACAATCGCTCACCGCTCAATTTGCGCTCGTTGTTTCGTGCCTGGCCGCGCTGGTGGTCGTCGTCGGAGCCACGACGATTTACTCGTTGACCGGTTCGGCCCACTCGATCCGCCAGCTGGCCGAAGAGCGGCTCACGCGCCTCGCGGATGCGCAGGATCTGGTACAGCACACGCTGACCATTGAACGCCTCGCATTGCAGTTGTCTCGCGACGATACGATCGATGCCGTGCGCGAGACCCATCGGCATGTGCTCGAACAGCTGGCATCCTTCGACCGCCTGGTTGACCGCCTGGCCTCCGCGGCCGCAAGCGACGACCCAGAGGTCGACGCGCTGACGCTTTATCGGTCGAGCCAACGCTTTCGCAACATCGCCAACATCGAGGCGCAGGTGCGCGAGACCGCGCTCGGCACTCGGGGTGCGCCGGCGGATGGGCAGCGGCCGGGCGTGTCGCTGACCAGCCTCGACAAGGATCTGCGCGGCGCGGCCGAGGCTCTGGCCGTCGCGGCGCAACGGCAGTCCGATTATTTGACGCGCGACTACCGCGAAGCAGTCCAGGATCTGGCCGTTCGCGCAGATCGCACACGCAAATGGGTGGCAGGTGGAGTCGCGGTGAGCCTGCTGCTCACCTGGCTAATCGCCCGCGAATTCCTCGGGCGCCATGTCGTGGCGCGCCTGCGCCGCGTCAGTCACTTTCTGCGGCACGGCGATGCCGGGAGCACGCAAGCCGGAGTCCCCGTGCACGGCGGCGACGAGATTGCCGATATGGCGCGCGCAGTCGAGCAGTTCCTTGAAGACCGGCGCCGGCGCCGCCAGGCCGAGGATGCGTTGAAGGAGCTCAACGCCGGACTCGAGGCGCGCGTCGCACAGCGCACGGCCGAACTCAGTACGGCGCTTGCGGGTCAGGCGGCCGAGATCGCCGAACGTCAGCACGCCGAAGATGCCGTCCGGGAAAGCGAGAACTTTCTTAACAGCATCATCGAAAACATCCCGGACACGATCTTCGTCAAGGAGGCCGCGACCTTGCGCTTCGTGCGCTGCAACAAGGCGGCGGAGCAACTTCTCGGCTACCGGCGCGAGGAGCTCCTCGGCCGGTCCGTCCACGATCTGTTTCCCGCGGAGGAGGCTGAATTCTTCGCGCTCAAGGATCGGGCCGTGCTGGAGTCGCATCACATGATCGACATACAGGAAGAGCCGGTTCATACGCGACATGGCGTGCGCCTGGTGCACACCATGAAGATCCCGATCGCCGATGTGCGCGGCGTGCCGCAGTTCCTGCTCGGCATCTCACGCGACATCACGGAGCACAAGCATGCCGAAGCGGAATTGCGGCGCTATCGCGAGCACCTCGAAGACATGATCCGCGAACGGACAGCGGAACTCGCCGTGGCCAAGGAACATGCAGATACGGCCAACCAGGCAAAAAGTGACTTTCTCGCGCACATGAGCCACGAACTGCGTACGCCGCTGAACGCGATTCTTGGTTACGCGCAGATCCTCACACGCGACACGACACTCGATCAACGCCAGATCGACGGACTCGCGGTCATCCAGCGCAGCGGCGAACACCTGCTGACGCTCATCGACGACATCCTGGATATAGCCAAGATCGAAGCTGGACGAATGGAACTCAATCTTTCCGACGTTCCGCTCGAACAGTTCGTCTGTTTTGTTGCCGAGACGATGCGGGTCAAGGCAACGGAAAAGGGCCTGGCCTTCGATTGCGACATGCCACCCGATCTGCCCGCGGCTGTCCGGGTGGACGAAATACGGCTGCGTCAGGCGCTGCTCAACCTGCTTTCCAATGCGATCAGATTTACCGAGCAGGGGAGCGTGCATCTGAGCGTCGCTTTTACGCCGCCCGCGCGACTATGTTTCAAAGTGCAGGACACCGGCATTGGGATAGATGAAGGGCGCCAGGAGGAAATCTTCAGGCCTTTCGAGCAAGTGAGCGACGACCGGCACCGCTTTGGCGGCACGGGGCTGGGGCTCGCCATCAGCCGGCAACTCGTACGCCTGATGGGCGGCGACATCCATATCGAGAGTCGTCGCGATATTGGCAGCGTCTTCTCGATCGAGCTGGATGTCCAGGTGGTGGCGCCCCCGGCGGCTGTCGCCGCGTCCGGACGGATCGTGAGCGGTTACAAGGGGCCGCGCAAGGCTATCCTGGTCGCGGATGACGTGGCGGAGAACCGTGCCGTGATGGTCGATATGCTGGGGCCGCTCGGATTCGACATGGCGGAGGCTGGCAACGGATCCGAAGCTCTGGAGAAAACCCGCACCCTGCATCCTGCGCTTGTCCTGATGGATGTGGTCATGCCCGGGATGGACGGGCTCGAAGCCACGCGTCGCCTGCGCCAGATGCCCGAGTTCCGGGATCTGCCCATCGTCGCAGTCTCCGCAAGCGCCTCGGGGACCGATGCGGCGCACAGTCTCGCGGCCGGCGCAAACGCTTTTCTTGCCAAACCGATCGATTTCGGCCGGCTATTGTCCCATGTCGCGTCGCTCCTGAATGTCGAGTGGATCGACGAAGCGAGCAAGGCGCAAGTCACTGGCGCGGACCACACGGCTGTACCCGCTGCCGCTCCTTTTACCGCGCCCTTGATGGCACCGCCGCCGGGGGAGATCGAAGCGCTGCACTACCTGGCGCGACTCGGCGACATGCGTGCCATCGTGCAACACGCCCAACACTTGAGCGAGCTCGACGAGCGCTATCGACCCTTCGCAGACCACCTTTGCCGGTTGGCGAAGGCTTACCGGTCCAAGGCGATCCTCAGCTTCGTCGAGCAATATCTGGAAAGGAGGCTGCCGCGGTGATTCGCGCCTCAGAACGCGAACCGCATCATCCTTCGTTTTCTACTCGACGATCATTCCGTGCCGGATCGCGTACCGGATCACCTCAGCGTTGTTGGAAAGCCCGAGTTTCTGCATCAACCGCATCTTGTGTGTGCTGATCGTTTTCGCGCTGAGGGCACATGCCTGGGCAATTTCATTGATGCTCCTGCCTGCCGCGAGCATCTGCAGGACCTGGAATTCGCGGTCCGACAGTACTTCATGTGGCGGGACGTCGCCGCGCTGTGTATCGAACACCATCGCATCGACGAGCTTCGGATCGATGAAACGGCCGCCGTCCGCGAGCTTGCGGATTGCCGCGAGCAGCACCTCCGGGTCACTGTCCTTGGTCAGATATCCCGTTGCTCCCGCGCGCAGCGCGCGCGACGCGACCTGAGCCTCGTCGTGAATGCTCAGCACCAGCACCGGCAACGAAGGATGTTCCGCCCGTACCCTGCGGATCAGAGCGACGCCGCTGATGCCGGGCATCGTCATGTCGAGCAAGAGAAGATCGAGCGCGCACGAGCGCAGCTTGTCGATCACTTCCGCTCCTTGCGCCGCTTCCGCCGCAACGACGATATCGCTCGTGGTCGCGATGATCTGTCTGAGTCCGCCACGGACTATCGCATGATCGTCCGCAATGAGTATCCTGATCATGTTCGAGCTCCGCCATCGAGCGGAATATGAATCGAAACCATGGTGCCCGCGCCCGGCGAGCTGTCGATCGAAAGCGATCCGCCGATCAGCCGCGCGCGCTCGTTCATGCCGAGCAGGCCATATGAATAGTTGCGACTCACCACTTGCTGATCGAAGCCGCATCCGTCGTCACGCACATGCAGCAAGAGCTGTGAAGCCGTCGAAACAAGCGTCACCTCGACGCGTGTGGCGGCGGCATGACGCGCGACGTTCGTCAGCGAAGCCTGTGCAATGCGGAACAGGGCCGTCGCGTGGGCGTCGGACAGCGTAGGTTCGCCGCCTTCGATGCGCAATTCACACGCAATCGCATTGCGGCGGTTGAACTCGTCGACAAGCCATTCGAGCGCAGACACGATGCCGAAGTTAAGCGCCGCGGGCCGCAGGTGGCTCGCGACATTGCGCACCATCGAGATCGTGCCTTCGACCAGTTGGCGCATATCGTCGGCTTTTTTTGTCGCTTCCGCGTCGTGCGCGATGCGCATCTTGAGCAGAGACACGTCCATCTTGAGCGCGGTCAGCAATTGCCCCAGCTCGTCGTGAATTTCCATCGCAATGCGCTTTCTCTCCTCCTCGCGAATCGCCTCCATGTACGCGGACAGTTCGCGCTGCTGCTCGCGCGATTCGACGAGTTCCTGTTCCATCTGCTTGCGCCCCGTAATGTCATTCAGGCCCACATAGATCGCGGGAGAATCGTCGTAAGTTGCGGCGCGCGCCGTCGCCATCGCCCAGAACCGGGTACCGTCCTGGCGCCGGAACTGTATCTCCGTGTTGCGCAAGCCACCCTTGGTCCGCAGATGTTCGATCAGACGCTCGCGCTCGCCCCGCTCGGCGTAGAAATCCGCGATATTGGCGGACAAGCCTTCGTCCATGCCGAAGAGTTCGCGCAGCGGCGGATTCGTGTACAGGATGTGCCCATCCGGCATCGAGGTGATGCACAGCGGCACCGGACTCGTTTCGACAATCGCGCGAAAGCGAGCCTCGCTTGCCTGCAGGCGCGCGTCCGCGCGCCGCCGCTCGTCGATCTGCGCCCGCAAGTTGGCGTTGGCGCGCGCCAGCTCTTCGGTGCGCAATGCGACACGTCGCTCCAGATCGTCGCGCGCTTGCGATAGCGCGGCCTCCGTTTCCTTGCGCACGGCGACTTCCGCCAGCAGTTGCCGATTCTGCGCGAGAACCTGCTTGTGCATCACCCGCAGCTCGAGGTGCACGCCAACGCGCGCGACCATCTCATCGACGCGCAATGGCTTGGTCACATAATCGACACCGCCCACCAGAAAGCCTTCGACGCGGTCCTCGTTGTCCATCAGCGAGGTCATGAATATGACGGCGATATCGCGCGTGCGCTCATCGCGCTTGAGGCGCCGACAGGTCTCGAAGCCGTCGATGCCCGGCATCTTCACGTCGAGCAGGATCACATCGGGCTGCGAGAAGGCTGCGCGCTCCAACGCTTCGATACCGTCGAGCGCCACCAGCACGCGAATGCCGCGCGCCTCGAGACTGTCGACAACCACGCCGAGATTCCCCGGCGTATCGTCGACGATCAGAATCGTGCCCGTATACGCGACCGGAGCGGCGAGATGGCTCATGATGCGGTGTTCCCTTCGAGATACCGCTCAGCGGGTTGCAGGAGCCCGCTCCACCATGCGTCGAAAATGTCGAGCGCCATATATCCCCGCGAGTGCCGCCGTTGTGGTCGTCCTATTCTGCACTCGATGCCGGCGCCTGGTCCATCACGCCCGCTCCGGGTTTCAAACGTCCGATGAAACGGCGCGCCCCCTGGCCTCACAGCCGCCGCATGCGTGCCTGTAAGCAGTTGCGCGCCTGGCCGGCGTTGCCGTTCGCTAGTGCGACACCTCGCCCGCCACCGCGGTCAGTCGGACCGTGCGCGGCAAGGTCAGTTCGTCGATGAGGTCGGCCACCTCGCACAGCGCGCGAAAATCATACTCGTCGATCTGCTCCGCGTGATTGCGCCGCAACTCGCGCATGGCTTCGCCCAGGCGCCTGAGCGCGTTGGTCGTGCTGTCTATCAACGGCCAGCAGTGCATCAAATACGCAAGCGATGTCACGCTGCGCGTCTCGCACCACGTGTCGAACAGTCGCAGACATATCGCGTCGATTTGCTCGATGACGTTTTCCCGTTCCGATAGATAGCCGATCATGTTGCATCAATTCGACATTGCATTTCGATGGCTCATCATCTACGAGCAGAAAGTGTGTCGCATTCAGCGCAAGCTGGAAAATCAGGGTGTGACTTCCTGATTCGCGTGTCAGGAAATCCTTAGTGTCATTCATGGCGAAAGCCCCCGCAGATGGGCAAGGACCCTTAAATGCCGTTCTATATGCTGTTCCGGTTCAGGAAGTCCTGACGGCTGAAACCAGCGATTCCTGAAACGACATTCCGGCCGGCGCCGATTGGACGCACGCACCGATCGCCATAGCATCGAATCATCGTGCATCGCGGGGAAAATCATGGCGGGCAACAGATCGCTGCGTTCTCAGGTCGAAAAACTCGTTGGCCCGACGGGGGGCCGAGGGGCGCGCGTGCGTCTGCTGAACCGCTCGCGCTCGGGTGGAACATGCCGGGTGTGCATTCAAATCGATCTGCCGACCGGGGCGTTTTCACTCTTCTTCTTTCGCCATGCCGACGGCGCATGGCACGTGTTTCCGCCGGGCCAGCGCCGTCCGGAAATGGGGATAGGCCGCATAGCGGCCTGATCGTTCAGCCAGCCGGGGAAACGCACATGCACGACGATGCTTCGAACACACTGCCGCAGGACGTGATAGAGCTGCGCGCTTGGCTCAACGACTGGTACGACCATGCATTCGCCGTAGGCTACGTCCATCCGCCCTTCACGCTCGATGAAGCGACAGCCGACCGGCTCGAAGGCTACTTCAAGGCGGGCCTGACGCCGGCCGAAGGCGCAATCTTGTTCTTTGGCGTCGTGCATTGAGAGGCGAGCGATGAAGGCGAAAGACGGTGAAGTCAATCAATGAAACATCACATCGTCGGGCGTTATCGCGGATTCGTCATCGAAGCGCACATGGAGCCGCGGACGGCCCGTTTGTCCGTTGGAATCGCGCTGACATATCGCGTCACGTGGTCGTTGCGTAGAAGGACAAGAAAACAGCACGTCACCGGTGACTTAGCCGATGCCGTTACCTACGAGTCGGAAAGTGTTGCTCTCACGTGCGTCGACCGCAAGGCTCGCGCTCTTATCGATGCCATGCTAGCGAATCAGGAAGCGTTAAAAACCGTGGGGCTGTAACCCCGATGCCTGGAAGGCCCGCGCCTCGCGCAGCGTCACGCGGACTCGAACGATCAGGAAAAAAAACGGCTCGACTAGCCGCGGACATCCCTGCCGAGATACGCAGCGACCGCGCCTGTCACGGCGAAGCCTGGCAATTGCTCCGGCGACGCCAGATGCGCGGCGACGATCTCGCGATTATCGAGCCGCAGTTCGGGTCCCGGATACTGCCGCCCGGAAACCCCCATTCGGCGCGGTACGACGACTTCAGCAGCAACAGCGACTGACCGACGTAGATTGGGCTGATTCAACCGGTCGATGCAACGCAATGAACGCCGGATGAGCGGCTCTCGGTGCAGAGGAAAACATGAGCGGACCTACGAGTAGGCGATGGACCTGCTCACGTCCGCGGACTTCGATGTGAAGCTAGTCAGGAAGATTGGAAAGCAATTGGTCGCGCTGGCCAAACGTATCGTTGCAGCTCGCTCCGACCGGTCGGCGAGTTACGATCCACATACGTTTTCGCCCCGGCGCCCGCGTACGAGAGAAAGAGCAGCTTCATCATCGGTTGTGAGCAGGTTTGCTCCCACGAGCCTTTCCCTACACACGGCTTTAGCCAGGCTCTGACCTCGCTTCTGCATGAGCCATCGGATAGGCCACACCCGCGCGGTCTGATCCGCGGACGCAGTTACCACCCGCTGACCGTCTGGGCTGAAGGTGGCGGAGAAAACCGGTCCCTGATGTCCGGTGAGCTTCGCGATCACCTCGCCGGTCGCCGCGTCCCACACCCGCGCGGTCCCGTCCGCGGACGCGGTCACCACGCGCTGGCCGTCCGGGCTGAAGGCGGCGGAGAAAACCGGTCCCTGATGTCCGGTGAGCTTCGCGATCACCTCGCCGGTCGCTGCGTCCCACACCCGCGCGGTCCCGTCCGCGGACGCGGTCACCACGCGCTGGCCGTCCGGGCTGAAGGCGGCAGAGAAAACCGGTCCCTGATGCCCACCGAGCTGGGCGATCTGTTTGCCGGTGGCCGCGTCCCACACCCGCGCGGTCCTGTCCGCGGACGCGGTCACCGCGCGCCGACCGTCCGGGCTGAAGGCGGCGCAATAAACCAGATCCTGGTGCCCGCTGAGCTGCGCGATCTGTTTGCCCGTGCTCGCGTCCCACACCCGCGCGGTCCCGTCCCGGGACGCGGTCACCACCCGCTGGCCGTCCGGGCTGTAGGCGACGGAATCAACCGGGCCCTGATGCCGGCTGAGGAGCAAGATCTGTTTGCTGGTGGCCGCGTCCCACACCCGCGCGGTCCCGTCCCGGGACGCGGTCACCACCCGTTGGCTGTCCGGGCTGAAGGCGACGGAATCAACCGGGCCCTGATGACCGCTGAGGAGCAAGATCTGTTTGCCGGTGGCCGCGTCCCACACCCGCGCGGTCCCATCCGCGGACGCGGTCACCGCGCGCCGACCGTCCGGGCTGAAGGCGGCGGAATAAACCAGATCCTGGTGCCCGCTGAGCTGCGCGATCTGTTTGCCGGTGGTCGCGTCCCACACCCGCGCGGTCCGATCACGGGACGCGGTCACCACCCGCTGGCCGTCCGGGCTGAAGGCGGCGGAAATAACTGACCCTTGATGCCCTCTGAGCAGCAAGATGCCCATCGCCGCGTCCCATGCGCGCGCGGTCCTATCACGGGACGCGGTCACCACCCGCTCACCGTCCGGGCTGAAGGCGGCGGAATTCACCGGCCCCTCGTGTCCGGTGAACTGCACGATCACCTGGCCGGTCGCCGCATCCCACACCCGCGCGGTCTTGTCATCGGACACGGTCACCACGCGCTGGCCGTCGGGGCTAAAGGCGGCGGCGCTCACCGGTCCGCGATGCCCAGTGAGCTGCACGATCGCCTGGCCGGTCGCCGCGTTCCACACCCGCGCGGTGTTGTCATCGGACGCTGTCGCCACGCGCTGGCCGTCCGGGCTGAAGGCGGCGGAGAAAACCGGTCCCCGATGCCCTATGAGCTGCGCGATGACCTGGCCGGTCGCCGCATCCCACACCCGCGCGGTCTTGTCATCGGACGCGGTCACCACGCGCCGGCCGTCCGGGCTGAAGACCGCGGAGCTTACCGGTTCCCGATGCCCGGTGAGCTGTGCGATCACGTGGCCGGTCGCCGCATTCCACACCCGCGCGGTCCTGTCCGCCGACGCGGTCACCACGCGCCGGCCGTCCGGGCTGAAGGCGGCGGAGAAAACCGGTTTCTGATGCCCGCTGAGCTGCGCAATCTGTTTGCCCGTAGCCGCGTCCCATACCCGCGCGGTCCTGTCCGCGGACGCAGTCACCACGCGCCGGCCGTGCGGGCTGAAGGCGGCGGAATAAACCAGATCCTGATGGCCACTGAGCTGCGCAATCTGGTTGCCCGTAGCCGCGTCCCATACCCGCGCGGTCCTGTCTGCGGACGCAGTCACCACCCGCTGGCCGTCCGGGCTGAAGGCGGCAGAATAGACCAGATTCTGATGGCCACTGAGCTGCACAATCTGTTTACCCGTGGCCAGGTCCCACACCCGCGCTGTCCCATCCCAGGACGCGGTCACCACCCGCTTACCGTCCGGGCTGAAGACGGCGGAATCAACCGCATTCTGATGGCCGCCGAGCAACGCAATCTGCACTGATGCTTGCGCGCCACGCATAAGCTCAAGCTCTGCTTCTGCCGATCCCGGCGAGAGCCAACCGTTGCCCAACGCCAGCATCGCGAAGCGCATTGCGCGGTCATAATTTCCCGCGTCGTTCGCCGTGGTCGCGGCCGACGCCAACGCCAGGGAAGTCTGGCGTGCGACCGTCCGAGTCTGGTGAATGATCCACCCGGCAGTCACAATTAGAATGAATACGATTGCGCCAATCAGTACCTGGATGCGTCGCTGCGCGCCCTGTCCGTGCTCGCTCTTCGTTGACATGGGCTTGATCCTCAACGATTTGTTGCAACTGCGACTCGCGCTCCGCGCGTGCAACCTCCTCGCGCCCGCAGCAAGTCCATCGATAGGAAAGGTCGTCCGCGCCCAGCCGAAAGCAATTCGCACATGTCCAATTCGCAAAGAAATCGCTCGCCCCACACCGTCGCCCAGACGTCTGGGGGCTCCCGGTCGCATCGTCTCACGCCACACCACGCACTCGATTCCAGGAAACAGCACATCAGTGCGCACCAGTGTCCGCTGACAGGGGCGGATTCAACCGGTCGATGCAATAGTTCGATGGAACCGTTCAGCCGGTGTTTCGTAATCCAGGGTCTTCCTTGGGCGCTCGTTCAGCCTTGCAGGAGACGTCACTGATGAAATTGCTAAATGATCGCGTTAAACCATATGTTCGGTATCGCGCATGTTTCAGGTCCGGGTAAAGCACACTTCCGAGACAGCGAACGTCTATGATCACCGCAACCCAAAGAGGAGAAGCCTCGCGAAGCGAAACGCGTCGTAGTTGAGCAAGGCCAACGAATAATCGCCATATAGGCTCGGGTTGTTCGGAAAAGCGTGCACGACTCGCACCCCCAATCCCGTGCGGAGACAACTGATAGTTGTGGGCATGAACCCGGCAGCGCGGAAAGACTTCGTGCGCTTCCGGGTCATCCCGCTACGCAACGAAACGACACTCCGACGCTGGTGTACGTGTATCCATGTTCCTTCCGCGGTTCATATGGTCATCGATTTCAGCCGCGCAACCGAGCATGCGAGGGTAAAGAAAGATGGTAAAGGCGGCCGTCTCCAAAGCGTTGCGCGAATACGTTCCGTCACGATACGGCTGCCAGAGCATCTTGAGCAGTAACGCGGCAATCACCGCATCGACGTTGACGCAGTAGACGTTTCGCGAAACCCCCGCGTCGAACAGGCTTTGGACCAACGTCCGGTAAAAGTCGTGGAAGATGTTGTATTCGTCGCGCTCGGCGAACAATTGCCGCACGAACATTTCACGCGGGTCGTGATTGACGGGTTTATCCTTAAACACCGGATGATTCACGCCAGGGATTTTCTGGATATCCAGGCTGCCGCTCGTTTTCTTGCTCGATTTGTATTTGGCGTAACTTTCGACGTACGTCATCGCTAGTGCTTTCAAATCCAGCCCGTGCGCAGGATTGCCCGGGTCAGTCAGTCCGCTATGCGCGAACTGGTCCAGCAGAAACGCAATTCCCTCAAATCCATTGCCACCGTGTGTGTAACCACTGTGCGTAAGGAAGCCGATTAACGCCTTGTTGAGTTGGACGCGCTCGGGGTCTTCGGGACCATCGGCAGAGACCGCACCTTTTGCACCCTGCGCGGAAATCGTTCCGGGTCCATTTGACAGCAGCAGACCGACCAGCAATTGGAAGGAAAACAAGTCGCTCGTGCCTGGCCACAATCCAAACAACGCGCCGAAGGCGGTTTCACCAAGCGAACGCTCCTCCAGGACTGTCTTCGTTTCGACGCCGCAGAAGCTGTCCGGACCATGCTGGTCCGAGGGCACTGAAGCGCCTATCAGGGAGCCGAAAAGTTGTATCCACCACGGAAGGCTCTCAGCCGAAAGGCGTGAAATGCGTTTGCGCATGAGCGGTCCCCATGCGAGCGTCGCGCAAATGGCTGCCAGTACGCCATCGGTAGTCGGCTCGCCGGGCAGGCTTTCAACATATTGCACGAATGTCGACTTCACGTCGCGAGCTTTGAGTCCCGCCAGGATTGCGCGGGCCCGAAAATCCGGTTCACTGCCGACGAACAGGTTGAGGTCGGTGACTTCGGCGCGCGAAAAGTCGAAACTCTCATCCATCGCGTTCTCGAGCTTCACCGGGGCAAAGGCGTCGATGAGAGCGCGGACCGCCTGGCGAGGCCCGGCTTGCCCTCGGGGCCCGATGATACTCGCCGCCGCTGCAAGGACAGTGTTTGGTGCATTACCGGCATCCCGTGCCGCCTGGGCAGCCCCAAGTGCGGGATGTCCATACAGGTTCAGGAACGCACTCACAGCGACATTGATTAGCGCGCGGTCGTTCATCCCGCCGGGTTCGTGGAGCAGCGCGAGGCTTACGTTGGTCTCAAGGGGGTACTGCGCCGCATCAAGCATCGAAACGCCGTACAGACTGGTCACCTGCGACTTTGGGTCCATCTGCGACGCGCCAGAAGCATCCTTCATCGACTGTCGCGGTGGTACAGCTCCAACCTGTTTGTCGAGCGCGGCAATCTGGGCATCGTATGGGGCCGTGGCCTGCACGACAGGCAAATCCAGCGCCTGCGGCAGGCTCAATCCGCGGTGACTGCTAAACCACGGTTTTAATGCGAGGTTACCTTCCGGCTCGAAATCTGGCCTGCAGGCGTTTTCACGCATCACAGCCGTGAGTGCTGCGGGTATGTGCGCGATGTTCGTGACAAGCGCACCCTTTGCCGACACGGCCGGATTGTCCGGTGTGAACACACTTGACACCCCGAATCTATCGAGAAACCATTGTTCTTTCGATGCGGCGTCGTCCGCGCCTCCGGACATAGCACCCGCGTGTCCGACAGCACGGGTCAGCTTTGACTTCCAGCGACCCACGACGCACGCAACCACCGGCTTCGTAAAGTTGGCGTCGAGCTCGTAGTAGCCGCCCGGTTCGACATAAAGAACGGCCGCCTTGCTTCGCGCGTCGTTTGCCAAGGCCGCAGCGAACTCGGGCGCCGCGAATTGAATGTAGACGTCTTTGCCACTTGAGATGGCTGTAGTCGTGCCCCATCCGGCCATCCGCAGGTAGGTTGCGATGGTAGTCGTGAAGTTGCCCGAGTTGGAAAACAAGGCAATCGAGCCACGCCGCAATGCCTCTTCAGGGTGGTCGCCGCCCAGCGCTCCCCCGATACGCACCTGGTTCCAGGCGTCAGCCACGCCGAGGCTGTTGCCGCCAAAAATGTCGACCCCGTTGGACTGACCCATCGCGCGGATTTCGCGCGAGTCACTGACGGCCAGCTTTTCGGTAACGATGAAAATCTTCTTCAGTTCCGGATTGACACGGATTAGCTCAGCCACGCCGTCCCGTGCAGCGGAAGGCGGCAGATAGATGACGCCGCAGTTGAACCGGTGACCATCGTTCAGGCCTTCAAGGACATTGTTGTAGACCGGCACGCTTCCAAGTGCCGTTTCCAGTACCTGTCCGCGCTTTCCCGGAGCCGTACCAAACACCACGTTGCCACCGGAATAGGCATGACCGACGGGCGTGACATCGCTCGACTCGCCGCCCAGAATGTTGAGCACGCAAACGCGGTCGTCCTTTGTGGCAACTTGGGATAACGAACTAATTCCTACGAAGTATTTAAAATCGCCAATTCCCTGCTTGTACATAATGATTCTCCTCAGTCGATGAGATGCTCAGGCAGCCTGTTTGACCGCAATTCCCAGCTTCGCGGCAATCTGCTCACGGCCGCCTGCTTTCATCCATTGGTCAACCTGCTTCGCGTACAGGACCACCTCGCTCATGTCCGAGTCAAAGCCGAAGAAGGTGTACGGCAATCCCAGCGAATCGAGCGTGTCGCGCAATGCTCCCATTCCGCGAACCAGATTCGGACCGCCACGGCCGACCACCACATAGAGCGGCGTCGGGCCGTGCTGACTGAAGTGCTCGCGTAACGCGTCGGCCATTGCGCGAAATGTTTCGAAAATATCCGTGTTGTTCGACTTTCCACCAATGATGAACAGCGCATTGCTCTGCTCAATCCAGTGCTTGAAGCAGATGCGGGCAACTTCCTTCATTTTTTCGTAGGGTGGGTTGCCGCCGAAGTCTGACGAGATGATGGCGTCGTCTCCGAGCATTTGCGTGACAAGGGAGTTCGCGCCGCCACCGAACGTCGGAGCGAGAATGCTGCCCTTCGCGTTAATGACGTAGACGTCGCTCTGCCCCTGATACGTGCGAAGCTGGTTGATTTCCTGTTCGAAGTCTGAATAGTCGACTGCGAAGAGATGCGCGGGCAGGTCAAGGCGCTGCCAGCGCGGGTCATCACGGTCGAAGCCGCATTTGAAGTCACAGGCGACGGGTGTCAGCCGTCCCTTGCTATCCTCGCGCATCCGGATTGGATTGAGTTCGAGGGTCGTCATTCCGAACCCGTGGTAGAGCTCCCATAACTTGGGGAGGTGCTGTACAAGCGGCGAGATAATCTGTTTGGGTGCGCCCAGCGTCGAAAGCGCGTTCGCCACGACGAACGCCTTGAGCCCGGTGAGCGGGTCAAACGGAATCTGCACGACTTGCGACTTGTCCAGTTCCTCGATGTCGACGCCACCGTGATGTGTGAGCGTCATCGTCGGTGCGCGGAAGTGTGTCGAGTCGGTAATCGAGAAATAGACCTCGTACTCGGCCGGCACACCCGCCTCAAAGGTCACACCATTGGCTTTCGACACAGTATTGGCAACGTGATGTTCGACGAAGTAAAGACGCTCCTTCTCCTTCAAGGCGGTCGTCAGGTCAGTCGCGCGGCCAATCAGACCGGCCTTGCCCTTCTTGCCAACACCGCCCTTGAAAACCGGCTTGATGAAAATCATGCCGTGCTTTTTCAGCATCGCTCGAATCTGTTCTTCGCTAGCGTCCGGACCCAGAATCTCGGGCGTCGGAAAGCCCACGAACTGCAGCAATCTGGCGCCGTGCAACATACCGGTGACTTGCATGATGACCTCAGGAAGTGAGTTGGGAAGTCGGTGTCGTCGGGACAATATCCCTCACGGGGTCTTTGTCGAACCCGTAAAACGAGTGCGGGGTTGAGCACAGGATTGCCTCGACAATCGCGGGCGCAAGATGTAAGTCCAGCAACGCGGTAAGCGTCTGGCTGTAGGCCGTCGCATGTTCAAACTGCGTATGTGGCCAGTCGCTACCCCACATCAGACGTTCGGCGCCAAATGCGTCTATGAGTTGGTCCGTGGCATCGCGCATGAAACTCGAGTCCGGCTCCGAGCACCGATAGGCGCCCGAAATCTTGACCCACACGCGGCCAGATGGGCCAAACTCCAACAGGTCGTTGAAGCCCGGGTCGCGTGTGCCGCTGTCCGGGTCAGGGCGGCCAAAATGGTCAACGACGACTGGCAAGCCCACATCCAGCAAAGTGTTGACGAGCGGCGCCAGGTCCGACGCCTCCCTGTGCAACTCAACATGCCAGCCTAGTTTTGATAACTGCCGCCAAAGCGTTACATATGGCGCCGAGCCCAGCTTGGGGAGCGTCTGTCCGACAAGGTTGAGACGCACGCCCGTCACACCCTGACAGTTCAGTCGCTGCAGGTCGTCTTCTGAAATTTCGGGGGACACGACTGCTACACCTCGCAGCCGGCTAATGTCGCTGGTCAGCGCCTGTAAAAGATGGCTGTTATCGGTGCCGAGAAAGCTGGGCTGGACAAGGACGGCATTGCCAATATCGTTCTCGTCCAGAAGCTTCCGGTAGGCGTCCAGCGTTGCGTCATAGTCGGGTGCGTAGCGCCGTCCGTCCGCCAGCGGCAGAGTCCTGGCAAACACGTGCGCGTGCGTGTCAACGCGCGGCAGCCGTGGCCGCGCGATGGATGGGGCCTGAGTCATCGCTGGCTCCGGTGATGGTCAAGCGCTAATTCGGCGTCGGCGACCAGTTGTGAAGCCTGCTCGACGCCGGACGGCCGCAAGCGCTTGCCGCGCGTTTCGGGAAGCAACAACACGGCAACCATCGCCAGCCCGTACGCAATTGCGGCATCGATACCAATCGCTGCTCCCAGCGACATCGAATGACTCATGTACCCGACCAGCACCGGGAAACCCGCCGAGGCGATGCGACCGAAGTTGTAGCAAAAGCCGACGCCTGTCCCGCGCATGTCCGCAGGATAGAGTTCGTTGAAAAGTGCGCCCAGGCTGGCCGGGATGCCGGCGGCGAAAAAGCCTAGCGGGAAGCCCAGAACAAGCATCTGCGTGTTGCTCAATGGAAGCATCACGTAGGCGAGCACGGTGACGATGCAAGAAAATGCAAAGAATGCGATGTTGCGACGCCGTCCGATACGGTCGAGCAGGTAAGCGCTCGCCATACAGCCGCACCAGAAAGCCACGATAACAACCGCAAGATACCCACCGGTGTTGAGGACCGACAGATGTCTTTCCTTGGAGAGGAAGGTCGGCAGCCAGGTCATGATGGCGTAGTACCCGCCGTGTGCGCCTGTGCCCAGAATCGCCCCGATAACGGTGGTCTTGATGACGCGCGGCTGGAATACTTGCGCGATTTGCCCCCACACAGAAACCACTGGTTCAGCGCGAGACGGCTCAACGCGCACAGGTTCGCGGAGATTGCGGCGGACGTAAAGGACGAGAAGCGCGGGCAGCAGGCCAGCACCGAACATGACACGCCACGCCGTGTCTGACGGCAACCACGAAAAAGCTGCGGCATACAACAGCACTGCGCCGGCCCAGCCGACAGCCCAGGCGCTCTGTACCGCGCCCATGGCCTTGCCGCGGTGTTCCGTCCGGATGGTCTCAGCCATCAACACGGCGCCTGCAGCCCACTCTCCGCCGAACCCGAACCCTTGCAGGGCCTTCAGGACCAGTAGTTGAGGAAAACTCTGGGCGAAGGCACAAAGGAAAGTGAATCCTGCAAACCAGAGAATCGTAATCTGCAGCGTCCGCACCCGACCAATCCTGTCGGACAAGGCGCCCGCCAGCCAGCCGCCCATCGCCGATGACACCAGTGTCACGCCGCTGATCGCGCCCGCCTGCGTGTGGTCGATGCCGTACGCTGCGATGATTGCGGGGATTGCCAGGGTAAACATCTGCACATCAAGGGCATCGAGGCCCCAACCCGCGAAACATCCCCAGAAGGTGTTTCGTTCGAGAGGTGTGCCTTGCTTGTACCAGGTGAACATCGCCGTCTCCAGGGTAAATTCATATATTCATGTATATGACTATATGTTTAGTTTAGGCGCTTCGACGAAGAAGTCATTGGGGATTTACCCTTGTTCCGGCAGATGTTGTACAGTGACTATTCCTGTGAACAACTATATGAATCATGGATATGCAGTCGTTCTCGGCCAGGCCAGACAGTCGTTTGCCGCGATACCAGCAGCTACGCGATGACCTGGTGCGCCGCATCGCGGAGGGCGAGTGGGCGCCAGAAAAGGCAATCGACACAGAGGCGGAGCTCAGCCTGTTTTATAACGTGTCGACCGGCACACTTCGGAAAGCCATTGATTTGCTGGTGGCCGACGGGGTGCTCACCCGCACCCAGGGAAAGGGGACCTTTGTCCGGCGCCCGCGCTTTGATTCGTCGTTGTTCCGCTTCTTCCGATTCAAGTCAGCTGACGGGAAGCCGGTCCGACCGACGGCGAAGGTGCTCAGCCGCGAGGTCGTCAAGCCAAACGAGACGATTCGCTCAACCTTGCAGATGAAGGCGACGGAGAAGGCTGTTCATCTCTCGCGGGTACGATTGATTGACGGACAACCCGTTTTGTCGGAAGAAATATGGCTACCTCGAAGCCGTTTCGAAGCGCTGGCGACTCTGCCCCTTGGTGGCTTCGAGGATTTGCTTTATCCGCTTTACGAGCGGCTTTGCCGCCAAATCGTCGCATCCGCAACCGAGATTCTGAACGTCGAACAGGCGACGGACGCTGATGCGGCGCTCCTGCATATCGACGTTGGCAGCCCGGTAATCCTTGTGCACCGTGTGGCATCCGATTTCGCCGGGACGCCTATTGAATGGCGCACCACGCGTGGTGCTGCTGCAGCGTTCCAGTATCAGGTCGATATTCGCTGACAACGCGACTTCCTCGCCGCGTTTGGTGCTGTCATAGGGACCGACAACGCGAACTGACTTTCTGTCACCCGGCAGGTCGCATTTTTCCTGCGACTTTCAGGCTCTACACCTCGTTCGCCGAATACATCACTGGTCGCCAGTTGCGGCCGCAGCTCGCTTGCGTGCGCTCGTCCGGGTTATACCTCATTGCAGCCCGACCTCAAACATACAAACATATACATGACTATATCAATCTGCTTGTTTTCGTCTGACTGACCGTTTTCGAAACGCCAGTCGAGCGGCAGCGGGCATGGAACTTGGAGCGAACATGTCTACGTCCGTAACACGTGAGCAGCAGGTAATGAAGAAAATGGCATGGCGGCTGATGCCGCTGCTGATTGTCATGTTTCTCATCGCATTCATCGACCGGCAGAACGTCGGCTTCGCGAAACTGGAAATGGTTCAGGCACTCGGCATGACGGAAGCCGCGTATGGCCTTGGAGCATCGCTGTTTTTCATTGGCTACCTGCTGTTCGAGGTGCCCAGCACACTGGCGCTACATCGGTTTGGGGCCCGGACGTGGCTCGCTCGCATCATGATTACGTGGGGCGTCGTTACAGTGCTAATGGCGTTCACCAGGTCCCTGCCAGCTTTTTACTCGTTTCGGTTTGCGCTGGGTGTTGCTGAAGCCGGGTTTTATCCAGGCGTCATTTACTACCTGACGCAGTGGTTTCCTCAAAGCTACCGGACACGTGTGCTTGGCCTTTTTACCCTCGGCAGTTCGCTGGCAAACATGCTTGGCGCGCTGGTCGGAGGGCTGCTCCTTTCCTTGGGCGGAACACTGGGACTGGCGGGTTGGCAATGGGTCTTCCTTGCCACCGGTCTTCCGGCAATACTGATTGCCTTCGTAGCGCTTAAATATCTACCGAGCTCCGTCGAGGAAGCGAACTTCCTTTCTCAGGATGAGAAGGACATTGTGGTCGCAGCGCTTGTGCGCGAAGCGTCCCCGGAAGCAAAGGACTCCCGGCCATGGGCGGCATTGCTTGACCCGAAGGTTCTCATGTTCGCAGCAACCTACATGCTGATGTCGACGTCGCTCTACGGCGTTACGTACTGGCTGCCCACCTTGGTTAAGAGCTGGGGCGTTTCGTCGAGCGTCAATGGCCTGCTTAACATGATTCCGTGGGCACTCGCGGCTCTTCTCCTGCTTTGGCTTCCCGGGAAGCTCAAACGTGAACAGGTGGTGTTAAAAGCAATGGCCATAGTCGCCGGCATCGGCGTCGTATGCTTTGCATCGAGCCTCGTGTTGCCGACAGTGTCGTTGCGCTTCATTGCTCTGTGTCTGGGCGGCGCCTGTATTCCACTGCTATACCCTTGCTTCTGGTCGCTTCCCCCACGCTTCTTTTCTGGCGCTCGAGCCGCCGCAAGTGTCGCTGCCATCAACTGCATTGGAAACCTTGGAGGGTTCTTCGGACAGAACCTCATGCCGTACGTTGGCAAGGTAACCAACAGTCATGTTGCACCCATGCTCGTTCCGACTGCATGCCTGTTAGCTCTCGCAATCGGTACCATCATTGCGTGGACAGTCGGTGGGCATCGCAAGGCGGCGCTTGCGTCATCAACGGTTCCGCTTTGATGCGGGCCATGACACCCCCAAGCTATTTGCACAGACGCAATGTACCCTCATTTGAGCCGCATGTTCGATTGATTGCAGACTGAGCGCGGTTCAACTTCGCGATGGTTTGAAGCCATCCGGCCCGGCTTGGGAGTGCCGTTCCGGAGCAAGGCTCGAATCGACCGCTCATAGCCCTTTGCGCATCAAATAAGACGGGTTATTTGCGTGCAACCCCATCGGTTGTACGCGGCGAATGGCCGCTGACGAGAAAGCCGGATGTCTCTTCAGGGTCGCGTGCTGCCGGTCATGACCCGACACTTGTCGATCACACAACGATTGGCAAGGTTCGGCCAATTTGAGACGGTCGCGAACGGCTCTGCGAGGTCGCTGAGCGGCTGTCACAAGCCCTGAGTCCGTCCCCGTCAAGTATTTCGAGGGCGGCCGATCTGGCCAGTCTGTGCCTAGCCAGCGAGACCCAAAGCCTGATTTGAAAAGGCCGATCCACTGGTGTGAACGGCTGTGAGAAACCGACACTAGACGGCGGCATCGATCAGAGATACCGAATGGTCCAGGTCTGCTGAGCGGTTTGGTAATGGTTTGT
>NZ_JACHDC010000034.1:0-68635 GCF_014200875.1 Paraburkholderia sp. HC6.4b
AGTGCGGATTGCCCGTGTGAAAGTAGGTAATCGTCAGGCTCCCCCCCAGTCAGAAACCCCACCCGCCGCGGTGGGGTTTTTGCGTTTACGCGGCCCAAATCAACAGCAACATGCTCGACCGGGCACGAACAATAAGCGTGGTCGGACGCCGTTGCCAGCCATTGCCAAAAGTAGCCTGTTGATCGACGCGTTTTTGCACATACTGAAGTTGATCCAGAAAAACGGACATCTATCCTTTGGAGAAGGAGGTGCCGATTATGGGCAAGCATCGTACCCCGTACCCGGCGGAATTTCGGGCGCAAATGGTCGAGCTGGTGAAGGCCGGACGCAGGCCGGAGGAACTGGAAAAGGAGTTCGAGCCGACTGCACAGACCATCTACAACTGGGTGGCGCAGGCTGATCGCGATACAGATGTTCCGGTGCGACGATGGCACGCCGTTGCGCGTAACGTTCGCACTCGACTGCTGCGATCGGAGAGGCGATTGGCCGGGCGGCGGGGACCGGCGGGTATAGCGGTGATGTAGTGCGCGACGCGATGCTGGCCGCCGTCGCGCAGCAATTCGGCACCGGGCAGGTCGCGCCGTCCATCGAATGGTTGACGGACAACGGCTCGGCTTATGTCGACCACCGCACTCGCAGCTTCGCTCGCGAATTGGCCCTGGAGTCATTGACAACGCCGGCACGTTCTCCGCAGAGCAATGGCATGGTCGAATCGTTCGTGAAGATCATGAAGCGACAATTACGTCGCCTGTATGGACGAGCCTGACGCGCCAGCGGCGCTCTCGTGTCTGGCTGTTGCATTTGAACACTACAATGAGCGCCATCCGCACAAAGCCCTGGAATACCGCTCGCCGCGTGAGTTCAGGCGTGCTGCCGCGATTTCATCGACCTAACGGTGTCCGCGTGTCCTGAGTTACAGGGGCAACTCCAACCAGCTGCACTGGGTCATCTCCGCCCCCTAGTTGCCCGACCTCAGCAAGCAATGCTTCGTCGCGCGCAATCACCTTCGGCAGATGCGAGCGCAAGAATTCGACCCACGTGCGCGTCTTTGCATCGATGAATTTGCGCGACGGATAGAGCGCATAAACAGTCGTCTTTTGCAGCGTATATTCCGGCAACACGCGCACCAACGTGCCATCGCGCAACCCGGAAATGGCCGCGTAGAGCGGCACCATGCCGATGCCCATGCCTTCGCGGATCGCCACGATCAATGATTCGGCGATGTTCACATGCACGGGGCCGTCGACTTCCATCAACTCACTGCCGTTCGGGCCGTCGAGCGTCCATTCATGTGGCGGGAACGCCGGCGTATGCAGGATCAGACATTCGTGATGCGCAAGGTCAACCGGTTCTTGCGGCGCGCCGTGCGCCCGCACGTAGGCCGGCGATGCGCACAGGATGCTGAACGTCGTCCCCAGCGGAAACGATACGAGGTCCGAATTCGGCAGCGTCGATGCGCCGATCACGGCCACGTCGGCGCTGCCCTCGAACAGATCGGGCATGCGCTGCGATAGCGTCAACTCGACGGTCACATCAGGATAGAGCTCGCGGTAACGCGAAATGGCCGGCAGGACGTAGTGCTGGCCGATGCTCGCAAAGCTATGCATGCGCAGTGCGCCGGTTGGTCGCTCGTGTGCGCAACTGGCTTCTTCTTCCGCAACATCGACATCCGCGAGGATCTGCTGCGATCGTTTCAGATAGCGCTCGCCGGCGGTGGTCAGCGCAAGCCGACGCGTCGAGCGATTCAGCAGGCGCGTGCGCAGATGTGCTTCAAGCTCCGAGACCGCGCGAGACATCGCGCCGGTCGTTGAATTGAGCGATTGCGCGGCCGCGGTGAAGCTACCGGCTTCAACCACGCGCACAAACACTCGCATATTTTGTAGCGTGTCCATCAAACCTTCTGTTTCATGATCAAGATCATATTTTCCGTCAGTCTCAGAACACTATTGTTGTCCGTTCTGGAACAGATGTTCTGCACCCATCGGCTTAATGTACACATCGCGGACTCCTACAATCGGCGCCTCGCCTGCCGGTGTCGGCCATTCTGTCCGGAGGCTCTCTCAGCGACCACGCAGGGTGCACTGTTTTCAGATGAAACCCGATCATGCGATCGAACCGTCGGCGGATTTCTTCGGTCCGCGCGGCGTCATGCGGCGACGCCTCAGCCGAGCCAAACTCAATCGCGCCCTGCGCGACTGGGCCAGCAGCGACGGTCTGACCTGGCTGCATCTGCTGAAGACGGTCACCGCTGGTCTGCTGGCGTTGGGCATCGCGATGCTGCTCGATCTGCCGCAGCCGCGCATTGCGATGACCACTGTCTTTGTGTTGATGCAACCGTTCAGCGACATGGTGCTCGCGAAGAGCTTCTACCGGATTCTCGGAACGGCAGTAGGGACCGTGGCCGCGCTCGTGCTCGGCGGGCTGTTCGTTCAGCAGCCCGAACTGTACACGCTCGGCATGATCGTGTGGGTGAGCGCCTGTATTGCTGCGGCGGTCCGGTATCGGCATTTCAGATGGTACGGTTTTGTGCTCGCGGGTTACACTGCTGCGCTGATCGGCATTCCAAACGTGACGACGCCTCAGGGACTGTTCCTCGCCGCACTCACGCGTGCGGCGGAAGTGGCGGTCGGCATCGTGTGTTCGAGCGCGGTCAGCGCGTTGCTGCTGCCCCAGCGCTCGATCCTTGCGCTGCGACGTAACCTTCAGATCAGGTACGCGAATTTTACTGCGTTTGCTGTCGACATGCTCGCACGCGGGCTCGAGCGCAATCAGTTCGAACGGCGTTTCGCGGATTTTGTCGACGAAATCGCTGGCTTCGAAGCAACCCGCACGTTCGTCGCATTCGAAGATCCGGCGATGCGCTCGCGCAGTGCGCATCTGGCGCGTCTGAATAGCGAATTCATGGATGCGTGTGCGCGTCTGCATGCGCTGAATCAGTTGCTCAAACGGTTGCGCGCCAGCCGCGCTGTGTCGATACTCGCGGCCATCGGTCCGTACCTCGACGAACTGGGAGCCTTGTTCGAAGCACAAGCTGAAGCCGGCGTCGAAGCATCGCACGCAGCAGCCGATCTGCGCCCCTTTCGAGCGAGCTTGCCACGCCGGGTACGCGAAACCAGGCGGCCACTCGAAGCCGCGTCCGCGGAATCGCTTGCGGACTTCGACACGGCAGCCGAATTGCTGTATCGATTCGTGGGCGAATGGATAAACTATTCGCAAACCTATGCATGCTTGTGGCGCAAAACAGCAAGCCGGCAGTACTGCCTACGATGCAGCTCAAGCCCAACTAAGAGCCACCGCACAAGCAGACCTATAAGCCGCACAAACCACTTCGCCGTATTGTTCACATTCGTGCGCTCGGCTGTCGTCATCGGAATCGCCGGTGCGTTCTGGATCGCGACCAACTGGCCGAGCGGCGGTCTCGCCGTGATTGGCGCAACACTGGTCTGCGCGTTGACGTCCACCGCGCCAGGCGCCACCAGAATGGCCATCCAGATGGCGATCGGCGCGGTGCTCGCGACGCTGGCCGGCTATGTGTTCATGTGCTACGTGTATCCGAACATCGATGGGTTCCCGCTGCTTTGCGCGGTACTCGCGCCGGTGCTCGCGCTCGGCGCATTCATCGCGACGCGTCGCGGCGCGGCAGGGCTTGGCATCGGCTTTTCGGTGTTCTTCTGTCTGCTGGCCGGGCCGGACAACGTCGTCAGCTACGTGCCCGATCTGCTGATCAACAACGGCATCGCGCTCACCGCGTCGATGCTGCTCGCAGCGGTTGTTTTCGCGGTGGTCTTTCCCGCCGATATGCGCTGGCTCATCGACCGGATCATGGGCGACCTGCGAGCGCAAACGGTGTCGGCATGCAAGGACGCGCTGCCGGGTCTGAACCAACGTTTCCAGTCGGGCACGCATGATCTGACTTCGCAACTGCGCGTGCTGTTGACGCACCGTTCACGACGACGGCGCGACGCACTTCGCTGGATGCTCGCAACGATCGAAGTAGGTCACGCCGTCATCGATCTGCGCAACGAAGCCGCACGCGCCGATTATGCCGACATCCTTCAGCCGCGTTGGCGCAGCGTGATCGAACACACGTGCGACGATCTTGCCCGGCTCTTCGAACGCCCAGGTCCACGTTCGCTCGAACGCGCACTCGTCGCCGTGCGCTCGGCCACCTGGCTCGCGCAAGACATGCTGCAGGCAGTGCACGCCGAGCGCGCCCGGCATCACGATCTGCAACGTATCTTGAGCTGTCTGCACTTCATTCGCAGCGCGTTGCTCGACAAGGACGCGCCCTTCAATCGTCGCTGAGCAATGCTGCGTGGATCTTTCTGCCAGATGGAAAGATCCCTTCCGGGCGGCCCCGTTTATTCGCGTAGGTGGCGGTCATATAGTTTCGTCACTGCCTCGCAGTATTCGTCGCAGTAGTCGTAAGTCCTGGAGAACGAGATGAAAGTGTTGAAGATGGTCCTGATTGCCTGTTCTTTGTCCACCGCTGCCGCCGCCTATGCACAGACGGCGCCGGCCGCGCCGGAGCAGCAGGTTGCGCAAGCGGATGGCCAGCGCACCGATAAGGTTGCCCCGCGCAAGCATGTGGAAGCGCCGAAAGCGAAGGCTGATGAATGTGTCGGCCCGATGAGCTTCTGCAACATCTACTTCGGCAGCTAAGTCCGGCTGCCTCACGCGCAACACCTGTCGCGGATCCTATCGCGCGACCCAACACCTGCTCGCGACGCCGTCCGATCGAGACGCCGCGGCGGGTGCGGCAACCGCCTATTGAGCGAAGCACACCGCAGACGTGCGCACCAGTAGACGGAGCTGGCGACTATGGAGAGACTCCCTTTCATGTACGAAGACCGAATTCGCTGCGCCGCGCTGCGCGGAAAAATCACCACGGCCGCCGACGCGGCGCTTCTGATTCACGACGGCATGCGGGTTGGCGCAAGCGGTTTCACGCGCGCGGGCGACGCGAAGGCCGTGCCGGTCGCGCTCGCCGAGCGTGCGCGCCGGCTGGGCGAGCCGCTGCGCATCACGTTGATGACGGGCGCCTCGCTCGGTCATGACGTTGACCGCATGCTGACCGAAGCGCATGTGCTCGCGCGCCGTCTGCCGTTTCAGGTAGACAAGACGCTGCGCGACGCCATCAATCGCGGCGAAGTGATGTTCGTCGATCAGCATCTGTCCGAGACCGTCGAGATGCTGCGCGCGAACCAGCTCGGCAAGCTCGATGTCGCGATCATCGAAGCCGCCGCGATCACGGAGAGCGGCGGTATCGTGCCGACGACGTCGGTCGGCAATTCGGCGAGCTTCGCGATTCTCGCGGACAAGGTCATCGTCGAGATCAATCTTGCGCAGCCGCTCGGGCTCGAAGGCTTGCACGACATCTGGATTCCGGGGCGCCGGCCGCATCGCGAGCCGCTGCCGATCGTGCGCGCGCAGGATCGCGTCGGCACACCCGCTATCGAGATTGCGCCCGAGAAAATCGCGGCGATCGTGATGACGGACATGGCCGACAGCCCGTCCACGGTCTTGCCCGCGGATCGGGAAACCGCGTTGATCGCCGCTCATTTGATCGAATTTTTCCAGCACGAAGTCACGCGTGGCCGCATGCCGAAGCAGTTGCCGCCGCTGCAGGCGGGCATCGGTACGATCGCCAACGCGGTGCTGGCAGGATTCGTCGATTCGCCTTTCGAGGTGTTCGAAATTTATTCGGAAGTCCTTCAGGATTCGACGTTCGATCTGATGGACGCTGGTAAGGTCACGTTCGCGTCCGGCGCGTCGATCACGTTGTCGGCCGCGCGGCAGGCGCAGGTATTTGGCGATATCGAGCGCTATCGCGACCGGCTCGTGCTGCGTCCGCAGGAAGTCAGCAACCATCCCGAGGTGATTCGGCGGCTCGGTCTGATCGCGCTCAATACCGCGCTCGAATTCGATATCTACGGCAACGTCAATTCGACGCATGTCGGCGGCACGCATATGATGAACGGCATCGGCGGCTCGGGCGACTTTGCGCGCAATGCGTCGTGCGCGGTGTTCGCGAGCAAGTCGACCGCGAAGGACGGCCGCATTTCGAGCATCGTGCCGATGGTGCCGCATTGCGATCACAACGAACACGACGTCGACGTCGTCGTCACCGAGCAGGGTCTCGCCGATCTGCGCGGCCTCGCGCCGCGCGAACGTGCGACGCTGATCATCGAGCATTGCGTACATCCGCGGTATCGCGAGCTGTTGCGCGACTACTACCGCGATGCGTTGCTCTGGGGAGGGCAGACGCCGCATTGCCTCGATCAGGCGTTTGCATGGCATACACGGCTGCGCGATACGGGGTCGATGCTGCCGGCCTGATTCTGCGGCGGCGACAACCGCGGCGATAAAAGCAGAAGCAACAGGCCATAAAAAAGCGCCAGCGATTCGAACCCGCTGGCGCTTGATGACGTCGGATGCCGTGCTCAGGACCCTCGTCGCACGAGCCGGATAATAAACAGCAGAATGACCGCGCCGATCAACGCGGTGATGATCGAGCCGATCCAGCCGCCGCCAAGCGAGATATGCAGCACGCCGGCGAGCCACCCGCCGATGAACGCGCCGATGATCCCGACGATGATGTCGACGATCAGGCCGAAGCCGCCGCCCCTGACCAGCACACCCGCGAGCCAGCCCGCGATTGCGCCGATGATGATCCATGCGATGATGCTGTGTTCCATATTCGAGACTCCCTGGTTGAGTGTGAACAAATCACAGTGACAGAGCTTAGTCGAAGGTTATGGGACCGTCCACGTTCACGACGCGGAATTAACATTATCTGAATCTGCTGCCCGCTAAGTGTAGACGATGCGCGCGAACAAAGGAGACTTACGCGCCGCGCTTCACTCGGGCGTCGGCTCCGCTTCCCGCGCGGTCCAACTGACGCTGGACACGCTCTTTTCCATGCTCAGGCGGCTCGCCATCTGTTCGAGCTTCGATTGATCCTTCGGATGCATCGTCAGCGTCGCCGTCACGCGAATGCGCGCCGGTTCGTCCTCGACATCCTCGCTCGTGAGGCTCTGGAACGACAGCGGCGCCGAGTACATCGAGTTGGAAATCGCGGCGCGAATGTTGATCTCGTCGGCTTCGCGGCAGACGATCGTCAGCACGTACTCGCGCACGAGGTCGGCGTTTGAAACCGGCGTCGAGTTGATCATCCGGCTCACTTCACGCAGCGCGGTGTTGGCCAGTAGCACGACCGCGGTGCCCGCGAGCGCCGGTCCGTAATGTCCCGCGCCGCTCAACACGCCGACGGCCGCCGAGCACCACAGCGTCGCCGCGGTGTTGATCCCCTGGATCGAGCCTTTGTCGCGCATGATGACGCCGCCGCCAAGAAAGCCGACGCCGGACACCACATAGGCGGCAATCTGCGTGACGCCGCTGACGCCGTTGCCGGTCAGCACGCCGAGCGTGACGAACAGGCACGCGCCGCTCGCCACGAGCGTGATCGTGCGCAGGCCGGCAGTGCGCTGGCGCATCTGTCGTTCGAGGCCAATCGCGACGCCGCAAGCAAAAGCGGTCAGAAGCCGCAGGAAGAATTCGAGTGTCATCGTTCAGAAAGGTTGGCGTGCGCGCTGCCGCAGGGTGAAGCCTACGCGTGGGAACGTCGGGTCGTCTACCTCGTGCACGCTAAGCGCATGAGGGTGGAACGAAATACGCGCGCACACGCGTGCAGCGGCCGCAAGCGTGCGGCATCGGCATGGCATCGAGCCACGCTGCGCTTCACCGACAGTACGCGAATGACAATGAAATGAGAGCGACGTGCGCCATCGAGCCCGAGGGCAGGACGGCGACAGAGACACCTGACGCGGAAATCCTGCCGCTCAGGCGAGCGGGCAAATCGATACTCGGCTGGTACAGCTGCTACTGTCCAAGATCGTGATTCCGGTTAAAAGAATTGCGCGAATTTTAGAGGGCGGCGCAAAGTTCATTCAAGCCGCGATCGGCGGAGAGTGCGCATGTGGGTTTGCTACAGCCGTATCGTAGACAGGCCGTGATTAATTGCTCCGGACTGCGAATGTTGAGTTCAATCCGGTTCGCCCGGCACGAGTCTCAAGCGCGTGATTTCCGAAGGCGCACCGAGTCGTTTCGGCGGACCCCAATAGCCCGTACCGCGACTCGTATAAACCCAGAGTCCGTTCAGGCGCGCGAGGCCTGCCGTGAACGGCTGTTGCAGGCGCACAAAGAAATTCCACGGAAAGAACTGACCGCCGTGCGTATGACCCGACAACTGCAGCGTAAAGCCGGCCGCCGCGGCCGCTTCGGCCGAACGCGGCTGATGCGCGAGCAGCACCCTGATCAGCACGTCGCCCGGCGCGCCGGCGAGCGCCGCGACCGGGTCGCTGCGATGCGCGGGGTCGTGATGACCCGCCGAGTAATCGGTGACGCCGGCGATGACGGCGCGCGCGCCGTCATGGTCGACGATCACGTGTTCGTTCAGCAGCACCCGCAAGCCGAGCCGGCGGAATTCGGCGATCCACGAGTTCGCTCCGGAGTAGTACTCGTGATTGCCGGTCACGAGAAACGCACCGTGCCGCGCGGCGAGCCGCGACAGCGGCTGCGTATGCCGGCTCAGCTGCGGCACGCTGCCGTCGACGACGTCGCCCGTCACCGCGATCAGATCCGGCTTGAGCCGGTTCACCGCGTCGACGATCGCATCGACATAGCGGCCCTTGATCGTCGGGCCGACGTGGATGTCACTGATCTGCACGATCGTGAAGCCGTCGAGCGCGGCAGGCAGATCGTCGATCGGCACGTCGATCGTGACGACGCGCGCGCGACGGCGCGCGTTGAACAGGCCAATCAGCGTCGACAGCAGCGCGAGCAGCGGCACCGCCGCCGCCGAGCCGGTGCGCCAATGCGCGATCGTGAGCGTGTTCGGCCAGATCGCGTCGATCGTCAGCAGCGACGCCAGCACGAGGTCGCGCGCGAACGTCAGTACCAGCAGCGACGAGAAGAAGCCCATCGCGAGCAGGCCCACCCACGCGAGACGGTCGCCGAGCGGCTGGCGTTTGAAGCCGCGCGCCATCATGCCGACCGGGATCAGGTAGATCGACAGCACGAGCCACAGCACGCACAGCCCGCGGCCGGCCGCGTCGATCGGCATGTCGGGAATCAGGCGCAAGCCGACGTAGATATGCAGCAGGATGCCAATCAGGATGATGCGGACAAGAAACGATGAACGTCGCATAAAGAGGATCAGAGCGGGAAGGGGCCGAAGGGCAGCGATAGCGCGGCGGCGATCGGTTGACGGAACGCGGCGAATCATTCTACCGACATGTTCGGTCCCTTGCCGTAGCCGCAAAATTCGTGCTCCCGCACCGCACGACACGCCGGCCCCGAAGCCGCCGGGACGCGCCACGAAAGGTGTTCGCCGGGGCAGGCGCATTCCGTGCTCAGCACATACTTACAGGGCCGCGCGCCACGCATTCAATGCCTATGCAAGCGAATTAAATGGGCTTTGAATTGTATTCATGCGTGGAGTATGCTTGAAACAAGCCAGCTTGTTGCCGGGGCAGCGTAGGGCGCCTCGGCCATGACTGGTTCTGTCGCCGGGAAAGATCGGGCGGGGGGAGGCACACCATGAAGCTGCTCAAATCGGGCCACCTGTGGCATCACGCGCACGACGTGCATCATGTTCATCATGAGCATCATGTCGGGCACGAGGGCAGCCACGTGATGCTGCCGCTCGTCGGCATCTCGCTGATGGCGATTGCGCTTTACGTCGGCGTACGCAACATCGATTTCTCCGAACTCGGCAAAAGCGCGCTGTTCGACGTCGTGATGGTGTGCGTCGCGCTCGGCATCGCCGGCCTGTTCGGTGCGGTCGGCGCGTGGCTGCGCTCGAATGGCGACGAAGCCGAAGAGGGCTTCTGCTTCATCGGCGCGCTGATCGGCACGGTGGTCTTTTATATCGCGGTGCTGACCTGACGCGATCCGATCCAGCGCGTGGCGCGCACCCGCAGCGCCATCCATCGTCAACGCCCCGTCACACTATGCGCGCCGCTTCGTCGAACGAAAAACGCGGGCTGCGCGCAAACAGCTTTGACGGATCGCCGTGGCCAAGATTGATCAGGAAGTTCGACTTCAGCGTCGTGCCCGCAAAAAACGCTTCGTCGACCTTGGCCTGATCGAAGCCCGACATCGGCCCAGTGTCGAGACCGAGCGCACGCGCCGCGAGAATCAGATACCCGCCTTGCAGCGTCGAATTGCGAAACGCCGTGTCCGCGATCAACCGCTCGTTGCCGACGAACCAGCTGCGCGCATCCGCATGGGGAAACAGTTTCGGCAGATACTCGTAGAAGGCGATGTCCATGGCGACGATCACCGTGACGGGCGCGGCCATCGTTTTCTCGAGATTGCCAGCCGACAACGCCGGGCGCAGTTTCTCCTTGCCCTCCGGCGTCCTGACGAACACGAAGCGGCCCGGACTCGAATTGGCCGAGGTCGGGCCGAGCAGTACGAGCTCCATCAGCTCGCGCAGCACGGCGTCGTCGATCGGCTTGTTCTGCCAGCCATTGTGCGTACGCGCGTCGCGAAAGAGCTGCGCGAGCGCCTGATCCGAAAGTGTCATGGAAGTGGTCCGTGCGAAAGAACAGAGGGCACGCGCAGAGCCGCGTCGAATGAAAGAGCAACGCGCGTGAATCAGCGGGTGAGCCGGTGTCGCCATAATAGTCAGGGTTTTGACTTGTCCGCTTGCATCCAGACATTCCGATGAGCACCGATTTATTCAGCGACCTGCCGACGCCCGACGTCGACTGGTATCCCGACTGGCTCGCAGCGGCCGACGCCGAACGCCTGCTGGCCCGACTGATCGACGAAGTGCAATGGCGCCAGGACATGATGGGCACGCCCGCCGGCCGTGTTGCACTGCCGCGTCTGACCGCCTGGCAGGGCGAGCCGGACGCGGTGTACGTGTACTCGGGCATCCGCAACGTGCCGCAAGCATGGACGCCCGCCGTCGCCGAACTGAAGGCGGCCGTCGAGGCGACCAGCTGCGCGCGTTTTAACAGCGTGCTGCTGAATCGTTACCGCAGTGGCGCCGACAGCATGGGCTGGCACGCGGACCGCGAGCCCGAACTCGGCAAGCGACCGGTGATCGCGTCGGTGAGCCTCGGCGTCGCGCGCAGGTTCGATCTGCAGCACAACCGCAGCGGCGTCGTGCAATCGTTCTCGCTGAAGGGCGGCAGCCTGCTCGTGATGAAAGGCGACACCCAGGCGCAGTGGCGTCATCGGGTGCCGAAGGAGCCGCGCGTGAGCGGCGAGCGCATCAATCTGACGTTTCGCTGGGTCACTCCGAGAATGACGCCGACCTGAGGCAGCGAGCGGCAATGCTCTGACCGACGCGCCATACCAAAATTGATATCGAGGGCGCGAATCATATGATTGGACGGTTAACGCCTCGCACAGTACGCTACATCACGATCCATGTGCCGAGAGGGCCACGAGGGCCGGGCAGACCGCTGGGTCGTCTACACAACAACGATTGGAGACTGTCATGGCGAATACACGACGTGCCGCGTGTCGCGCTCTGGGCGCGCTCGCGCTTTGCGCGAGTCTCGGAGCGCTGACGCTGGCCACGCCCGGCGCGCATGCCGAGGACAAGAAAATTACGCTCGGTTTTGCGCAGGTCGGTGCGGAAAGCGCATGGCGCACAGCGAATACCGAATCGGTGAAGTCGGCGGCGACGGAGGCCGGCATCAACCTCAAATTCTCCGACGCTCAGCAGAAGCAGGAAAACCAGATCAAGGCGATCCGCTCGTATATCGCGCAGAAGGTCGACGTGATCGCGTTCTCGCCGGTCGTCGAATCGGGCTGGGAACCGGTGCTGCTCGAAGCCAAGGCCGCGAAGATTCCGGTGATCCTGACCGACCGCAACATCGACGTGAAGGACACGTCGCTGTACGTGACGATGATCGGCTCGGACTTCCTCGAAGAAGGACGGCGCGGCGGCCACTGGCTCGCGGATCACTACAAGGACGATAAAGGTCCGGTCAACATCGCCGAGCTGCAAGGCACGGTCGGCTCCGCGCCGGCCAACGACCGCCACGCGGGTCTGATCGAAGTGATCAAGAGCGATCCGAAGTTCAAGATCATCGCGTCGCAAAGCGGCGACTTCACGCTCGCCGGCGGCAAGCAGGTGATGGAAGCGTTCATCAAGACCTACGGCAACAAGATCAACGTCGTCTATGCTCATAACGACGACATGGCGCTCGGCGCGATCCAGGCGATGGAAGAAGCCGGCATGCATCCGGGCAAGGACGTCGTCGTAGTTTCGTTCGACGCAACCAAGGGCGGCTTCCAGGCGATGGCCGCCGGCAAGATGAACGTCGACGTCGAGTGCAGCCCGCTGCTCGGACCGCAGTTGATGTCGGCGGTGAAAGACGTCGTGGCAGGCAAGCCGCTGCCGAAGCGCATCCTGACTCAGGAGACTGTCTTCCCGATGAGCGTGGCCGCGCAAACTCTGCCGTCGCGTAAGTACTGACGCGGCGCGCAACGTCGCCGCGGCAGCGCTCGCGCGAGCGCCGCGGCGTGTGCGGTGTTCAGGCGCCGGGGCCAACGGGCTCACGGCGCGAAGGAGATGTGCAGTACGGACGCATCGAACAGGTTTCTCCAGTGGTGCCTGACCGCCCGGGCTGCTTTCTTCTGCAGCGGGCGGTCTCTTTTCAGGAGCATGCGCCCGCGGGAGCATGTCACTGGGGCCTGCCGAACCATGCATAGCCGATCGAGCGAGGTCCATGACCCATTCCGCTACCGAACCGAATCAGCCGGACCAGCCGCGGCGCGGCACGCCGCCGGGCGCGCCAGGCCAACAGAATGACATGAGCGCGCGCGAACCGATTCTGGCGACCTCCGGCGTCAGCAAGACATTTCCGGGCGTCAAGGCGTTGCAACACGTCGACTTCCGCCTGTTTCCCGGCGAGGTCCATACGCTGATGGGCCAGAACGGCGCCGGCAAATCCACGTTGATCAACGTGCTCACAGGCGTGCTCGCACCCGATGCCGGCACGATCCGCCTCGGCGGCGAGTTGGTCGCGTTCGCGTCGCCGCAGGAAGCCGAGGCGGCCGGCGTGCGCACGCTGTACCAGGAAGTGAACCTGTGCCCGAATCTGTCGGTGGCGGAGAACATCTTCGCGGGCCGGCAGCCGCGCCGCTTCGGCGCGATCGACTGGCCCGACATCAAGCGGCGCGCGCAGGAAGCGCTCGCACGCCTCGACGTGTCGCTCGACGTCACGCGCTCGCTCGACGCCTACCCGATCGCCGTGCAGCAGATGGTCGCGATCGCGCGAGCGTTGTCCGTCGATGCGCGCGTACTGATTCTCGACGAACCGACTTCGAGCCTCGACGACAGCGAAGTCGCGCAGCTATTCAAAATACTTCGACATCTTAAGCGATCGGGCATTGCGATCCTGTTCGTCACGCATTTCATCGAGCAGACTTATGCGATCTCCGATCGCATCACGGTGATGCGCAACGGCGAGCGCGAAGGCGAATATCTCGCGCGCGATCTGTCCGCGGATCAACTGGTCGCGAAGATGGTCGGCCACGAGCGCATGAGCGCGCGTCTGCGCGAAGCGGCGCACGAAGGACAGGCCGCCGACGATCAGGAGGTCGCGCAAGACCACACGGAAGCAACGGCCACGCCGC
The DNA here is from genome assembly GCF_014200875.1 of Paraburkholderia sp. HC6.4b. NCBI lineage: Bacteria > Pseudomonadati > Pseudomonadota > Betaproteobacteria > Burkholderiales > Burkholderiaceae > Paraburkholderia > Paraburkholderia sp. HC6.4b. The sequence continues at coordinate 13,666 of NZ_JACHDC010000034.1, forward strand.
CGTTCATCGAGCTGCGTGGCGTCGGCCGTCGCGGCACCTTGCAGCCGATCGATCTCGAGATGCAGGCCGGCAAGATTCTCGGCCTCGCGGGTCTGCTCGGCTCGGGCCGCACCGAAACCGCGCGGCTTCTGTTCGGCGCGGATCGCGCGGACAGCGGCACGATCCTCGTCGAAGGGCGCGCCGTGCGGCTGCGCACGCCGCACGACGCGGTGCGCCACGGCATCGGCTATTGCGCGGAAGACCGCAAGAAGGAAGGCATCGTCGCCGAACTGTCGATCCGCGAAAACATCATGCTCGCGTTGCAGGCGCGGCGCGGCTGGTGGCGCAAGATCAGCCGGCAACGCGCGCGCGAGCTCGCCGATATGTGGATCGAGCGGCTCGGCATCAAGGCGTCCGACGCCGAGCAGCCGATCGCGCTGCTGTCCGGCGGCAACCAGCAGAAGGCGCTGCTCGCGCGCTGGCTGGCAACCGATCCCAAACTGCTGATCCTCGACGAGCCGACCCGCGGCATCGACGTCGCCGCGAAGTTCGACATCATGGACCGGCTGCTCGCGCTGTGCGCGAACGGCCTGTCCATCCTGTTCATCTCGTCGGAGATCAGCGAGGTGCTGCGCGTGAGCCATCGCGTCGCGGTGCTGCGCGATCGCCGCAAGATCGCCGAGGTGGCCGGTAAGGCATCGAACGAGGACAACATCTACCGACTCATCGCAGGGAGCGGCGAATGAAGCTATCGAACTGGTTCGCGCGCGACGGGGTGGAGCGTCCGCTGCTATGGCCATGCGTGACGCTCGTGTTGCTGTTCGGACTGAACCTGCTGGCCAATCCGCATTTTCTCGCGCTGCGCACGCTCGACGGCCACCTGTTCGGCGCGCCGATCGACATCCTGAATCGCGCGGCGCCGCTCGTGCTGGTCGCGATCGGCATGACGCTCGTGATTGCGACACGCGGCATCGATATTTCGGTCGGCGCGGTGGTCGCGATCGCGGGCGCCGCGGCCGCGACGATACTCGCGACCCAGGCCGTGCCGAGCGGTGCGCTGATCGCGCAGGCGCTGCTGGCCGCGCTCGTCGTCGGCATCTTGAGCGGCATGTGGAACGGGCTGCTCGTCGCGTTCGTCGGCATGCAGCCGATCATCGCGACGCTAATTCTGATGGTCGCGGGCCGTGGCATCGCGCAACTGCTGACCGCCGGGCAGATCATCCCGATCGGCGCGCCCGGCTATCTGTTCGTCGGTGGCGGCTACTGGCTGGGCGTGCCGTGCTCGGTATGGATCGCGACCGTAGCCGTGCTGGCGACCGCCGCCCTGGTGGAGGGCACGGCGCTCGGTCTGTTCATTCGCGCGATCGGCGTGAACCCGGTTGCGACGCGGCTCGTCGGCTTGCGCTCGAAGGCGATCGTATTCGCGGTGTACGGCTTCTCGGGCTTGACCGCGGCGCTGGCCGGCATCCTGATCAGCTCGAACGTGCGTAGCGCGGACGGCAACAACGCGGGCTTGCTGCTCGAACTCGACGCGATTCTCGCCGTGACGCTCGGCGGCACGTCGCTGCTCGGCGGCCGCTTCAGTTTCGCGGGCACGGTGCTCGGCGCGCTGATCATCCAGACGCTCACGTACACCACGTATTCGATCGGCGTGCCGCCGGAAGCGACGCTCGTCGTGAAGGCGGCCGTCGTGCTCGCGGTCAGCGTGATCCAGTCGCCGGTGGCACGCGCGCTCGCGGTGTCGTTCGGCGCGTCGCTCGTCAAATCGCGCGGGGTGGCACGATGACGCGCGTTCTCGAAGCACTCGCCCGCGTGATGGATCCGCGCACGCTGCCGATCGCGGTGACGGTCCTGCTGTTCTGCGCGCTGTTCGGCTTTGGTTCGGTGATGTACACCGGTTTCTTCGCGTGGCAGGTGTTGCTCGATCTGCTCGTCGACAACGCGTTCCTGCTGATCGTCGCGATCGGCATGACGTTCGTGATCGTGTCGGGCGGCATCGATCTGTCGGTGGGCTCGATCGTCGCGCTGACGACGATCGTCGAAGCCGTGCTGTCCGAGCACATGCATGTGTCGGTGTGGCTCATCATTCCGATCGTGCTGTTGATGGGCACGGTGTTCGGCGCGGTGCAGGGCGCGCTGATTCACTACTTCCGCCTGCAGGCGTTCATCGTGACGCTGGCGGGGATGTTCTTCGCGCGTGGCCTGTGCTTTCTGATCACGACGCAGTCGATCACGATCACCGATCCGACGTTCAAGGCGATCTCCGCGTTTCGTCTCAGTGTCGGCGTCGGTTCGGTATCGGCGAACGTGCTGATCGCGGCCGTGACGCTCGCGGCCGCGATCTATGTCGCCCATTTCACGCGCTTCGGACGCAACGTGTATGCGGTCGGCGGCAACCCGCGCTCGGCGCTGCTGATGGGCCTGCCGGTCGCGCGCACGCGGGTCGGCGTGTATGCGCTGAGCGGCTTCTGTTCGGCGCTCGGCGGCGCGGTGTTCACGTTCTACGTGCTGTCGGGCTATGGGCTGCAAGGGCAGGGCATGGAACTCGATGCGATTGCGGCCACGGTGATCGGCGGCACGCTGCTGACGGGCGGCGTCGGTTATGTGGTCGGCTCGCTGTTCGGCGTCGGCATTCTGGGCACGATCCAGACGCTGATTACGTTCGACGGCACGCTCAGTTCGTGGTGGACGCGCATCGTGATCGGCGCGCTGCTGTGCGCGTTCTGTTTGCTGCAGCGATTGATCGAGCGGCACGCGAAGTCGGTGCGTCGGCCCGGCGGCACCAATGCGGTCACGACGACGGGGCATGGGCACGGGCGTGACGAGACGTCGACGACGGCGTCGTCGGATTCGCAGGTGTTGGGGCGGGCGCCGGGCTAGCGCGCGGTCTTCCAGTCGCTTCGAACCACGGCGGCGCGGCGCAAGCCGCGCCGCGTTCACGTTAGTCCGCGCGGCCGCTTCCGAGCGTCCAGCTCATGCCGTTCGCACCGGCATAGACCGCGAACTCGGCGCCTTCGCGGCTTTGCGTGTCGCCAGCAGGTGCATGCAGCGCTTGAGCGCTGCAATCGTCTGCGCACTGAGCAGCAGACCCGCAATCACATCGGCGAGATAGTGACCGCCTTGCGTCGGCGTCGACAGGATCATCGTCACGTTGAGAGGAATCGCAAACAGCAAAAGCCGTGGCGTGCGACGCAGCGCATAGATAAAGACAATAGCGGGTAACGCCCACCACTCCGCTGTTCCCCGTGTTCGTGTTCGTGGCTCGACATTGTGCTCGTCCATTTTTTTGTTGGCGCTGTCTGGTGAAGGATAAGCACAGGTAATGCCTATCGTCTGACGGCCTTGTCGCGACTGGGTCGACGGGGCCGACAGGCGGTGATCGACCGGCATGGCGGTCCGGAACGTGGCAGCGTTCAGACGTGTGTTTCCCGTCGCTACGCGGGTGCGCAGCGTCGTTGCCGATCAGCACGTTTCCGTTTGCGTGACCTATTATCAGAAAGAGTTGTGAACAGTACGACTGCGGTTGCGATGCAATCCGCGAATCGTGCAAGTGAATGCAGATGCCGTGGAGAAAGAGCGATGGTTCGCATGGAAATACTCGACGCGCTGCGGGCATACACCGATCCGTTCCGCGTCACGAGCGGCAAAGATTTCTTCCTGAAGGATTTCGATCCCGGCGAGACGGTGGGACTCAGAATGCATAAGGAAGAGGCGCAGCAACTACTCCAGCGCGGGTCGAAATGGCTCGCGATGGAGCAGGAGATCCTCTACGCGCAGGATTCCTGGTCCGTGCTGCTGGTGTTCCAGGCCATGGACGCCGCGGGAAAGGATGGGACGATCAAGCACGTGATGTCGCGCGTCAATCCGCAGGGGTGCGATGTCATCTCGTTCAAGCAGCCGTCGGATGAGGAGCTCTCCCACGACTTCCTTTGGCGCTATTCGAGGAAAGTGCCCGAGCGCGGGCACATCGGCATTTTCAACCGCTCGTACTATGAAGAGGTGCTGGTGGTGCGCGTGCATCAGCATCTGCTCCATGCGCAGAAGATCCCACCGGCACGGGTCGGCAACAACATATGGGACGAGCGCCTCGCCGACATCGCGCGCTTCGAGGACTATCTGACGCGCCAGGGCGTGGTCATTCTCAAGTTCTATCTGAACCTGTCGTACGGGGAGCAGAAGAGGCGATTCATGGATCGCCTCGACAATCCCGACAAGCACTGGAAGTTTTCCGCAGCCGACGTTCGCGAGCGTCGCTACTGGAACGACTATATGCACGCCTATGAAGAGGCGATCCGCGCGACGGCCTCCGAAGCGGCTCCGTGGTTCGTCGTGCCCGCCGACAACAAACCTTTTACGCGCCTCATCGTCGCGGCCGCGATCGTCGAGGCCGTCGAGAAGCTCGACCTCGAATATCCGAAAGCCACGCAAGAGCAGATGAAGGATCTCGCCGCCGCGAGGGAGGAACTCGACGCTGAAGCGGTGGACGAGACGAGACCCGATCAACCCGGGGACGATCCAGACCATTGAGAGCGGCCCCCTGACCCGAAATCACTGGAACCGGGAGACACGAGGATGAGCTCAGTTGAGAGTGCGACGCCGTGGCATGCGATGCCGGCCGGTGACATCGAACGGCAGTTCAACGTCGATCCCGCGCAGGGCCTGGATGCAACGGAAGCGACCGGGCGGCTGGCCACCTATGGGCCGAACCGCCTCCCGCAGGGCAAGAAGAGGGGGCCGGTCGTACGCTTCCTGATGCAGCTCCACAACGTTCTGATCTACGTGCTGCTCGCGGCTGGTTTCGTCAAGTTGATGCTGGGCCTGTGGCTCGATGGCTCGGTCATTCTGGCCGTCGTCATCCTCAACTCGCTGCTCGGCTTCCTGCAGGAAGGACGCGCCGAGAAGGCGCTCGACTCGATTCGCAACATGCTGTCCGCGGAAGCGCGCGTGATGCGTGGCGGAGCGGTTCGCTTGATCCCCGCCGAGGAACTCGTTCCTGGCGACATCGTGCTACTGGAATCGGGCGACAAAATCCCGGCGGACATGCGTCTCGTCGACGCCAGGAACCTGCGCACGGAAGAAGCGGCTCTTACGGGGGAATCCCTCCCGGCCGAGAAGGGCACCGCGCCGGTACCCGCCAAAGCCACGGTCGGCGACCGCGAGAACATGGCGTTCTGCGGCACGATGGTCTTGTCGGGCCGGGCAACCGGCGTCGTGGTGACGACCGGGAGCCAGACGGAACTCGGCCGGATCAACCAGATGCTCGCCGAGGTCAGCGCGCTCGAGACGCCGCTGCTGCGCCAGATCAAGAAGTTCGGCTACGTCATCACGGCAGTGATCGCCGTTGTCAGCGTGCTGCTCTTCTCCTGGGGGCACTGGCTCGGACACATGACCTTCGTCGAGCTGTTCCAGGCCATCGTGGGGATTGCGGTATCGGTCATCCCGGAAGGCCTGCCGGCGCTCATCACCATCACGCTCGCCATCGGCGTGCAGCGCATGGCCCAGCGCAACGCCATTATTCGCCGCCTGCCGGCGGTCGAAACACTGGGCGCCGTCTCGCGCATCTGCTCGGATAAAACGGGCACGCTGACCCTGATGGAGATGATGGTGACCTCCGTCGTAACGGCCGAAGCGGCCTATGCCGTTACGGGCGACGGCTACGCCAGCGAAGGAGAGGTCAGCGCGGATGGCAAGCCGCTCGGCGCTGCGCCGGACGTGCTCAAGCTGATGGGCCGCGTGTCGCTGTTGTGCAACGACGCCGAGCTCTTCGAGGAAGACGGCAAATGGAAAGTGGAGGGTGACCCGACCGAGGGCGCGCTCTATCCGTTCGCTTCCAAGCTGGGCATGGACCGTGCCGCCGAGACGGCCGCCGCGCCGAGGATCGACGCGATCCCCTTCGAGTCCGAGCACAAGTTCATGGCGACGCTGAACCGTTCGACGGACGGCGAAATGCTGCTCGTCAAGGGCGCGCCAGAGGTGATCCTCGACCACTGCGACCGGCAGCAGACGGCGCAAGGCCCGGCGCCGCTCGATCGCGAGCACTTCGCGAGGGAGGGCGACCGGCTCGCCGCGCAAGGTGAGCGCGTGCTCGGGCTCGCGTGGCTGTCGGACCCGGGCCTGCGTACGGGCGGCCTCGGGCCGCAGGACCTGCCGCGTACCCTCGTACTGCTCGGCCTCGTGGGCCTGATGGACCCGCCGCGCAAAGAGGCGATCGACGCCGTGCGCGAATGCCACGGCGGCGGCATTCGCGTGACGATGATTACGGGCGACCACAAGATCACGGCGGCGGCAATCGCAAGAATGCTGGGCATCGGCGACGGCAAGACCGCCGTGTCCGGCACCGAGATCGAGGCGATGAACGATGCGGCGCTGCAGGAATGCGTGCGCGGCGTCGACGTGTTCGCGCGCGCGAGTCCCGAGCACAAGCTGCGGCTCGTCAAGGCGATCCAGGCGAACCGGCAGATCGTCGCGATGACGGGCGACGGCGTCAACGATGCGCCGGCGCTCAAGAAAGCCGACATCGGTGTCGCGATGGGGATCAAGGGCACCGAGGTGACGAAGGAGGCGGCGGGTATGATCCTCGCCGACGACAATTTCGCGTCGATCTCCGCGGCGGTGAAGGAAGGGCGCACGGTCTACAACAACATCGAGAAAGCGATGCTGTTCATGCTGCCGACCAATGTCGCGCAAGGCGCGGTGATCGCGGTGGCGATCCTGTTCTCCTTCACGCTGCCGATCACGGCGCCGCAGATCCTGTGGGTCAACATGGTTACTTCCGTCGCGCTCGGCCTGACCATTTCGTTCGAGCCGCACGAGGCAGACGTGATGCGCCGCTCGCCACGCGCAATCGACCGGCCGATCGTCACGCGCTTCGGCATCTGGCGCATCCTGTTCGTCGGCGCGGCGCTCGTGATCTATACGCTATCCACCTTCTTCTGGATGAAGTCGCAAGGGGCGTCGGATCAGATGGCGCGCACGGCCGCGGTCAACGCCATTACGCTGGGCCAGGTGTTCTATCTGCTCAACATCCGGTATCTGCTCGATTCGTCGCTGTCCGTGCGCGCCCATACAGGCAATCGCTATCTCTGGTACGGAATAGCCGGCGTCGTGGTCTTGCAGCTTCTGTTCACCTATACGTTCCCGTTCCATGCCGTTTTCCACACCGAGGCTCTGCCCTTGTCGGCGTGGGGGTGGCTCGTCGGTGGTGGCGTCCTGTTTTTCCTCGTGGTGGAGATCGAGAAGCTCGTTTTCCGGCTCACCCCTGCATTGAGAGGATTTGTGACGTCGCAACAGGAGGGCGCGGCCTTGCCCAATGATCCCGCGAGGTAGGCCGCCTGGGCGGCCGCCTGCTACATCTCATGCACGCGGCGGAGGATGAAAAACAGATTAGCCGAGACTGCATTCACGATCGGTATCCGCTCGAAAGGCCGGTTCAGCTTCATGCCGATATTGGCCAGGGCGTTGAGCGCTCCGCCGCCCTTTATGCCTTTTGCGAAGGTGGGAAAGACCTGGTGATAGCCGCATTCTTCCAGTACGAATCCCGATCGGAGAAACAGGCGCTTCGCGTCGCTGAGACTGTACAGCCGATTATGGCCCGTGTACTTCTTCATGACTCTGCACGCGTTTTCGGTCACCGATAAGCGGTTAGGTAAAAATGTGATTATCAGCAAACCGTCGTTTTTCAGCACGCGCCATAGCTCATCGAGGCTCTTTTGCTCGCGGGCCACGTGCTCGAGTACACCGCTTCCGATCACCACATCGAATTGATTGTCTTCGTAGGGCAGCAGAAATTCATGATCGAGCGATGCGAAAGATAACCCGGCGTACTCATGGAATTCCGCGAATTGCCCATCCTTGCAGATGTCGCAGCCATATATATCGATGTCATGGTAGAGCGTGCGAAGCATGCACGAATCCGGCGCGTGCCGGCATCCCCAGTCGAGCACTTTCATGCCACGCTTGATATACGGTGCGTAAATTTCGAACGCGCGCACGTGGCGATCGAGACTCGCGTTGTTGGCAATGACCGATTGCACATAGTCCCGGTATTCACCATCGCTACGATGTGCAATGTAGTCCTCGCAAAGCTTGGCATAAGTCGCCTTGACCTGCTGCAATTCATTGCTCGGGATCGTTTCAGTGTCGATGGGTTTATGCATATCTCCCTCATGGCGGTGCGAACGATACGACGAATTTCAGGCTCTACCGGGCCAGTATGCTGGTAATCCTTGGTCCATGTTGAGGTCTGCGCAATCCGTTTCCGCAGTACCGGCTTTCGCTGCCCGAGTGACATCGGGGTTGAGAGGTTCGCGGGATGTTGACCACTCCGATTTTGAGCGCTGATGGACTGCGTTTGGCGAGACCTGCGGCAGCAACTACCGGGATAAAGCCGCGATAGTGAACGGGTTCAAGTTTTGAAGGATAGCAGTTGAATTTGTCAAAACTGGTCGGGGAACCTCTCCATTTCGCGCCTTATTCTGATGGTTTTGCGCCTTGACGCCTCATCCGTTGTGTTCGAGCGAACATCAGCGCCAACCTCCCGTTGCCCGGCCGTCTTATTCAGCGTTAACTTAACAATGCGGTCGAACAGCGCGATGTGCGTCCTCCAACCGGCCAGTACCTTGTAGCTATCCATGTGCGCATCGACCGGCGATAGCGCTCTATCTAGCCCCCACGACCAGCGATGCGGCGAGCCCAGAAGGCGTCTCGACCCCAAATTTTTATGTTGCGGCGCATCTAAAACCATCCTATAACCATCCACATGGATGGTGCAAGGATGGTGCGATGAAGAAACCCGCGGTATTGGACACCCCCCGCTCGAAAGGCGGCGACTCGGAAAAAATCACGATCAACCTCGGACCGGTCGACCTCGGGCAGATCGACCTGCTGGTTGAAGAAGGCTTCTATGCGAACCGGACCGACCTGATCCGAACGGCGATTCGCAACCAGCTCGCGCTACATGCGCGGGTCGTCCAGGAAACGGTTGCGCGTCGTTCGCTCGTGCTCGGGCTGCAGCATTTTTCCAGGCAGGATCTCGAGGCGATTCGAGCCGCGCGCGAGCGTCTCAACATTCAGGTCCTGGGATTGGCCAGCATTGCCGCCGATGTCTCCCCGGAACTCGCGCTCGCGACTATCGAAAGCGTCGTGGTGCTGGGAGCCTTTCACGCTTCGCCCGCAGTCAAGACGGCGCTTGCCGGCAGAATCCACTAGCCGCGCGAGGCCCACCCCCTCAACACCGGTAATCGGACAAACGTGATGAAACTCAACGAAGGCTTTCTGAACTCAATGCACGAAGCGATGACTTTGCTGCGTACCCGCGGCGTTGCCGAAGCGACAGAAGCGATACAACGCGCACTGCGAGGGGAAAGCGTCGGTGCAGTGAACGAAACTGCGTCGCGGGACAAGACGCCAGAGCCCGTTGTCTTCCCGTTTGCAAAGACCAAGGAAGCGACCGCGCACAAGGCGCGAGAAGACTGCCTGGACGTGGAGGAACGAGGACATTTCATCACGCTTGCGTATGCGAATGCCGCCGGTCGCCGTCAATATCGGCTGTATGTGCCGGCGGGGGGCGCCGGCGAGCCGCTGCCACTGATTGTGATGCTGCACGGCTGCACGCAGGACGCCGACGATTTCGCAGCAGGCACGCAGATGAACGCGCTTGCCGAGCGGCATCGATGTCTTGTAGCTTATCCGGTGCAACCGCGGCAGGCGAATCCGTCGAAGTGCTGGAACTGGTTCAAACCTGACGATCAGCATCGCGAGCGCGGCGAGCCGTCGCTGATCGCAGGCATCACGCGCGAAATCATCTCGGCCCACAACGTCGATCCCGCGCGCGTGTACGTCGCGGGGATGTCCGCGGGGGGCGCAATGGCGACGATCATGATCGCCGAGTATCCCGAACTGTATGCCGCGGTCGGCGTGCATTCCGGTCTTCCGGCACGGTGCGCGCACAATTTACCCTCCGCGCTCGCGGCGATGAAAGGCGGCAAGCACCCCCGAAACGCACGGCGCGTGCAAGGCGATACAGACTTGTCACCGAGACGGCCCATGATCGTCTTTCATGGTGACGCGGATGCCACCGTGCACGTAGCGAATGCCACGCGGCTCGTGCAGAGGTTCGACGCACGGCCGGACGCCGGCAGCGAACGGCGTCGGGTCGACGCGGGCCGACGCGCCTGTACCGTCTCGCGGCTGGTTTCCGGCGACGGTATCGACGCCGAGTTGTGGACCATTCATGGCGCAGGGCACGCTTGGGCAGGCGGCAATGCACGAGGCAGTTATACGGACGCTACTGGTCCGGATGCGAGTGCCGAAATGCTGCGCTTCTTTCTTGATCATCCGCAACGGCAATAGTGCAGGCCTCTCTTATGGTTACTATGATTGCGACGGAGTGGCGTCCGCTGTGCATGTAGAGCAAGTCCGCTTGCTCAACTGCATATAAAGGCTGCCCGATGAATCACTTCCGGGGCGAATCCTCGGCGGGAGGTGGGCGAAGCCGGATTTGCGCCGCAATCAACGTACGGCGGGGGTTCTGTCGCGCTACCGCGGTGCGCTGGAATTCGCATTCCCTCACGAACCACGAACGAGATGGGCAAAACGAAGAATTCATCGGGTGCGACGTTTCCTGCGGGGATCGGCAAGGTTCTCAAGCGCTTGCACTATCCGCTGGACGTGATTCTGCTGTGTGTTCGCTGTTACGTGGCGTACTCGCTGAGCCTGCGCAACCTCGAAGAGATGATGGCCGAGCGGGGAATTGAGGTCGATCACTCAAGTGTGCACCGATGGGTGATCAAACTCGTACCCTTGTTCGAAAAGGCATTTCGGCGAATCAAGCGCCCGGCCGGCAAGAGCTGGCGCATGGACGAGACCTGCGTCAAGGTCAAAGGACAATGGAAATATCTGTACCGGGCCGTCGACAAGGAGGGCAACACGATGGATTTCCTGCTGCGTGCGCATCGCGACAAGGCTGCTGCACGTCGGTATTTCGACAAGGCGATTGCCCAAAATGTTGAGCCCGAGACTATCACTGTGGACAAGAGCGGCGCCCATCTGGCCGCGCTCGAAGCGCTCAACGCTGAGCGGAAAAAGCCAATCAAGATCCGGCAGATCAAGTATCTGAACAACGTCGTCGAGCAGGATCACCGCGCCATCAAACGTGTCATCAAGCCGATGATGGGCTTCAAGAGTTTCCGGTTTGCGCGCATCATTCTGTCCGGCATCGAGGTGATGCACATGATTCGCAAAGGGCAGATGCAGCACGATGGCGACACCAGAACCGCTGCCGAGCAATTCTATTCGCTGGTCATATATGCAGTCCTCTTCATATCAAATCCGCTCGCACTGACTTCCTTATCGCGACAAAACCGCCATGTGTGATTCATAGGTGTTTGATCACACTGCCCGTCAGCTTGCGCAGTTCGTCGAACTGCGTGGCGAGTTCGAGGCACAGAATAAAGGCCAGCATCGCTGACGGTCCCGGGTAACGCTCCATCCATCGCAGCGCCGGAGTGGCGTAGCGCACGCGAATCGCGTCTCGCGTCATTAGATAGGTGATTCCGGCTCCCACGAGCGCGCCCGCCAGCAAGTCGGTCGGGTAGTGAAAGCCTAGATAGGCACGCGGCAGGCAAATGACCAGCACCGCATAGAGAATCGCCAGCACGCCGATGCCCCGCCACACGAGGAAGATGCCAGTGGCGACCGCCATCCATAACATCGCGTGATCGCTTGGGAAGGAACTCCAACTCGACAGCTGTGCGTCCTCGATGACGTGACCCGCAAAGTGCAGATGCAACTCGCTGCTAAAGACAGGGCGCACTCTGAACGGCAACCAGTGAGTCAGCAGTCTTCCGACGAAGAGCGCCAGGAGGCCGCTGAGAAGCGTTGCGAGCACCATTTCTCGCCGCCATTCGCGGCGCTCGTCTCGCTGAAACCACATCCACCACAGCAACGGTATGAGCACGAGCCCTTTGAAGGTGTAGAGGTCGGCAATGACCTCTATGGTTTGGGCCGTGAGATAACCGAAGTGGATGGTGGATAGATATGTCTCGATAGACGAATCGAAGCTATTCATTGTCTTGTAAGAAAATCGGACCATGCCAATTTCCGATGCGACTAGCTCGTATCGGGCTCTATCGTCGGCAACGCCTTGAACCGACGACGTTGCAACGCACGAGGATAAGGAACAACTACAGCCTCCTTGATGCGACCCGTCGACCGATGCCTTGTCGAGACCGTGTAACTCTCATGCGTCGTGGTCGTCTAAGGTCCATATTTGAGCTCAACGGGGACGCAGTTCATAGAGCCGATGTTCAGGTAAAGTCGCAACGAGTTGCCAACCATCAAGCGTCTCGGGTAGGCGCCGGTACGGGTCGAGCACCGCAAGATAGACCGTCGTAAACCGGCTTTGAAGGTCCGGAAAACGATCCAGCAGTTCAGTCGACCACGCGCGCAACATGGCGCCATTTGCTAAGACATTCGGTTTCCGGGTAGAGCTGTCGTCCTGGAACTCCCTCAATGCTACGTTCTCGCTCCGGTAAAGCACGGGTTGCTGGCCCGCTTTGAGATACAAATCCGGCACGAGAACGCCATTCACTGTTGCGAGCGCCACCACCTTGTCCAAATATGGGTTCCAGCGGTGGGGGGCTTTCCATGGAGACCGGTCGGCGGTGTCTTGCTTGTACTGGAACAAGACGGAACCGGCCTTCAGAGACGCGAACGTAGTGCGGTAAGCCTGAATGACAGGACTGTCGCCCCGCCAGTCCTCAGTCACAGTCACGATCCGGAAAACAAAGACAAGCGTGAGAGCGAGTGCGCCGACTCGTTGGAGACGTGGCGCCACCGAATGTCGTATGCCAACCAGCGCAGTCAGCAAAAACGCGAAGCTGATCCCACATCGCTCGATCACACCGTAGGAAGCAAACGCGTCAAACGGTGCGAGCAGGACTACCAGCGGAAGTGAAAACACGGTTATCCGGAACTCTGGCTCGCACGTCCACCATCTCATAACGAGACCGATGACCACGAACAGGCTCAAACCCGCCACGATCGCCACATCGCCTGCACGATTTCCCACTGAGAAGACATCGATGCAGAAAGCGAGCTTCGAAAGTACGTGGATAAGGCCGAAGTGGGTTGACCCATGAAGGCCGCCGGTGCTGCTGTGGATCAACAGTGCAAGGGGGAGCAGCAACGGAACAAAGCTCGCGGCCGCGTGGCGAGCCAGTGAATGAATCGAGACCTTCCCCTCCCGAAGAAGACAGCCAAGTTCCCACGTGCCTGCGACCAGAGCGAAAACGGCGAGCGGAAACAGATGGCAAAAATAGATGACAAGGGCACTACAGCACGAAACCAGGATCCGCGCGAGGGTGGCCCGGCGCAACGCCACGTGCGCGGCGATCGCCCAAAAGGAAATGCCAAGACCAAACAGAAAGTTATCGTAGCCGCGTATCAGTATCCAGTTATAGAGCAGCAGGAAGCTGATAAACGGTAACCATGACCAGCGGCCATTGGCAACACGGCTCAACACCAGGCAGCCCGATGTCAATAGCCCGAGTTCAACGAGGGTAAACAGCCAGGCGGCCCATTCTACCGGTATGAGCTTCGTGAACCACGGGAGGGCCAGATCCATGGCAAGGTCAGGCACGGCATCCCACTGAACGACAAAATTTCTAGCATACGATGCCGGATGAGAAAGGATATCGAGCCGGACGATATTGTAAAAGTGTTGCCCAAGAGGAGGATATGGCGTGACGAGGAATGGCACCGACGCAACCACGGTCGCAATAAGCCATACACCCCACAGACGCACAGGCGAAATGCCAGTGTTCATCAGGCTTCTGATAGTCATCAAAAACCTCGGAAGGTTGATCTGGAACCATCCGCGCAAGGTATTCTCGATTTGTTCAGTTAAACGAAAGATACATTGCTTACGGAAGATGTCGCGCAGCTGAATCCGTGGTCGCTTTCGATCTCATCGTGCTATATGTCACTTTTTTGACGAGTATACGCGCGCCAATGTAACCATTTGTTCGTCACCTCACACAAAGACGAAGACATTCCTTCGGGTCTCGCTCACAAAGGCACTGGGAGGTTCTCGGACAGGCGCAGGTAGAGTCAGGCAATAAAGCAGACGAAATCGATTTATCGGTCACCGGCTCCCCGACGTCGTCGTCAGCTGTGCCGTTCGCTGGTATTACCAGTTCCGCCTCAGCCTGCGCGACATCGTAGAACCAAACGATTATCACCGGGCAAAATACCTTCGCGGGCCTGTCGCACTGAGGCGTTGGCAAAGCGAATTGGCAATTTCGCTTGGCTCTGTTCGGAAGGGTCCGAATTTCCATGCTGTGGGCAAGAGCTGGCGCATGGACGAGACCTACGGTACGCCCAGCCAACGTAGCCTGCCTGCAAGGGGGTGAAGTTGCTTGAGCATGTTTGGAATGCAAAACCCGGAGAAGTTGTCGTTGCAGTACCGGGGTATGCCCTTTCTCTGCTGCGAGAGAAAGTGAGCCGAAGCGGCGGTGACTTGCTGACACTGGCAAGGTGACGAAGTCCGTGGGAAACGGGGCTTGCGGCGAAGCGGTTACCCGACCAGGATCACCGCGCCATCAAACGTGTCATCAAGCCGATGATGGGCTTCAAGAGTTTCCGGTTTGCGCGCATCATTCTGTCCGGCATCGAGGTGATGCACATGATTCGCAAAGGGGCAGATGCAGCACGATGGCGACACCACAACCGCTGCCGAGCAATTCTATTCGCTGGTCATATAAGCAATCCTCTTCATATCAAATCCGATCGCACTGACTTCCTTATCGCGACAAAACCCATCCTGCAACGTCGATAGACTGCGCTGCCCTTCGACTACCGAATCGGTCATTACTTGACGGTGAACGCGTGTGATGGCCCTGTGTGCAGCGCCTACTCGAGGTTTTGCAACCTATCCCGCCTCGTATTTCAGTTATCCATCCGGAGATGCTGTCGCCAATCGCTGGGACGGTGCCCCGCCTCGACGAACGCCGTTGCAACGAACTCTTTGTGCCGATCGTGGAGAGCAGCTCAAGGGACCAACCGGACGATACGGATAGAGCCCGCACGACCGACCGGAGACGGTCGGCGGTGCTTCCCTCACCGAACGCCGTGCGGAAGAAAGGAACGGTCGCGTCTGCGGCGATCCGACGTCAGCGTCTCGAATATACTTCTATGCGCATGGCACCGACACGTGTCGGCGAGATCAAGATAGCAGTGGCAAAAGCCCCTTTTCTCTTTCGACCGGACCGTCCGAATGGACTTTAACATTGGGCTCTTCGAACTGCTGTTGCTCGTTTCGGCACTGGTGGCCATGCTAGTCCGGCGCTTGCATATGCCGTATAGCGTTGGTCTCGTTATGGCTGGAATCAGCTTCTCTTTCCTGGCCTCTTCCAGCTTCCCAGATATTCCCCTCACCAAGGATTTCATCTACGACGTACTGCTGCCGCCGCTCATTTTCGAGGCGGCGTTTCACATGAGGTGGGGCCAGGTACGCCGAGATTTCGTCGTCGTCCAGACATTAGCGGTCCTTGGGGTGCTCCTGTCAGCTGGCGTGACGGCAGCAGGCATGCATTTCCTGTTGCATTGGGAATGGATCAGCGGGCTGCTTTTCGGCACGTTAATAGCCGCTACGGATCCCGTCTCCATCCTTGCCACTTTCAAGGAAGCGGGTGTCACAGGCCGCTTCAGGCATTTGATGGAGGCCGAGAGTCTGTTCAATGACGGGACCGCGGCGGCAGCGTTTCGGGTCACGCTGGCCTTTGTCGCCGGCACGCACGTCGGCCTTGTCGAAGTACTCAAGATCTCGGGCGTGGTGCTTCTCGGTTCGGTGTTTTGCGGTTTGCTGATCGGCAACGCAGTGCTATCGCTGCTGCACCGCACCGACGATCACCTCGTCGAGATCACCTTCGCGATGATCGCGGCCTATGGGTCGTTTCTGCTAGCCGAGAACCTTCACCTGTCCGGCGTATTGGCCACGCTGATAGCGGGCCTCGCGATGGGAAAGCGGAACACGAGCGACGCGATGACGAAGAGAGGCCGGGAAGCCGTCGAGGTCGTGCTTGAGTACACGGTATTTGCGGCGAATTCGTTCATCTTTCTTTTCATTGGAGTTCAGCAGGCGCGCAGGGAATACGACACCGTGTGGCTATCGATCGGGATCGCCATCATGGTCGTGATGCTGGGGCGTGCCGTGGCTGTGTACCCGTGTTGCATGCTCTTCTCGCGCTCGTCGCTGCAGATCGAGGTGCGGCATCAACATATCCTGTTCTGGGGCGGGCTACGCGGTGCCTTGGCCTTGGCGCTCGCGATGGGATTGCCGCCCGGACTACCACGGCGCGAAGAAATCATTACCGTGTGTTTTGCCGTGGTTGCTTTTTCAATCTTCGTTCAGGGCGCCACGATGACGCCGCTACTAAGGCGATTGGGTGTCGTTTAAAGATGCGGGGCCTCAAAAGTTTCATGCACGCCTGCTTTTCATCCTCATCGTTGCGCTCACGCATGCAGTCTAGTGAACCATGGTTACCGGCCTGGTAGTCACGCGCCACAACCCGGCGAGCATGGTCAGTCTGCGAAAGAAACCGAAATGGCTGGCGTCGATCACGACGACATCCGGTTGAGTCTTTGCAGCATAGGCGGCAATGGCTCTTGCGCCGTGCCCGAACACCCGCTTCCATTTGTACGGAACGCCTGCATCCTCAAGGACTGAGCATGTCTGGATCAGCGCGTCGAGCATTATGTGCTTCTCATGGAGACGCAGCGCGCTGCGCGAGTGAAACGCTGCCGCACGCCCTTCGTCAATAGGCTCAAGCACTTCAAGCAGTTCGACTTCGGACACGCAGTGTTCCAGATACAGAAATGCGGCGTGTCGGGCAGCCTGTACGGCACCGCCGCTATCGACTACGGGGATCAGCAACCGTAACATTGAGCACTCCGATTTCGGCCAGCAGACCGACTTTGACACTTCCATTTCAGCACAGAGCGTGTCAATGCGTTGCAAAACTATACGCAGGACATGTAAAAATCCCGTCAACGCGACGTCTCGAACGCGGTGCAAACATGACGGCGGCACTTCTGGGCGCAATTTCCCACTGAATCGACGCTTCAGTGCGGATTGCATGCTACTGCCCCTGATAGTCGTTCGCTCCGACCAGTCTGTAGCCTACGCCAGTCTCCGTGATGATGTACTCTGGTTGCGCCGGATCACGTTCGAGTTTCTGGCGCAGGTGCCCCATGTAGACTCGCAAATAGTGGTCGTTATCAGCGTGCGTTTGGCCCCACACCTCCTGAAGTAGCTGTCGACGCGTCAGCACCCATCCTGCGCGTGACACAAGCGCCGACAGTAGCCGGTATTCGATCGGGGTGAGATGGACGATCTGGCTGTCGCGCGTTACCCTCCGTTCCGCAAGATCGATCGTGACAGCGCCGAAATGCACTTTGGTCGACCCCGTCCTGCCGCCGCAGGTTCGCCGCCGCAGGTGGGCGCGGATTCGCGCAGTCAGTTCCGGCAATCCGAACGGCTTGGTCAGGTAGTCATCGGCCCCAGCGTCGAGCGCCGCGACCTTATGCTCCTCCCGGGTTCGCGCCGTCAGCACGAGCACCGGCACAGTGGACCAGCTACGCAGTTCCCGAATCACGTCAATGCCGTCCATATCCGGCAAACCAAGATCGACGATGACGAGATCAGGCCGCCGTGTTGCGGCTTGCGCCAGCCCTTGCTCCCCCGTTTCGGCATCAAAGACCGTCATGCCATCCGCTTCCAGTGCCGTGTGAACGAAACGACGGATGTGCTTGTCGTCTTCAATCAGAAAGACGGTGACCGTCGGCTCGCTCATGGTTTTGCCGGATCGACGGCCGGTGCCGGGAAGGTGCCCCCTGTTGACGCCGCCTGCTCTCCATCGTCGGGCCATAGCTCTGCGGGTGGCGCTTCGGCCGGCGGGGTCTCATCGGCGGGCAGCATGAACCAGAAGCGCGCGCCAATGATCTTACCCATTGTGCCGGTACGATTCTCGGCCCCGATCCTGCCGCCATGCGCCTCGACAATGGCACGGCAGATCGCGAGGCCAAGACCTATCCCGGCCTTCGCCGATTCTTTCTCGCCGCGCGTGAACTTGTCGAACACGCGCGTCTCCATGCCCGGCGGCAGGCCGGGCCCGCTATCGTCGACGCAGACCTTCACATATTTCCGGCCGCCATCATGGGCCGGCGTGGCATCGATCGTGAGCGGCGTCCCCGGTGGCGTGTACTTCGCCGCGTTCTCGAAGAGATTCACAAAGAGCCGCTCCATCAGCACCGCATCAAGCTGCAGCAGTGGCAGATCAGGCGGTACATGCACCTGGACCGGGCGCCCGGCGAGCGTACGCCGGCAAGCGCCGAGGGCCGCGCCGACGACCTCCTCGAGCATCGACCATTGCCGGTTCAGGCGCACGCCACCCGCTTCGAGGCGTGCCATGTCGAGCAGGTTCGTGACAAGACCATTCATCCTGAGCGCCTCCTCGTGGATTGCGTCGACGACTTCGCTGGTCGTTCTCGCAGGCACACCGCTTTTGTCCTGTTCGGCAAGCATCGACGCGAATCCGACGATTGCGGTCAGTGGCGTGCGCAGGTCGTGTGAGATCGCCGACAGCAGGGAGTTGCGCAGTCGCTCGGACTCCATGTTGATGAGCGCGTCCTGCGCGATTTCCACGTAGTGAACGCGTTCGAGCGCCAGCGCAATCTGGGCGGCGAACGCATCGAGCATCCGCTGCTGCTCTGGACTCGCCAGATCCGAAGTCTGCTCCGATACCATCGCGAGCACGCCGCGCGTACGCATCGGTGCCTTTAGCGGCAGGTACAGCGCGTCCGTGGCGGGCAGCGTATCCGTGCCACGTCCGGCAGGTTTTTGCTGGTCATACACCCATTGACCGATATCGAGGTCGAGCGCTTGTGCGTCCAGCATGACAGCAGGGTTAGGCTCTTCGACTTTCTGCCAGATCTTCTCTGCGCTGTCCGGCAGCAGGATCGCGACGCGCGCGTGAAACACTTCGCCGACGTGCCGCGTACCGATCTCGATGATCTGCCCGGTCGTCAGCGCCGCGCCCAGTTCACGTGACATGGCGTACATCGCACTGGTGCGCCGTTCGCGCATGGTCGCGATGTGCGCCTGACGGCGCAGGCTCGACGTCAGATGACTGATTGTCAAGGAAGTCAGCAGCATCACGAAGAAGGTCAGCACGTATTGCGTGTCCGAAACCGCGAATGTCATCTGCGGCGGTACGAAGAAGAAATCGAACGCCGCCACGCTGAGGAACGACAGCAGCACGCCCGGCCCGCGGCCGAGTCGCGCGGCCGCGAAGATCACGCCGAGCAGATACAGCATCACCAGGTTCGCCAGAGCGATATGGTGGAGAAAGGCTGACGCAACGACTGTGATTCCTCCGCAGATTGCCAGGGCGTAAAAATAGCTTTGCGGCTTCAAGCGCCCGCCGCCTCCGGGCGCCACAGCAAAGCTCGGAGCACCGGCTCGCATATTCCGGCCCTCACGCTCCGGGGCCGCGCTCATCAGCGTGACGTCGATGTCGCGCGCGTTCTGCACGAGTTGCTCGCCGACCGGCGGCACGATCAGCCGCCGCCAGCGTCCCCGCGCTGACGCGCCGGCAACCAGCCTGGACACATTGCGCATGCGGGCGTAAGCAACGAGCGTTTGTGCGGCGTCAGTCCCGTCGAGCGTGGCAGTTTCGGCCCCGAGTTCGGCGGCGAGCTTCAGCGCATCGAGCGTTCGTTTGCGCAAGTCGTCCGGCATGCGCTGCAGTTTCGGCGTCTCGACATACACGGCTATCCAGTCGGCCTTGATGCTCGTGGCGAGCCGCGAAGCGGCGCGCACCAGCACTGGCGCTTCCGGCCCCGGTCCGACGCACACAATGAGCCGCTCGCGTGCCTGCCAGATACGCTCAATAGACTGGTCGGCGCGATACTCACGCATCTGCGCATCGACGCGATCCGCGGTACGGCGCAGCGCCAGTTCGCGCAGCGCAATCAGGTTGCCCTTGCGAAAGAAGTTACGCACGGCATGCTCGGCCTGCTGGGGCAGGTAGACCTTGCCGTCTCGCATCCGGTCGAGCAGCTCTTCGGCGGGCAAGTCGACTAGTGTGACCTCGTCGGCGCCATCGAACACCCGGTCGGGGACAGTTTCCCAGACCCGGATACCCGTGATCTGACCGACAATATCATTGAGACTTTCGAGATGCTGGACGTTGACCGTCGTGTAGACGTCGATGCCCGCGTCGAGGAGTTCGTGGACGTCTTGCCAGCGCTTCAGGTGCCGCGCGCCCTGCACGTTCGAGTGCGCGAGCTCGTCGACGAGGATGAGTTTTGGCCTGCGGGCGAGCGCGGCGTCGATGTCGAACTCGGAGAGCTGGTGGCCGCGATATTCGTGGCGCGCGAGCGGCAGTATCTCGAGACCATCCAGCAGCGCGATGGTTTCCTTGCGGCCATGGGTCTCGATGATCCCGACAACCACATCGGCGCCTTCTTCCTGCTGCCGCCGGGCGGCCTGCAGCATCGCAAACGTCTTCCCCACGCCCGCTGACGCGCCAAAGAAGACCTTCAGGCGGCCACGCTGCTGTTTCTCTTTATCCCGCTGGATCCTATCCAGAAGTTCGTCTGGGTCGGGGCGGTCCATCGAGTGTCTCCCATAAACGGCCGGCGGCAGACGTCAGACCCGCCCACCTTCCCGCCAGACGCACGTTGGCAGCACATCATCCGTGCATGGGTTTGAGGTCGTCGAGCGCGAGGTTGAGCTTGAGCACATTGACGCGCGCTTCGCCAAAAATGCCGAACTGCCGCCCGGACGTAGAGCGGGCAACCAGCTCGGTGACCTGGTCGGTCGTCAGCCCGCGGGCCTTGGCAACGCGTGCGGTCTGATAGGCCGCCGCAGCGGGACTGATCTCGGGATCGAGACCGCTGGCTGAGGACGTCACAAGATCCACCGGTACCGGTTGCGACATGTCGGTGCCCGCTGTCTTCAAGGCATCGATGCGACCTTTGATTTCGTCAGCGAGTGCGGGGTTGGTCGGACCAAGGTTCGAGCCGCCCGAGTTTTGCGCGTTGTAAGGGTTCGGTGTGGTCGCCGACAGGCGTCCCCAGAAATAGTACGGTGCGTCGAACTGCTGGCCGATCACGGCGGAGCCCACGGCCTTGCCGTTGTGCTCAATCAGGCTGCCGCTCGCCTGGTGTGGAAACGCCATACGTCCGATGGCCGTCACAACAATCGGATAAATGCCCCCCGCGATCACGGTCAGTACGACGAACAGCACAAGTACGGGGCGAATCAGGTTTTTCATGATGTTTGCGCTCTTTGTGTCAAACCCAGCCAAACGCGGACATGATCATGTCGATCAGCTTGATGAACGGAAACGGGAGCAGAATTCCGCCGAGCCCATAGACCAGCAGGTTGCGGCGCAACAGTGCGGCAGCCCCCAGCGGTCGGTACTTCACACCCTTGAGCGCAAGCGGGATCAGCGCCACGATGATCAGCGCATTGAAGATCACTGCCGACAGGATTGCCGAAGCCGGCGAACTCAGATGCATCACGTCGAGCACCCGCAACTGCGGATAGGTCGTCGCGAACGCCGCCGGGATGATCGCGAAATACTTCGCGACGTCGTTGGCAATCGAGAATGTCGTGAGCGACCCGCGTGTCATCAGCATCTGCTTGCCGATCTCGACAATCTCGATCAGTTTCGTCGGGTTGGAGTCGAGGTCGACCATGTTGCCGGCTTCCTTGGCCGCCTGCGTGCCCGTATTCATGGCCACCGCGACGTCGGCCTGCGCGAGTGCGGGGGCATCATTGGTACCGTCGCCGGTCATCGCGACGAGGCGTCCTTCACCCTGATGCGTGCGGATGATCGTGAGCTTCGCCTCCGGCGTGGCTTCGGCGAGGAAATCGTCGACGCCCGCTTCGGCCGCGATCGCCGCGGCGGTCAGCCGGTTGTCGCCGGTGATCATGATGGTCTTGATGCCCATCTGGCGCAGTTCGGCGAAACGTTCCTTGATACCGCCCTTGACGATGTCCTTCAGTTCGATCACACCCAGCACGCGCGCTACGTCGCCGAGTTTTTCCGCCACCACGAGCGGTGTGCTGCCACGTCGCGCGACATCCGTCACGGCGCTCTCGACCTCGGATGCAAACTGCCCGCCGTGCATTTCGACATAGTGCTTGATCGCTTCTGCCGCGCCTTTGCGGATCTCGCGGCCCGGCGCCCCGGAGGAAGTCCCCTTGGGGGACAGGTCGACGCCGCTCATCCGCGACTGCGCGCTGAACGCGAGGAAGGTCGCGTGCAACGAGTTCATATCGCGCTCGCGGATGTTGAAACGCTGCTTCGCGAGCACAGTGATGCTGCGGCCTTCCGGCGTCTCGTCGGCAAGCGACGACAGCTGTGCGCCATCGGCGAGCGCTTCCTCCGTGACGCCCGGTGCCGGTATGAAGGCCGAGGCCTGACGGTTGCCGAGCGTAATCGTGCCGGTCTTGTCGAGCAGCAGCACGTCTACGTCGCCGGCGGCTTCAACAGCACGGCCCGAGGTCGCGATCACGTTCGCCTGCATCATGCGGCTCATGCCCGCAACACCGATCGCCGACAGCAGGCCGCCGATCGTCGTTGGAATCAGGCACACGAGCAGGGCAACGAGCGCGGTGATCGTCACGACGTGGCCGGCTTTTGCCACTTCGACGGAGAACATCGAGAACGGCAGCAGCGTGGCGGTAGCGAACAGCAGAACCAGCGTCAGCGCGACCAACAGGATCGTCAGTGCAATTTCGTTCGGCGTCTTCTGACGCTTCGCGCCTTCGACCATCGCGATCATACGGTCAAGGAACGCTTCACCCGGGTTCACACTGACGCGTACGACGATCCAGTCCGACAGCACGCGCGTGCCACCCGTCACCGATGAAAAGTCGCCGCCCGACTCGCGGATCACCGGTGCGGATTCGCCGGTGATCGCCGATTCGTCGACCGACGCCACCCCTTCGATCACTTCGCCGTCGGCCGGGATCACGTCACCTGTCTCGACCAGAACGACGTCGCCGCGGCGCAGATCGTTCGCGGCCATGATGCGGATCGGCGCTTTCGGATGCGGCTCCTGC
This sequence comes from Paraburkholderia sp. HC6.4b, assembly GCF_014200875.1. Taxonomy (NCBI): domain Bacteria; kingdom Pseudomonadati; phylum Pseudomonadota; class Betaproteobacteria; order Burkholderiales; family Burkholderiaceae; genus Paraburkholderia; species Paraburkholderia sp. HC6.4b. Next base: position 36,782 of record NZ_JACHDC010000034.1, read on the forward strand.
AGCTTTTTTGCCACCACATTGTGTTTGGCGCTGCGCAGCGACGCGGCCTGGGCCTTCGAACGGCCTTCGGCCAGCGCTTCGGCAAAGTTCGCAAAGAGCACCGTGAACCACAGCCACAGCGCGATCGCGAGGATGAACCCCGCAGGCGCCTCGGCCTGGCCGGCGAGCGCAGCAAACCACAGGATCGTCGTCAGGATGCTGCCGACATAGACGCAGAACATCACCGGGTTGCGCAGCTGGGTACGCGGCGCAAGCTTTCTGAATGAATCGACGAGCGCCGGCCTGACAATCGCCGGATCGAACATCGACCGGGCCGCAGTGCGTGCCTGACCGATATTGCCCGGCTGATGGACAGGCGGTTGGGTACGGGTAGTCATGCTTTCCTCGCAATCAGTGACCCGAGATCATGATCAGGTGCTCGACGACCGGGCCGAGGGCAAGCGCCGGCACATAAGTCAGTGCACCAACGAGCACCACGGTGCCAAGCAGCAGCACAACGAACAGCGGACCGTGAGTCGGCAAGGTACCGGCGGTAACGGCAATGCGCTTCTTGTCAGCGAGCGAACCGGCGATGGCCAGCACAGGGATGATCGATCCGAAGCGGCCGAACCACATGGCGATCGCGAGCGTTACGTTGTAGAACGGCGTGTTGACCGAAAGACCGGCGAATGCGCTGCCGTTGTTGTTCGCGGCGGAGCTGTAGGCATACAGGATTTCGGAGAAGCCGTGTGGACCGGGGTTGGCGATTCCGGCCACGCCAGCAGCCGTCAGGACGCCGGCCGACGCACCGACCAGTACGAGCAATGGCGTGAGCAGCACAGCGATGGAGACCATCTTCATCTCATACGACTCGATCTTCTTGCCGACATACTCTGGCGTGCGGCCGATCATCAGGCCGGCGACGAATACCGCAAGCAGCGCGAACACGAGCATGCCGTACAGACCGGAACCAACCCCGCCGAAGATCACTTCGCCGAGCTGGATCAACAATAGCGGGACCAGCCCGCCGATCGGCGTGAGCGAATCGTGCATGTTGTTGACCGCACCGCATGACGCTGAAGTCGTCGCGACCGTGAAGATCCCCGACTGCGCGATACCGAAGCGCGTCTCCTTGCCTTCCATGTTGCCGCCCGGCTGCAAGGCGGACGCGGTTTGATCCACATGCAGCGAGGCAAGCAGCGGATTGCCGCCCTGCTCGGAGGAAATCTCCACCCAGCAGGCGGCCGCGAAGGCGATCGTCATCGCGGCGAGGATGGCGTATCCCTGGCGCTGGTCGCCTACCATCCGGCCGAACACAAGGCACAACGCCGCAGGAATGACGAGCATCGCGATCATCTGCACGAAGTTCGCGAACGGCGTCGGGTTTTCATACGGGTGCGCGGAGTTGGCGTTAAAGAAGCCGCCCCCATTGGTGCCGAGCATCTTGATCGCTTCCTGTGACGCGGTCGGTCCCATCGCGATGGTCTGCCTGTCGGCCTTGTTGTCGACCATGACCGGATTGCCCTTCGCATCCTTCACCGGGTTGCCCTGGGCATCGGTCCTGGGCGTCTGGTAGGTCGTGACCTGCAGCGTGGCGACGTCCTTGTATGACTCGAAATTCTGGATCGCACCCTGGCTGATGAATACGAGCGCGATGACCGTCGCGAGCGGCGCGAGGATGTAAAGCGTGATGCGCGTGAGGTCGACCCAGAAGTTGCCGATGGTTTTCGTCGTATGGCGTGCAAAGCCGCGGATCAGCGCTACGACGACGGCAATACCGGTGGCGGCCGAAAAAAAGTTCTGAACGGCTAACGCGGCCATCTGCGTCAGGTAGCTGACGGTCGACTCCGGCGTGTAATTCTGCCAGTTCGTATTGGTCACAAAGCTGATGGCCGTATTGAATGCAGCGTCGGGGGTCATCGGACCGAAACCCTGCGGGTTTGCCGGCAGCCATTGCTGGAGGCGCAGGAATCCGTACACGACCAGCGCGCCGAGCGCATTGAAAACGATCACGGCGAGGGCATAGTGCGTCCATGCCATTTCGGCTTCGGGATTGACGCCAGCGAGCTTGTATAACACCCCCTCCAGCGGCCTTCCGATACGCCGCACGACCACGGACGAGCCGTCAAGCACGCTGGTCATGTAGCGGCCAAGCGGAATCGCGAGCGCGATCAGCACGACGATATAAAGTCCTGTCTGGAACAGGTTATTGGCGTTCATTCGAGGGCCTCCGCTCGCAGCAGGGCGTACACGAGGTAGACAAACAGTATGAGCGTCGACACTGCGGCGAGCCACGTCATCCAGGAAGTCACGGACGGCCTCCGGGGGCGCGGCGGAGCTTGTCGCAGCCGACCGCAAGCGCTGCGACCAGCCCCCCGAATGCGGCGATGGCGATGAGGTAAACCAGATCCATGACGATGCCCTCCCATGACGGATCTTTCCAGGATCAAGCCTAGGAAAAAGGGCGTAAACGCCGTGGTAAGACCACGTGCTGGGGTATAAAAAACATGTAAACGGGACCCGGTTCTCGCCTCGAAGGAACACCAGTCAAGGCGATCTGCGCGATGCGCGTCCTCCCCGGGTTCGGCGTCAGCCGTTTGTGCAGATCCGGACTGCGTCAGGCGCATGCAGCTCTTTTCTCCGGGCGCGCCGAAGCAGCATGGACCAGACGCGACCTTTATCTGTCTGAGGCTGTCGGAATGATTCTTCTGAGCGGAGTTCGCACACCGCAAAGCACACCCCGTCAGCCACGCTCCAACCGCCTGCGTACCGTCCCCACCAACCTGTCAAACGGCAATGTACTCGCAGCCAACGCACTGACCTCAGAAAAATTCTCCTTCACGATATCTGTCAACACCTGCCCCGGCGGCGCCTCGACCAGCACCTGCGCGCCCATTTCCTGCATCACGGTCAGCGCATCGAACCAGCGCACGGTGTAACGCATATTTGTCGCAAGATCCTCGCGAATCGCATCGGCCGTATATAACGGGCGTCCACCGCGATTGCCGATATAAACACCGCGCGGTCTTTCAACATGCAACGTGCGCGAGTACGCCAGCAGTTCGTCGCTCGCACGCGCGAGCAATTCGCAATGCGAGGGCACGCTGACCGCGAGCCGCGTGGCCTTGCGCGCGCCGGCCGCGAGCGCGCGTTCGATGAACCCGTCGAGCGCATCGTCCGCGCCGGCCATCACGATCTGGCGCGGTGCATTGACGTTGCCGATATACACGCGTTGCCGGTGCTCCGCGGCCTGCTGTGCAACGAGCGTTTCCGCCTGCTGCTCGCTCAAGCCGGAGACGGCCGCGAGACCATAGCCCGCCGGATAAGCGGTTTCCATCAGCTCGGCGCGTCGCTGCACCATCTTCAGCGCGTCGCGGAACGCCACCGCGCCACAACTGACCGCCGCCGCATACGCGCCGATCGACAGTCCCGCGCTGATCTCCGCCGCCAATCCTTCATCGGCGAGCGCGCGCATGATCGCGACGCCCGCGACGGTCAAGCCCAGTTGCACCGCGACCGTCGAATCGAAAGCGTCGGCTGAGTCGAGCGTCAGCACGTCGATGCCAAGTGTGTCGGAGGCTTCAGCGAGCGTGTCCTGTACCGCGCGATGCTGCGGCAGTCGATGCAGAAAGCCTTCGCTCTGCGCACCCTGGCCGGGGAACAGAAGCGCGAGCATCAGGCAATGCCATTGTGAGCAACCGCCGCCCACGGATCGGCGATCAAGCGGGGGCCGCTCGCATCGCGGGCAAGCACGCGCGCCTTACCCGCGGCCCATTCCGCGAGCGCCACGCCACCCGCGGGCGTTTCGAGTTGCGCATCGATGCGGATACCGATATGCGCCGCGAGCGTTTGCAGTTGCTCCAGCAAAGCACTCGCGACATTCAGCGCCAGCGGTTGCGGCACGCGGATCAACAGATCGAGGTCGCTCGTTTCGTTGACAGTCGGCACGTGCGTCGCCAGTTCAAAGCCGGTGCTGCCAATAGGTCCCCAAGCGAATCCAGCAAGCGGACCGCCCGAATCACGTTGCAACGAAAGCAGTGCAACGAACGAGGGCAATGCATCACGCCCAGCATCGGCTTGCGTCTGCGCGAGCGATTCCGACGGCACGGCACCGACGATATCGTCCGCATGCACCCATGTGCCGTAGCGTTGCGCTCGCTTCGCACCGCGTACGCCGATCGCGACGAAACCATCAGCGGCGAGCGCGCGTCGGACGACCGCATACGGCGCGCGTTCGAACGCGTCGCGAACCCACGCTGGTTCGTCATCGGGCGAGTCCAGCCGCCGCAAGCGCAGCAGATCATGCGGCCGCCACCGCGCGTCGCACGACGTGGCGTGCACGGTGGAGAAGGGCGCAGCCGCACACACGCGCATCACACGGCATCCCATTGTTCGGCAAGACGCCGCCGCACCTCGATCGACGCCGCGCGAGTCTGCCGCGCCGCCGCCGATTCCAGCCGACGCGCGAGCGTACGATCCCCCTCGCGCGCGCTGCGAATCTGCTCGACCAGCACCTTGCGCACGCGCTCGATCTGTGCCGCGTCGGGCGCGTCCGCGTCGATGCCTTCGATCAACTGATCGAGCAGCCCCAACTTCGCGAACGACGCCATCGAATACGACATCGGCACGATCGTGTCGCCGAGTTCGTCGAGTTCTTCGACCGTGCGGCGCGTGACGCGCGCGGCCGCTTCCTTGCCCATCGCGTGGACCATCGTGCCGGGCGCGTCGAGCGCGACGATGCGGTTCGCCTGATAGCCATGCGCGAGGAACGCGCCGGACATCGCCGGACCGACGATCAGCGCGATCACCGGATGGCCGGCGTCGCGCGCGCTCGCATAGGCGTCGACGGCGGCCGCGCAGGCGAGGTGGATGCCGAGCATTTCCTCGCGATAGCCGTACGCCTGGCTCTTCACGTCGACGATCGCGACGATCGGGCGGCGCGTGCCGTCCACACCCGCATCCGCTTCGATCGCTTCACGCACCGCGCGCGCGAGTTGCCAGCCTTGTTCGAGCCCGACCACGTTGGTGGTCGCGCGCGGAAAACGGTTCGCGGGATCGGGCACGACCGTGATGAAGCGCGCGGTGTCGCGGCCGAGCGGCGCATCGCCGCTCCAGACGGGCGCCGCGCTCGACGATTCGCCGGCAAGTGCATTGAACCAGCGCGCGCCGCGCGTGAGTGTCGTGTCGTTCATGCCTGCTCCTTGTTCGACGCATCGCGCCCTTGCGGGTTGTACACATCACGCAGCGTCTCGGGCGTGACGCTGGCCGGATCGATCCGCGCGAGCCGCTGCAAGAACGTGTCGACCTGCTCGCTGCGATGCGTGGCCGGCACGCCTTGCGCGAACGCGGCGCGTACGGCGGCGCGCACGGCCTCGGCATCGTCGTCGACGAGCGTGTCGGCGAGCGCGCTCGCGACGCGCTGCTCGCCGCCGATCAGTTGCCATACGCGGCGGCGATCGCTCGCATCGAGTTCTTCGATACCGGCTTCCTGCTCGATCACTTCAGGTCCGTTCATGCCGAGCCGTCCCTGCTTCGTCACGATCAGATACGAGCACAGCGCGGCCGCGAGCGACATGCCGCCAAAGCAGCCGACCATGCCCGCGATCACGCCGACCACCGGCACGCGCCGGCGCAGCGCGACGATCGCCGCCTGAATCTCGGCGATGACCGCAAGCCCAAGGTTCGCTTCCTGCAACCGCACGCCGCCGGTCTCGAACAGCACGACCGGGCGCACGAGCTTGCCACGCTCGCAGTCGCGTAGCGCCATCTCGAGCGCCGCGGCGATCTTGCTGCCCGACACTTCGCCGATGCTGCCGCCCTGGAACGCCGATTCGATCGCGGCGACTACGGCAGGTTCGCCGTCGATCGTGCCGCGCGCGATCACGCAGCCGTCGTCGGCCTGGCAGACGATGCCCTGCAAGGGCAGCCACGGCGACCCGATGCGATCGAACGGTCCGAGCAGTTCGCGGAAGCTGCCCGCGTCGAGCAGCGAGCGGGCGCGCTCGCGCGCGGGCAGTTCGATGAAGCTTTCGCGCAGCAGCGGCGCGCTATGTACGCTGGCGCTCGTGCTCATACGCTGTCTCCTTCCTCGGCCGCTTCGACCGCCTCGGCGAGCCGCAACGCGACCACGCCCGGCGTCGCGCCGAAGTCGTTGATCTCGATGTGCGCGGCGCCGTCGTAGCGCGTGAAGAAGCGGTCGAGCACGCTCTTCCAGATGTGGCTATAGCCGTCGACGCTGGTGCGCACCACCACGTGCGCGGCGAGCGCCGAACCGCCTGGATCGGCGGCGGCAGGCGACAGCAGCACTTCCAGATCGCCCGAGCCGACCACGCCGACGTGCGCGCGGGTCGTGACGGCGCGTTGCGCCGGATAGTCGAAGGTCAAATGTTCCATGAGGCTCAGCTCCGGCTGGCGGTGCGATGCGCCAGCATGTCGAGAAAGAGGGTGGCGGCGAGCAGATCGGCCGCGCCGCCCGGCGATGCGTTCAGCGACAGCAGTTCGCGTTCGAGCGCGTCGAGCGCGACGCGGCCCGCGGCTGTCGAATTGCCGCCCGCGTCGAGCACGCGCCGCGCGCCGCGCTGCCCCGCATGCAAGCCGGCGAGTCCCGCGCGATGCAGCAGGCAGGTATCGTCGAGCGTGCTCATGATCGCGAGCAACGCATCGATGCGCGCGGCGTTTTCGTCGAGACCGCGCGCGCGGGCGGCGTGCAATGCCGGCAGACCGACATCGAGCGCGTGCGGAAAGCCGTCCTGCGCTTCGCGCCGCGCGCCGCCGACCTGATAGCGTCGACGCGCGCGTTCGCCGTGGCTATCGGACGAAGCGGCGAAGCGATCCGGGAAGCAGGCGATCTGCGCGGCCAGCGTGCAGATGCGCGAGGTATCGACACGGTTGGGATCGCCAGGTCTGTGCGCACGCACGGAGGAACTCGAAGCCGTTTCGAGCGCCACGCCCGCAACCAGCAAGCCGATGATCCAGATCGCGCCGCGATGCGCATTGCTCCCTCCCGTCGCCTGCATCATCTCCTGTTCGCCCGCGCGGCCGATCTGCGCGAGCTCGGCGCGCAGCAGCGCCGAGGGTTCGCCGCGGCGGCGCGCCGTGCGCGCCAGCGCCGCGAAGGTCGGTTCGAGCGCGTGCGCGGAGCGCCGCATGATCGCGAGATCGAGGTCGCGATGCGCGCCGCTGCCGCGCCGGTCGACGAGCGCGGGCTTCGGCGTGAGCTCCGCCTCGTCGATCAGCGCGGTGATCGCGTCGCGCGCGAGTTGGGCGTCGGAAAACGGCGCGACCGGCGACCTGCCACATGCATCGTGTAGGACCGAAGCATGCGGCGCGTCCAACCGTTCAGGAAGAACAGCAGCGGACGCCATCGTCACCAGCTCCGGAAGCGCGCGGGCGGCGCGTAAAGTCCGCCCGACCACGTGACCAGATCGTCGATGCTGCGCGCCGCGAGCAGCGAACGCTTCGCGTCGCCGCGCCGGATGCCGAGATCTTCCGGATACGCGACGATGCCGCGCCGGCGCAATTCCGCGGTTTTCTCGGGCTTCGCGCGCAGACCGATCGGGGTGACACCGGCCACCGCCGCGACCGCCGCGCGCCGCTCGTCGATGCCTTCGGCCTTGTGCAGATGCGCGATGCCTTCCTCGGTGACCACATGGCTCACGTCGTCGCCGTAGATCATCACCGGCGCGATCGGCATGCCGTTTTTCGCGCCGACCGCGACCGCGTCGAGTTCATCGACGAAGGTCGGCTCGCCGCCTTTCTTGTACGTTTCCGCGAGTTGCACGACGAGCTTCTGGCCACGCGACACCGCGCCGTCGCCCTTCAACAGCTTCAGCCACGCCTCGCTCGAATGACGTCGGCCGCGCGGATCGTGGCCCATGTTCGGCGCGCCGCCAAAACCGGCGAGGCGTCCGCGCGTGACCGTCGACGAATTCGCGTCCGCATCGATCTGCAGCGTCGAGCCGATGAACAGGTCGACGCCGTATTGCCCGGCCAACTGACACAGCACGCGGTTCGAGCGCAGGCTGCCGTCGTTGCCGGTGAAGAACACATCGGCGCGCGCCTCGATATACGCCTCCATGCCGACCTCGCTGCCGAAGCAATGGATGCTGTCGATCCAGCCCGATTCGATCGCGGGGATCATCGTCGGGTGCGGATTGAGTGTCCAGTTGCGGCAGATCCTGCCCTTGAGACCGAGCGATTCACCGTAGGTGGGCAGCAGCAGTTCGATCGCCGCGGTATCGAAGCCGATGCCGTGATTCAGCGACGTGACGCCATACGGCTCGTAGATGCCGCGTATCACCATCATCGCGGTCAGCACCTGCAAGTCGCCGATATGGCGCGGATCGCGCGTGAACAGCGGCTCGACCGCGAACGGCCGGTCCGCCTGCACGACCACGTCGACCCACGAGCCCGGAATGTCGACGCGCGGCAATTCGTCGACGATCTCGTTGACCTGCACGATCACGATGCCGTGACGGAACGCGGCGGCCTCGGCGATCGTCGGCGTGTCCTCGGTATTCGGGCCGGTGTACAGATTGCCGTGACGGTCGGCCTTGTCCGCGCACAGCAGTGCAACGTGCGGCGTCAGGTCGACGAACATGCGCGCATACAGCTCGACATACGTATAGATCGCGCCGATTTCGAGCTGGCCGTCTTCGAGCAGTTGCGCGACGCGCAGACTCTGCGGCCCCGCGAACGAGAAATCGACCTTGTGCGCGATGCCGCGCTCGAACAGCGTCAAGTGCTCAGGACGACTGATGCTCGAAATCAGCAGATGCACGTCGTGCAGCTTGTGAGGATCGACCGTGGCGAGCGAGCGCGACAGGAAGTCGGCCTGCTTCTGGTTGTCGCCTTCGAGCGCGACGCGCTCGCCGGGCTGGATCAGCGTTTCGAGCGCATCGACGATGCGGTGCGTGGGCAGCACGCCGTCTTCGAGCCACGGCGCGATGGCCGCGAGGCGGCGGTTCTTTTCGTCGCGCCGGGTCGTCCACGAGCGGACAGTGGACCGCGATGCGGCGGCTTCGGCGGGGTGGTTCATCGGCTCGGTCATCGGTTCGATCAGCTCCCGGTGGTGACGCGCGGGCGTCGGCCGCGCGGCTTCGGTTGATGCGCAAGCGCTTCTTCGCGCGCGCGCTCGGTCAGGAAACGATGCAGAAGCTCGCCGGTGCCGAGCAGATGCGCGACCACCAGCGACTGCGCGGTCGCGATATCGCGGCGCTCGACGGCATCGAGCAGCGCGGCGTGCTCACTGTCGGACTCGCCCTTGTATGACGGCAAGCCGAACTTCAGGCGCAGATAGCGTTCGCCGCGCCGGTGCAGCAAGCCGATCATGTCCTCGAGCTGCGGCCGGCCGGCGGGCGCGTAGAGACACATATGAAACGCGGCATTGCGCGTGACGTATAGCGACGGATCCTCTTCGCGCTCGGCGGCGCGGCACAAGTCCCTGGCTTCGCGCAGCGTCGCGGCGGTGTGATGCGGAATCGCAAGGCCGAGCGCAAGACTTTCGAGCGCCGAGCGGATCTCGTAGATCTCGCGCGCTTCGTTGGCGGACAGCGGCGCGACGCTCGCGCCTTTATGGACCGCCGCGCGTGCCCAGCCCTCGCTTTCGAGCTGGCGCAGCGCCTCACGCACGGGAATCGCACTGACCGAGAAATGCCGGGCAATCGCGTCCTGGCGCAGCGGGGCGCCAGGCGCGAGCGTGCCGTCGACGATCGCCGCGCGCAGCGCCTCAGCAATCATGTGCGAGGTACTTTCGCGCGGCGCGGCGGCCGGAAGAAACGAACCGGACATGGCGGCGTCCAGGGGAAAACCTTCAGTTGCGTCGGTCATGGTATCAAATATTATATATGAAAAGACGCGCATTTCGGCGCGGGCAAACCCGGAAGTCTTGAACCACATTCCAGGCAGGTGCTCGCGCCGTCCTCTGAATGAGTTGTACGAGGACATCGCCGATCAATCAACGTCGTCGAGCCATCTCCAAGCGCGCCCGTCCCTTTCTTCGTTACGTTCAACTATCGTAGGCCGGAGGAGCATGATGAATACAGTAACCGACCGACGAGCGGTCGCGCGTCAGCGCACACCGCTCAATCGTTCGCAGATCGCAGGGTTCTGGGGAGCGTGGGCCGGCTGGACGCTCGACGGCATGGACTCGTTCATTTACGCGCTGGTGCTCACGCCCGCGCTGACCGAGCTGTTGCCGCGTTCGGGCTTCGCGGCGACGCCGTCGAATGTCGGCCTCGCGGGATCGATCCTGTTCGCGCTGTTTCTGGTCGGTTGGGGACTGTCGTTCATCTGGGGACCGCTCGCCGATCGCTTCGGCCGCACCAAGGTGCTCGCCGCCACCATCTTCACGTTCGCGATTTTCACCGGGCTCGCCGCGACCTCGACCAATGTGTGGCAGCTCGGTATTTTTCGCTTCATCGCGGGCGTCGGGATCGGCGGGGAATGGGCGCTGGCGGGCACCTACGTTGCCGAGGCGTGGCCGGAGGATCGTCGCAAAATGGGCGCCGGTTATCTGCAGACCGGCTACTACGCGGGCTTCTTTCTCGCGGCTGCGCTCAATTACACGGTCGGCGTGCATTTCGGCTGGCGCGCGATGTTCCTGACCGGCGCGGTACCGGTCGTCGTCGCGATTCTGATTCTGCTGCGCGTGAAAGAGCCGGAGAAGTGGCAGAAAGCCGACGCAAAGACGGTGCGCGTGAAGCCGTTGCGCGAGATCCTGGGGCCGGCTTACCGGCGTCGCACATGGGTCGCGTGCATTCTGCTGACGATCGCGATCATCGGGCTGTGGGCGGGCGCCGTCTACGAGCCGTCCGCGGTGATCCAACTGGCGGCGCGCGCCGGCATGTCCAAGGGCGATTCGATTCGCACCGCGTCGCTCGCGACCGGCTTGCTGTCGATCGGCACGATCCTCGGTTGTCTCGCGCTGCCGCCACTGGCCGAGCGCATCGGCCGCAAGATGACGCTCGCGGTGTACTTCGCGGGGATGGCGGTGTCGATCGCGGCGAGCTTCGGTTGGGCGTTCTATCTGCCGAACGGGCTCGCGCCGTTCATCGCGTGGCTGTTCGTGCTGGGCTTTTTCGGCGGCAACTTCGCGTTGTTCAGCCTGTGGCTGCCCGAGCAGTTCGAAACCCGCGTACGCGCGACGGCGTTTGCGTTCTGCACGTCGTTTGGACGCTTCGTCGGCGCCGGCGTCAACTTTCTGCTCGGCGCGGCGGTGCTGCATATGCAGACGCTCGGCGTGCCGATCGCGTTGACCGCGCTCGTGTTCGTGCTCGGCCTGTTCGTGATTCCGTTCGCGCCGGAGACGAAGGGCGAGACGCTGCCGCAGTAAGAACCGGGCGGGCGGCGCGCTTTATTTCGCGTGACTGCGTGCCCGCCCACCCGGATGGAGCAGCGTCAGCAACGGCCAGCCGAGATTGACGCCGAGACTCGCGGCGACGATCAGCGCCATGCCCGCCAGTTGCGAGAGCGACAGCGCACGGCCATACACGAGCGCATCCACGACGATCGCGGTCAGCGGATAAACGAACAACAGCACCGCGATCACTGGCGTGCTGAGCTTGGGCAGCGCGCCGTAAATCAGCACATACGACAATCCCGTGTGCAGCACGCCCATGCCGATCAGCCAGAACCACTGCATCGGACCGATATGCGTGAGCGTCAAAGGCGCGATGAGCGGCGCGATCAGCGGCAGGCAGATCACGCCGACCGCGCATTGCGTGAGCGTCAGCAAATGCGGGCGCATTTCGCCGAGGCTCTTCGCGATCAGCGTGACGCTCGCATACAGCAGCGAGCCGAGCAGCGCTTCGCTCAAGCCGATCAGATAGCTGCTGTGGCCTTGCAGGTTTCCGGCCGCGATCACGCCCGACGCGAGCATGAGCCCGACGAACGCCGTCGCGATCCAGCCGAGCCGGTCCGCGCCGAGCCGCTCGTTAAAGAGCGCCGCGCCGATCAGCACGACCCAGAACGGCTGCACGTGAAACACGACGGTCGCGACCGCGATGCTGGTGCGATGAATCGCATCGAAAAAGCCGACCCATTGCGTGACCATCAGCACGCCGGAAATCAGCGCGAGCGCGACCGTGCGGCGCGTGAACTGCGCGCGCGTGAAAAAGCCCTTCCATGCGCAATAGGCGGCGAGCGAGAGAAAGCCGAACAGGCAGCGGAAGAACACGAGCGTCAGCGCATCGAGCCGCGCCTCCTCGACGAAAACGCCGATCGTGCCCATCAGCAGGCCGCCGCTCGCCAGCGTGATCGCGCCTTGTTGACGTGAGGTGAGGGACATGCGCAACGACTCCGAAACATGATGCTTGCGAGTATTGCGCCGCTTGTGGCCTGTTCACAAACGAATTAAATTGAGCAATTCCATAAGCCCGGTTGATAAATCGTGAACCCTGAATTCGACGTCGATCTGTTGCGCAGCTTTGTCGCGGTCGTGGAGGCGGGCAGCTTCACGAAGGCGGCGGCGAGCGTGCATCGCTCGCAGGCGGCGGTCAGCATGCAGATCAAGCGGCTCGAAACGATGCTCGGCACGACGCTGTTCGCACGCAACACGCGCAACCTGTCGCTGACGCGGCCCGGCAGTACGCTGCTCGAATACGCGCGGCGCGCGCTTGCGTTGCAGGAGGAGGCGTGGTCGGCGATCGTGCGGCCCGAGGTGACCGGGCGGGTGGTGCTCGGCGCGCCGGACGACTATGTGTCGTCGCTGCTATCGCCGGTGTTGCGGCGTTTCGCGACGCTGTATCCGCGCGTCGAGATCGAGATCGTCTGCGCGCAGAGCACGGCACTCGCGCCGATGCTCGCGGACAACAAGATCGACCTCGCATTCGTCACGCGCGACCGCAGGATGCGCGGCGAATTCGTGCGCAGCGAACCGATGGTGTGGGTGGGGGCGTCGGTCGATACCCCGGTGCTGAAGGCCTCGCCGTTGCCGGTGGGGTTGTACGAGCCGGGCTGCGTCGCGCGCCAGCACACGCTGGCTGCGCTGGATGGCGCGCGCATCCGTTATCGCGCGGCGTTCAGCAGCGCGAGCCTGATGGGGCTCGTCGCGACCGTGGATGCCGGTTTGTCGGTGATTGCGCTGACGCGGTGCAGCGTGCCGCCGCGGCTCGCGATACTCGGCGACGCGCAAGGCCTGCCGAGAATCGCGCCGCTCGAAATCGTGGTCGCGCGCAGCGCGAAATCGGATCGGCCGACCTGCGATTATCTGGCGCAGCAGATGGTGCAGGATCTGTCGCTGCGGTAGCCGAGCGTGCCAGCCTTAGCCGTTCAGGCACGCGAATAGGCGGTCACTTCACCCTCGACCGCGAGCCGCACGCGCTCACCCGGACGCGGGCACAGATAACCGGGCACGCGCGCGCGCACCATCGCCCGCGTCGCGGACTGCAATTGCAGCGCGACGCTTGCGTCCTGCCCCTGGAAGATCACGTCAGTGACGAGCGCGTCGTGCGCGGCGCCTGTGCGCGCGGTTTCATCGGCGCGCAGCAGGCGGATCTGCTCGGGACGCACCATCACGTCGACCGCACCGTGGCCGACGGGCGCGACCAGTGGGAGTTCGCCGAGCTCGCAACTCGCGCGATCCTGTTGCGCGATGCCCGGCAACAACACCGCCTCGCCAATGAACGACGCAAGCTCGCGCGTCACCGGCCGGCGGTATAGCACTTCGGGCGTCGCGGTCTGGATTAGCCTCCCATTCCACAGCACCGCGACCTCATGCCCGAGCGACAACGCCTCGGACTGATCGTGCGTGACCAGCACGGCAGTCGCGCCGGCCGCGGCCAGCGCACTTGCGACCGCCTGGCGCGTTTCGACGCGCAGCGCGGCGTCGAGCGAGGAGAACGGCTCGTCGAGCATGATCAGCGTCGGCGCGGGTGCGAGCGCACGGGCGAGCGCGACACGTTGCTGTTGACCGCCCGACAGTTGCTGCGGCGCGCGCTCGCCAAAATGCGCGGGCAGGCCGACCAGCTCCAGCAACTCAGCGACGCGATGGCGCGCGCGGCGCTGCGTGCGTGGCAGACCGAACACGATGTTGTCCGCGACCGACAGATGCGGAAACAGCGCGCCTTCCTGCGGCACGTAGCCGATGCGGCGTTGCTCCGACCGTACGTGCAGGTTGTCGCCGACGACGCGCCGGCCATCGATCTCGACGCTGCCGCCGTCCGCGCGCTCGAAGCCGCACAACAGCCGCAGCAGCGTGGTCTTGCCGCTGCCCGAGGGCCCAAGCAGCGCGAGCAGCGTGCCGCGCTCGACCGAGAGATCGAGGCCGTGCAGCACCGGGTGACCGTCGAACGATTTCTGCAGTCCGCGGATACGAAGTTCGCTCATGAAAATCCGAAGTAGTCGAACAAAAGCAGCGATGAAAAAGCCGGCGTGTGTCAGCCGCGCTCGCCGAGCAGCGCCGAGCGGCCGAGCAGCGCGAACAGCAGCCCCGACGCGCACAGCGAGATGCCGGTCAGCAGCGCCGCATACGGCGCGGCCGCGGCGAACGCCATCGTCGACGTGTCGGCCCACACCTGGGTCGCCAGCGTTTGCGTGTCGAGCGGCGACAGCAGCAGCGTCGCGTTCAGTTCGGTGACGACCGAGATGAACACCATCGCCGCGGCAGCGCCGAGCCCGGGGCCCGCGAGCGGCAGCACGACGCGCACGAGCGTCTGCGTCCAGTCAAGGCCGAGCGCGCGCGCGGTTTCCTCGAGGCGCGGCTGCGCCTGCATGAATGCCGCGCGCACGCTGACGAGCGCGACCGGCATGAACAGGATCGCGTAGGCGACGATCAGCAGCGTCGCGCTTTGATAGAGCGGCTGCAGCGCATGCACGGCGAGCGAGACGATCGCGAGCGCAATCACGAGCCCCGGCACGCCCTGCGCGAGAAACACGGTGCGCTCGAACAGCGTCGCGAAACGCGTCGGATAACGCACCAGCAGAAACGCGAGCGGCACCACGAGCAACGTGGTCAGCGCGGCGGCCGCGAGGCCGAAACCCAGCGACGAACACGTCGCGTTCCACAGCAGTTCGGGCGATACGTCGGCCGGCGTCACGGCGGCCGCGCCCGGCTGCGTGAGCCAGAAGCCGATCATGCCGAGCGGTACGCCGAGCGTCGCAAGCGTGAGCAGCGCAAAGCCCGCGACGACGAGCCAGCGCCACCCGCCGAGCTCGTAGCGCAACACCGCGCGGCGCGTGCCGCGGTCGACGCGCTCGTAGCGCGCTGCACCGCGCACGCGAAACTCGAACGCAAGCACGACGAGGCAGATCACGATCAGCAGACACGCGAGCAGCGATGCACCGCCGCCGTCGAAGCTGGTGCGATATTCCGCGTAGATCTGCGTGGTGAACGTATGAAAGCGCAGCAGCGTGAACGCGCCGAATTCCGATAGCACGCCGAGCGCGACGAGCAGCATGCCGCCGAGCAGCGCCGGCCGCAGTTGCGGCAGCACGACGCGCGCGAAACTCGTCCAGCGGTTGCAGCCGAGTGCGCGCGCGCTTTCTTCGAGTGCCGGGTCCATGCCGCGCAGCGCGGCGGCGACCGGCAGATAGACGAGCGGAAAATACGCGCAGGTCAAGACCAGCAGCGCGCCGTTGAAGTCCTGCAAGTCCTCGCTCAAGGACACCCACGCATAGCTCGAAATGAAGGCCGGCATCGCGAGCGGCGCGGCGCACAGCACGGCCCACGCGCGCCGTCCGGGAAGATGCGTGCGCTCGACGAACCACGCGGCGGCCGTGCCGATCACCGCGCAAACGAGGGTAGTCGTGACGGTGATCAACACCGTATTGACGAGCAGCTCGCCGACGAGCGGCCGCCAGATCAGATCGAGCGCGTCGCCGATCCCGAAGCTCGCCGCGCGCCAGAACGTAAACGCAATCGGCAGCAGCACCAGCAAAGCGCTGAGTGCTGCCGCCGCAAAAAGGCTGCGCGGCGCGCGCGTCCGGCCGCGCGCCGGGGCTGGGGGGACAGCCGGCGGACCGGCTGACAGTGCTTCGCTCATTTACAGCAGGCCTGCCTGACGTAGCAGCTTGCCGGCCTGGCTATCGTCGCCGAGCTGCTGGATCGTCAGCGTGGGCGGAGTCAGTTCGGCGAACGGCTTGAGGATCGGGTCCGGCGCGACACCCGCGTGCAGCGGATATTCGAACATCACGTGGCTGTTGGCCATCAGCTGCTGTGCGCGTTCGCTGACCAGATAGGCGAGAAACTTCTGCGCGCCGTCCGCGTTGTGCGCGGACTTCAGCACGCCCGCGCCCGATACGTTGACGAGTGCGCCGGCGTCGCCGTGGCCGAAGTGATAGATCGCGCTGCGGGTTTTCGCATCGCCGATTTCCGCATGCAGACGCGCCCAGTAGTAGTTGTTGATCAGACCGGCCGCGACCCCGCCGCGATTGACCGCGGCGACCACGCCTTCGTCATCGTCGAAGATCTGCGAGTTGGCTTTGAGACCCTTCAGCCACGCGAGCGTCTGCTCTTCACCCTTCAGGGCCAGCACCGCGCTCACGAGAGGCAGGAAGTCGGCGTCGCTCGGCGCGATGCCGACCTTGCCTTTCCATTCAGGCTTCGCGAGGTCGAACACCGATTGCGGCAGTTGCGATGGCTGCAGCTTCGTCGTGTTGTATGCGAGCACGCTCTCGCGCGCGGTCACGGCGACCCATACACCGCTCGGCGAATTGAAACGTGCCGGCACCGCGCGAAGCGTTGCTTCGTCGACCTTCGCGAGCAGACCCTTTTCCTCGAGCAGCATCAGCTCCGGCGAGTTCTCCGTGAAGTACACGTCGGCGGGCGAGGCCGCGCCTTCCGCGACGATCTGCGCGGCGAGCGCCGGGCCTTCGCCGTTGCGCACTTTCACCGAGATGCCCGACTGCTTTTCGAAGTCCTTCGCGAGCAGATTGACGACCTGCTCGTGCTGCGCGTTGTACAGCGTGATCGACGCCGAGTGAGCCGCCGACGGCATCGTCGCGAGCGCGGTGAGCGACAGCGCGGCCATGCTGCCGAGCGCGCGCAGACGGGTGGCAAACCAGGAATGAGCCATGTTGCAGAAGTCCGTTTTGATTGTGTTGAGTGAGCCAGGCGCTGCACGCCCGGCGTGCTTCATTTGCTGCATCACGTCTCGAACAGCCCCGCGCCGACATACGAACCCGGCTTCGCGCCCGGCGGCACGACGAAAATCGCGCTGCCGACGTGGGTCGTGAACTGGTTCATCATGTCGAACTTCGCGAGCCGGTCGTTGATCGGGATGAAGCCGGTGCGCGGGTCGCTCTGGTGCGCGATGAAAATCAGCCCCGCGTCGTACTCGGTTTCCTGGCGCCACGGCGGCCAGCGCTCGATATAGAAGTTCGTGCCTTCGTTGTACGAATACGAGCGGCGCAGAATCTGCGCGCCGTTGTTGCTCGCCGGATTCGACAGACGCACGTGCGAGTTCTCGGGGATCACCGGGTTGCCGTCCTTGTCCTCGGCCTTCAGATCCACCGCGTCGAATTCATGCTTGCTGCCGATCGGCGCACCGCTGTACTTGTGGCGGCCGAACACCTGTTCCTGGAAACCGAGCTCGGTGTTGTCCCAGTGTTCGAGCGTGATGCGGATGCGGCGCACGACCGTGTAGGTGCCGCCTTCCATCCACGGCGCGTCGTCGGTGGCGCGAGCCCACACGAACTGGTTCATCAGCTCAGGCTTCGCGGTCGACGGATTGTTGGTGCCGTCCTTGAAGCCCATCAGGTTGCGCGGCGTCTGAGCGCGCGGACCGGACAGAAAACCGGCCTGGCCCCAGCGCATCGCGGCGACGCCGTAGGCACGGCGCGTCAGTTGGCGTACCGCGTGAAACGCAACCTGCGCGTCGTTCGCGCACGCCTGGATGAACAGGTCGCCGCCGGTCTTCTCCTTGATCAGTTGATCGCCGTTGAAGCGCGGCAAATCGACGAGCGCGGCGGGGCGGCGCGACGCGAGCCCGTAGCGGTCCTTGCCGTCCTTCGTGAAGAGGCCGGGGCCGAAGCCGAACGTGACGGTCAGACCGTTCGGGCCGAGGCCCAGCACGTCGCCGGAATCGGGGGCGGCCTGGTCGCCGCCGTCGTCGCCGGCGGCCAGCGCGAAGGCCGTGCCGCCTTGCGTCAGGCGCGCGGCTGCTTCGGTCCACGTGCGCAGCAGGGCGATCACGTCGTCGCGCTTGTCGGTGGTCAGATCGAGCGCGGCGACGTAGGTGTGGCTCTGCTGCGGCGTGACGATGCCGCCTTGATGCGGACCGTAGAACGGCTCGGCCGCGAACTGCGGATCGGCGTTCTGTGCGCTATGCGCGGGCGCCTTCGCGAGCGCGGGCGGCGAGGTCGCGAGGCCTGCGCCGAGACTCGCGCCGGCGGCGACCGCCGCGCCCCCCGCTTTCAGGAAGCCGCGTCGTGACGGCCGTGGGGGGTGATCGTTTGTCATGGTTAGTTCACCTTCTTGAAACCTGCGTGGGTGCCGCCTACTTCGCGAGCACCAGTGTGTTCACGTCGTCTTCGACGTAGTAGAAGCCGTCGCCTTCCGGCGTCATCGCGATACCGAACAGGTCGCCGTTGCCGGGGGGCGATTGCGCCTTGTCGGTATCGATCCAGCGTGCGTACAGCTGCTTGCCGGTCGCCGGATCGATCTCGACGACCTGGCCGTTCAACGCGTTGGTCACCAGCAGGTGGCCATTGGGCGCGGTGACCATCGCGAGCGGACGATGCAGCAGGCCGTCGGCGGTCAACTGGCGGCCGACGCCCGCGCTGCTGTCGCGCGTGAGCGGATCGTCGATCTCGGTGATGCGGTTGCCGATCGCGTCGGACACGTACAGCAGTTTCTGATCGGCCGACAGCGCGAGGCCGGTCGGCCCGACGAGGAACACGCCCTTGTCGGCCTGCGCGCCGAAGCCGCTGCCGATCACGGTTTCCTGCTTCACGACGGGCGGCTTGCCTGCCGGCACGTCGAGGTCGAGGCGCAGCACGGTGGCCTGCTTGAACACGGGCGGATTGCCTTGCGCGTCGCCGACGCCGAAGCCCGCGTTGCTGACGAACAGCGTTGCGCTCGTGCCGTTGTCGACGACCGCCATGTTGCCCCACGGATCGTTGATGTTCGGCGTCGAGATCGTCGACGCGATCTTGCCTTGCGGGTCGATCACGATCAGGCAGCCAGCGCCCTTGGTGCCGGTCGTGCCGTCGTTGCTCGGCGTGCTGCCGACGATCACCCAGCCCGACTTCAGCATCGTCATCGCGGTCGACAGGCCGATGCCGCCCGGGCATTCCTTCAGATCGCGCGGCACGGTCGCGAACACCGTCATCTGTCTGGTGTCCGGGTGATAGTTGATGATCGTGCTGCCGGTGCCCTGCAGGTTCGTCGAGTTGTTGAAGTTGCCGACCAGCACGTCGCCTTTCTTCACGGTGCCCGCGCTGACCGGCGCGACCACGAGCGCGTACGGATTCTGGTCGCCGTTATCCGGCACGGTGTTGATCAGCGTCGTGTGATGCTTGATCGTTTCAAGGAAGCCTTGCGGCTCAGCCTGCGCGCTGGCGGCCATCGTGAGAGCGGCGGCGCCGGCCATCGCGGCGAGCAGGGCTCGCGCGGCGCGCGCCGCAAGCTTGCGCGTGAGTTGATTCACGATTGGGCCTCCGTGCGGGTGCACAAAGCGGGAGTGGCGGTGACGATAGAAAGCATGGGAAGTGCTGGTCCGGTTGCGTGGGGTGGCATGTGCTTGCGAGGATGAAAGCGCGCGGCGGGCGGCGTCAGAAGTTGATATTGGTCCGCATACCGACGACGAAGGTGTTGCGCAGCGGCTGCGTCGGGTCGTTCGGGTTCTGGCCCGCACCGGCGTTGAACGTGTATTGCGCGTCGGCCTGCAACTGCCACCACGGATTGACCTGGTACTGGTAGGTCGCCTCGAGCGTGGTTTCGCTGGTGCGCACGCCGTAGGGGCTGCCGTTGAATGCCAGGAAGTCCTTGTCGAGTCCGTTCACGTGACTGCCGACCTTGATGTAGGTCAGCGCGAGACCGGCGCTGTCGTTGTCACGGCCCTTGAACGGCGCCTTCAGCACGACGCCGAGGTTGGCCGCGACTTGCACGAGGTTGCGGTCGCCCGGCGCGCCCATCACGCGCGCGAACACGCCGAGACTGCGTGGTTCGTCGGAGTCGGGGCGCCACACCATCTGATCGGCGACCGCATAGAAGCTGTAGTTGCCGCTGTGATTCGCGGGAATGCCGGTCGACGCCGGATTCGCGAGCGACAGCCCCATGTTGTCGTAGCGCTGATCGGCGAACTTGTTGGTGTTGTACCAGACGCCGAGCTTGTAGGTGCCCGGCAGACCGCCGCCGCCCATGCCGACCATTTCGCCTTCGGCCGGCTGGTTGATCGAGTACTGCAACTCGCCGATCCACAACGCGCCGTTATGCAGGTTGAAGTTCGTGCCGCTCATGTTGTCCGGGTCATTGCCGAGCGGGTCGCCCGAATACACGCCGGCAAGCGCGGTCAACGAAGGGGTGATCTGGCCGCGCACGCGCACGCCGAGACCCGCGAGCGGATAGGCGGGACCGCCCGACGGCATGTCGTACGAGGGCAGCGCGGGCCAGCCGAACATCGTGTTGAGGAACAGGGCCGCATACGTGCTCGTGATGAATTCCTGGTCGAGACTCTGCTGACCGATCTTCACGTCCACGCGTTTGTTCAGGAACGATTGCTGATACCAGAGCTCCCACAGACGCGTCGCGTCGTCGGCCTCGATGCCGCTCGCGGTATTCAACGTGCCGAGCTTGTTCGCGCTCAGGTTCGCGCCGTGAATTTGCAGTGCGCTGACGTTGAAGAGGCCGCCCGGCAGGCCGAACGCCTTTTGCGTATCCATCTGCAAGGTCGCGGTGGTCAGGCCGTCGTAGTCGACGCCGCGCGCGAGACCGCCGCGCAGATTGGCCAGCACTTCGCTGGTTTCGGTCAGCGTGAAGGTCATGCCGTACTTGCCGAGCCACGGACGCAGGCCGCCCATGTCGCCGAGCAATTGCTGGCGGTTCCAGAGGCCCGTCCACTGGTCGGTCTGCGTCGCCTGAATGTTCAGGTCGGCCTCGGGCGCTTCCGGGTTCGCATCGGGATTGGCTTCGGCCAGCGCCGCGTGGCCGCTCAACGAGGCACACGCGAAGGCCGTGCACAGTGCGACGCGCCGCATCGAAGGCAAACGCGTACGATGAGTTGCGCCGGGACCTGCGCAAGCGTCGCAAACCGGACGCGCATTGGCACGCGATCCATTGAGTTGGGCGAACTTCATCGAAATCCTTATGAGTGTTGTTTCGATCGATGTGATCAATCTGCGACTGCCTGGCGCGACATCGCGTGTTGTCCCAGGCTGCCAAAGCGGCTGATGGCGTGATCGTACGCAGGCGTATTGCGGCAGTCAACACAAATGAGAACGATTCGCAACAATATTACTGGCATGTAATTCCCGGATTTACGGACTGCGTCTAAACTTTATGAGGACGTAAACAGATATTCATTGGCGCGTAATGAAAATGTATTGATGTAGTCAGGCACGAACGTGCGAAACGGCGAGGTGTCGAAGCGCACGAGTCACCCCGAAAGTCAAAGTAAGGAGGTAGAGATGGGCAAGCGCATTCTTCTGGTTTCGTTGCTGGTGAGTGGTGGTCTGTTGCTGGGCGGCACAGCGCACGCGCAGTTGAATCTGAAGCAGTTCGGCATCGGCGGGGGCGGCGATAGCGCGGCGGGTGCCGGGGCGTCGTCGGGCGGCGTGTCGCAGTTGCTGCAGAGTTACGTGGGCGCGAACCAGCAGGTGCTGAGCGGACAGTCGAGCCTCGCGTCGGCGATGGGCATGACGAGCGCCGCCGGCCAGGCGCAGCAGGCGGCGGGGCTGCTCAGCGGCGGCACGCCGTCGGTCAGTCAGTTGACGCAGGTCGGCAGCACCCAGCAGTCGCTGTCGCAGAAGCTGACCGATGCGTTCGCGAATCATGCAAGTGGCGGCGCGTCTGCGACGCCGGTCAACAAGGAAGCGTTCACGCAGGGTCTGTCGTCGCTCGGCAAGGGGGTGAGCCAGTATTCGAGCTTGCAGTCGGGGCTCGGCAGCCTCGGTCAGATGAGTCCGTCGTCGCTGCTGCAATCGGGCCTCAACCCGCAGACCGCGCAAAGCGCTTCGTATATCGCGCAATCGGCGCCGGGGCAGTTGCAGTCGCTGATGTCGACGCTGAGCTCGGCCGTGCAGTTCGCATCGAGCCACGGCATCACGGTGCCGTCGATCGCGACGTCGGCGTTGAAGGGGTTGTAGGCGCGTTTTCGCTTCGTCCCGCGCGCGGTCGAGTCAGCGCCGAAAGCCGCTATGACCGCGTCGAACCCGCAGTCCAACCGGAATTCCGCCGATGTCCCACACCATCAATCTGGAAAACTACTTCGCCCGGATCGGCTATCAGGGCCCGCGCGCCGCCACGCTCGACGTGCTGCGAGCGATTCACCGGCTCCATCCCGCCGCGATCCCGTTCGAGAACCTGAACCCGTTGATGCGCCGGCCCGTCAGGCTCGAGCTCGAAGCCGTCGAACGCAAGCTCGTGACCGAAAAGCGCGGTGGCTACTGCTTCGAGCAGAACATTCTGTTCGCGAACGTGCTGATGCAACTCGGCTTCCGGGTCACGCCGATGCTTGCGCGCGTCGTGTGGGGCCGCGAGCCCGGCACAATTGCGCCGCGCACGCATATGGTGCTGCGCGTCGATATCGACGGCGACGCATGGATCGCCGACGTCGGCTTCGGCGCCGTGACGCTGACCGCGCCGCTGCGGCTGACCGCCGGCCTCGCGCAGCCGATTCCGCTCGGCACGTTCCGTCTCGCCGACGCGGGGCGCGACACCGTCTATCTCGAGGTGCTGGCGCCGGACGAGAGCTGGACCCGCGTTTATCACGTCGATCTGCGCGCAGTCGAGTGGATCGACTACGAAACCTCGAACTGGTACACCTCGACGTCACCGGATTCGAAGTTCGTTCATAACCTGCTGGCGTGCCGCGTGTTGCCCGAACTGCGACTGGCGCTATTCAACGATCAGTTCAACGAGCGCGACGCACGAGGGCAGATCGTCAACGAACGGCGCCTCGCGAGCGCCGCCGAACTCGCCGACTGTCTGCGTGAGCGTTTCGGCTTGAATCTGGAGGACATCGATATCGCCGACGTGTTCGAGCGCGTGCGCACGCGCGATGAGGCCGCATGAGCCGACCGCTCAAGGGAGCCGCGATGGTCGCACGTCTGATCCTGCAATCGCTGGCGTGGCTGGTTTTCATGGGCGTGCTGCTGTTCGGCGCGGCCGGCACGCTCGCGTGGCCGGCAGCATGGTGGTATCTGTTCGAGCTGGCGGTATTGAGCCTGTGGCTCGGCTTGTGGCTCGCGCGTCATGATCCCGCGCTGCTCGCGGAGCGGCTCGCGCCGTTCGTGCAGGCGCAGCAGAGCCGCTGGGATCGTGTGTTCATGGCCGCGATCGGGGCCGCGTGGTGCGGCTGGCTGATCCTGATGGGTTTCGACGCGATGCGGTTTCGCTGGTCCGCGCCGCTGCCGTCGTGGCTCATGGGCCTCGGCGCGTTGTGCGTGTTCCTGTGCATCTTCACGTGCCGGTTCGTGTTTCGCGCGAACAGCTATGCCGCACCGGTGGTCAAGATTCAGTCGAGCCGCGGGCACAAGGTCGCCGACACCGGGCCCTACGCGTACGTCCGTCATCCGATGTACGCGGCCGCGCTGGTGTTCTTCGTCGGCACGCCGCTGATGCTCGGCTCGTGGTGGGGGCTCGTGGCGCTGCCCGTGATGGGGTACGGGATGGGCTGGCGCGCGGTGCGCGAGGAGCGGCTGCTCGCCGGGCAGCTCGACGGCTACACCCAATACATGGCTCGTGTGCGTTACCGTTTCGTGCCGTTTATCTGGTAGCGCGTTCCAGCCGTCTCCCCACCGTCGAACCGGGTAAGATTGGGCCCGGCCGTCGGAGAACCGGCCACGGTGTACCTCATGTACCACCGGCGAACCACCGATGAGGTTTGGAGTGAAAACAACGACACAGGCGCGTATAGCGCCCGCCGCACAGGCCGGGCAGAAACAGCATTCCGCCGAACGCGAACGCGATCGCGACACGCCGGTCAAGGCGATGCCCGCCTACGAGCAGATCAAACGCTACGTGCTTCAGCGCATCAGCGAAGGCGCATGGAAGCCGGGCGGGCTGATCCCTTCCGAAACGGAACTGGTCAAGGAGTTCGGCGTCGCGCGCATGACGGTGTCGCGCGCGCTGCGCGAGCTGACCGCCGAGCGCGTGCTCACGCGCGTTCAAGGCTCGGGCACCTTCGTCGCGCCGCAGCGGTATGAATCGACGGTGCTGGAGATCCGCAATATCGCCGATGAAATCGCCGCGCGCGGTCATCGTCATTCGGCGCGCGTGCTGACGCTCGAACCGAGCGACGACGCCGACGCGCTCGAAGCGCTCGGTCTCGCGAGCGGTCCCGCGTTTCACTCGTGCATCGTGCACAGCGAGGAGGGCGAGCCGATCCAGTACGAGGACCGCTTCGTCAATCCGAAGGTGTTCCCTGAATATCTGCAGCAGGACTTCTCGGTCGAAACGCCGAATCACTACATGGTGCGGCTCGCGCCCGTGCAGCGCGCCGAGTTTCGCATCTACGCGCAAAAGCCCGACGCCCATGTGCGGCGTCATCTGATGATGGATATCGGCGAGCCGTGTCTGCTGCTGTGGCGGCGCACGTGGGTCGGCGAGAACGTCGCGACGTCGGTGCGGCTATGGCATCCGGCGTCGCGTTTTCATCTGGCGGGGACCGTCTAGGGCCTGAAGCGCGCGTTATCCCTGGCGCTGCGAGGTATTCGGCGAAAAGCGGCAGCCGAGCCGATAGCGCGAACCCGGATGCACGAAACGCGCGAACGTCACGGCGACGCCGCCCGTCCATGTGCGGCGCGTCAGCGTCAGGCACGGTTCTTCGGCGTGAATTTCGAGCAGCTCTGCTTCGGCAGGCGTCGGCAGCGCCGCGTCGACCACGTGTTCGAGATCGTGCATCGGCACGACCGTCAGCAGATACTCGGACGGCTTCAGCGCCGAGAAATCGTGCTGCAGAAAATCCGGCGCGACCGCCGGATTCACATAGCGATCTTCAAGCTGCACCGGCAGACCGTTCTCGCGATGCACGCAGATCACATGAAACACCGAAGCGCCCGGCGCCAGCCCCAAGGCGTTCGACACCGTGACCGACGCGGTCTCGCGCTGCAACAGCACCATATCGCAGCGATAAGCGTGGCCGCGCGAGCGGATCTCGTCGCCGATATGGGCGATCATCAATAGCGTGGACTGCGGCTTGTTCGGCGCGACGAAAGTACCGACGCCCGATAGGCGCGTGACGAGCCCCGCGTCGGCGAGTTCGCGCAGCGCGCGGTTGACCGTCATCCGCGATACGCCGAGCGTTGCGACGAGGTCGAGCTCCGAAGGCAGACGGTCGCCCGCCTGGCGTTCGCCCGAGCCGATGATCTGGCGAATGTGCTGTTTGACCTGCTCGTAGCGCGCGGCCGGCGCTTCGTCGCTGCCGCGCGCGATTTTGGCCGCGGCGCTGGCCGCGCTGGCGGACGATTTGCCATGAGGCTTGTTGCGAACGGTGGCGCTCATAGGGGCGGGTTGTCGTCGGGGCCGCGCGTCCAGAACGCATTGCGGTCGAAGTAGTTTTGCAGAAACTGCCGCAGACGCGGCTGCGCGGCATCGTGAAACACGTCGCGCGGTTTGCCCTGCACGGCGATGCGGCCTTGATCGATGAACACGACCTTGTCGGCGACCTGCGCGGCAAAACCCATTTCGTGCGTGACCACGGCCATCGTCATGCCGTCGCGCGCGAGCTGCTTCATCACCTGCAGCACCTCGCCGACCAGCTCCGGATCGAGCGCCGAGGTCGGCTCGTCGAACAGCATGATGTGCGGCTCCATCGCGAGTGCGCGCGCAATCGCGACGCGTTGCTGTTGACCGCCCGACAGTTTCGCCGGATACGCGTCGCCCTTGTGCGAGAGGCCGACCGTCTCCAGCATCGCGCTCGCGCGGCGGCGCGCTTCGCCGTGCGACAGGCGCCGCACGCGCAGCAGCGCTTCCATCACGTTGCCGAGCGCGGTCATGTGCGGCCACAGGTTGAACTGCTGGAACACCATGCCGACGTTGCGGCGCACGCGGTTGATCTCGCCCTGCGAGGCGCGCACGCGTTTGCCGTTGCGCTCGGCATAGCCGAGCAGTTCGCCTTCGATGCGCACGTCGCCGTGATCGTAGGTTTCGAGCGCGGCGAGGCAGCGCAGCAGCGTGCTCTTGCCCGAGCCCGACGGCCCGATGATGCAGACCACTTCCGAGCGCGCGATCTCGAGATCGACACCGCGCAGCACCTCGACATCGCCGAAGCGTTTGCGCAGATCGCGCACCTCGATCAGCGGCGCGGCATTCGATGCGTTCGCCGTTGCGCTGGCGGACGGCGCGGAAGATTGCGCGGGGGAGGACATGTCGGCGATGGCGTTCATAGGTGTTCCGGAATCATGCCATGAAGCGTGCGAGGCGGACTTCGACCCACATGCCCGCGCGCGAGGTCAGCTCGACTAGAGCGAGATAGCACACGCACAGCACCAGCAGGGTTTCGACGAAAGCGAAGGTGGCCGAGCCGATGCCGGTCAGCACGAACGTCAGTTCGGGCACCGTGACGATCGACAGCACTGCCGTTTCCTTGCTCAACACGATGATCAGATTGGTCAGCGCGGGCACGATCAGCACCAGCATCTGCGGCGCCTGGATGCGCAGGATCGCCTGCCAGCGCGTGAGTCCGAGACACGCCGCCGCTTCGAGATGGCCTTTGGGCACCGACTGGAAGCCGGAGCGGAACGCCTCGGCGAAATACGCGCTGCCGTAGAGACCGAGGCCGACGATGCCGGCCGTCATCGGTTCGAGCGTGAGACCGATGGACGGGCCAGCGTAGTACAGCAGAAACAGCTGCACGAGAAACGGCGTGCCGCGCAGCAACTCGATGTAGACACGCAACATGGCGCGCAGCCAGCGTCCGCAGAACAGTTGCAGCACCGCGATCAGGAAGCCGATCGCGAGACCGATTGCGACGCCCGCTGCCCAGCTGGCGAGCGTCGTGGCGAGGCCGGCGGCGATCGGCTGCAGGTTGTGCGTGATGACGGTCGGGTCGAACGTTTGCATGGCGAGGTTCGCTTAAACGTGAATCGATTCAGGCGTGCTGCAAACGGTGTTCGGCCGCATGCGCGACGAGCGCGAGCGAACCGCAGATCACGAAGTAGATCAGCCCGGCCGCGACATAAGCTTCGAGCGGCCGGTAAGTGCTCGCGGCGATGTTCTGCGCGGTGCGCGTCAACTCGGCGACGCCGACCACCGAGATCAGCGAAGAAGCCTTGATCAGCAGCACCATTTCGTTGACGAGCGACGGCAGCGTCAAACGGAATGCTTGCGGCACCAGAATGCGCCGCAGCGTATCGAGCGGGGAAAGCCCGAGCATGCGCGCGGCTTCGAGATGTCCGGGCGGAATGCTCAGAAAACCGCCGCGCAGAATCTCGGCGATGTAAGAGGCCGAGCACAACGACACCGTGCTGATCGCGGCGACGATCGGCGACACGTTGATGCCGGCGAACGGCAACAGGTAGTACACGAGCAGCAGCTGCACGAGCATCGGCACGCCGCGAAAGAAGAACACGTAGGCGCCGCCCGCGAGGCGCGCGGCGCGATGCTGCGACAGCCGCGCGGTGCACACGCCGATGCCGACGAAGAATCCGATCACGAGCCCCGTCAGCGAAATGCCGACGGTGGCGAGCGCCGCATGCAGCAGCAGCGGCAGGCCCTGAACGAAGACGGTCGTGTTGAACATGGGTCGCGGCCGATGGAAGGGGAAGGGCGACGCGCGCCGCGCTACGGCGAAACGATTGCACGATGCGGGACGCCCACGTTGAAGACGCTCAGTAGTTCGGCGTGGGCATCGTGGACGGCATCTCCATCGCGACACCGAACCACTTTTTCTGCAGCGCGGCGAGGCGGCCATCCTTCTGCATCTTCACGAGCGCTGCGTTGAACGCGTCGGCGAGCGGTTTGCTGTCGGCGTCCTTACGCAATGCATACGCGAAGTACACCTTCGCGCCGAACGGCGGCTGCACGACCGCGAACATCTCGGGGCGCTGCTTCGCGACATACGCGATGTTGGTCATCGAGTTCGCTGCCGCGGCGATGCGGCCCGCCGCGAGGTCCGCATAAGCCTGATTGTTGTCGACGTACTCGCGGATTTCAGGCTGCTTCGGCAGCGTGGCCGCGTAGCTCTTCAACTGGTCCAGCTGCGCGGTGCCTTTGCCCGCGCCGACCGTCTTGCCCGCGATATCCGACGATTGCTTGATCGACGCATCGTTCGCGCGCTTGAGCAGCGCGTCGGTCGCATCGGCGACGGGCAGCGTGTACGTGTAGCGTTCCATGCGCGCCTTCGTGACCGTCAGCGGGCCACCGACCATATCGAATTTGCCCGCTTCGAGACCGGGCAGCACACTCGGCCACGGCAGATCGATGAAGCGCACCTTCACGCCGATTTCCTTGCCGATCTCCGCGAATAGATCCTTGTTGAAGCCGGCTTGCTGACCGTTCTCGAGAAAGTCGAATGGCGCGAACTGCATTTCGGTGCCGACCACCAGTTCGCCGGCTTTCTTCACTTTGGCGAGCTGGTCTTCGGCGTGCGCGGCGACGCTTGCCGCGCACAGCGCCAGCATGACCAGACGACATTTCCAGGCTGCAAGGATACGCATGGGGTTCTCCGGGGGCGAATTGGTGTTGGGTTGCCGGCGTGTCGAAGTCTTCGTTAGGACCCGCCGCGCCGGCGGCGCGATGCGGGCCTCGCTGGGCAGTATATACCGCGTTTCCGGCGAAAAATAAATGCTCGCTTGAGTAGAGAAAAGCCCTGATCTCGAGGCGTGCGAAGCAACTTGCGGCGCTGCTTTTGGCGGTATATACCACTGCAATACCGATCCTCGAAGGAGCCGCGCGATGGCCGTGACCCGCATTCCGATCATCGATGTCGCCGGCGTGCGCGCGGGCGATCAGCAAGCGCTCCGACGCGTCGCGAAGGAAATTCATGAAGCGTGTACGACGATCGGTTTTTTCTACATCGTCAATCACGGCGTGCCGCAAGCGAAGATCGATGCCGCCGCGCAGGCCGCGCGCACTTTCTTCGCGTTTCCGGTCGACACGAAACGACGCGCGGCGGTCAATCATCGGCATCGCGGCTTCAATGCGCTTGGCGACGCGACGATGTATCAGGCGAAGCGGCCCGATTACAAGGAGTTCTTCAGCATCGGCCTCGAACTGCCGGAAGACGATCCCGACGTGCTGGCGGGCCAGGCACTACGCGGGCCGAACAATTGGCCGGACTTCATGCCCGGGTTGCGGCCGGTGCTGTATGACTATTACGAGGCGGTCGGCGCGTGCGGGGCCGATCTGCTGCGCGCGGTCGCGGTGAGTCTCGGCATCGAAGAAAATTTCTTCGCGCCGCGCTACACGAAGCGCATGCAGCGCACGCAAATGGTCTACTACCCGCCGCAGCCGCCGCAGTCGGGCGAAGATCAGTTCGGCGTCGCGCCGCACACCGACTACGGCTGCATCACATTGCTGTGGCAGGATCAGGTCGGCGGCCTGCAGGTGCGCGAAATCGCCAACGATACGTGGGTCGAGGCGCCGCCCGTCGAAGGCAGCTTCGTCGTGAACGTCGGCGATCTGCTCGCGCGCTGGACCAACGACCGCTTCCGCTCGACGCTGCATCGCGTGATCAATGCATCGGGGCGCGAGCGCTATTCGATCGCGACGTTCTACGATCCGACCTACGGCGCGCTCGTTGATCCGCGCGAGCTCGGCGCGAGCGACGCGCAAAGCAAATATCAGCCGGTCGCCGCGGGCGACTATATCCTCGGCCGCATCAACGATTCGATGGGCTATCGCAAGAAACTCGCCGCTACCGCACAGTAAGGACCTCCTGCATGACAGAACCGAGCATCACCGACGACAAGACGACCCAGACCGCAACCGCAACCGCACCGCTCGCGACGACGCTCGAGGCCTTGCGCGCCGCGCTCGGCGTCGACGCGGTGCGCGTCGGCGAACAGATCGGCGAACGCGCGCTGACGGACTGGACGCGCCACGAGCCGACGCGTCCGGCGGCGCTGCTGATGCCGCGCACGACCGACGAAGTATCGCGTGCGCTCGCGATCTGCCACGCCGCGCATCAGCCGGTGGTACCGCAAGGCGGTATGACCGGACTCGCGGGCGGCGCGATCGCGCGCGCCAACGATATCGCGTTGTCGCTGGAACGCCTGAGCGGCGTCGAAGAGCTCGACGCGGCGTCGGCCACACTGACCGTACGTGCCGGCACCACGTTACAGGCCGCGCAGGAAGCCGCCGAAGCAGCGGGCTTCGAACTCGCGCTCGACCTCGGCGCGCGCGGCTCATGCCAGATCGGCGGCAATCTCGCGACCAACGCGGGCGGCAATCGCGTGATCCAGTCCGGCACCGCGCGCGACCAGGTGCTCGGGCTCGAAGTGGTACTCGCCAATGGCGACGTGCTCAGTTCGCTCGGCAAGATGGTCAAGAACAACACCGGCTATGACCTGAAGCACTGGTTCATCGGTTCGGAGGGCACGCTCGGCGTGATCACGCGCGCGGTGCTGCGGCTGCATCCGCGACGTGCGGCGCGCCATACGGCGCTCGTCGCGCTCGACGATTACGATGCCGCGGTGAGCCTGTTGCGCCGTCTCGCGACGCGCTTCGGCAACGACATCGGCGCGTTCGAGATCATGTGGCCGGACTTCTACGATTTCGGCGTGAAGCTGACCGGCGCGCGCTCGCCGTTCGACGCCGCGCATCCGCTCTATGCGCTGATCGAACACGCGGGCTTCGATGCCGACGACGCTGGCGAACGTTTCGCCCAGGCGCTGACCGATGCGCTGCAAGCGGGCGCGCTGCGCGACGCGGTGATCGCGCAATCGGTCGCCGATGCGCGCGCGCTATGGGCGATCCGCGAGTGCACCGCGGAGTTTCCGCTCAAGCTCGATCCGATCAACTTCGACGTGAGTCTGCCGATCGGCGAGATCGGCACGTTCGTCGACCGTTGCCGCGCGGCGCTCGATCAGCGCTGGCCCGGCAACGAAGCGTATTTCTTCGGGCATATCGGCGATTCGAATCTGCATTTGACCGTGGATGGTCATTCGATTCCGGGCGTCGAACATCACGCGGTCTATGCGTTCGTCTACGAGATGCTGAGGCCGTTGCGCGGGTCGGTGTCGGCGGAACATGGCATCGGTTCGCTGAAGCGCGAGTTCCTGCCGATTTCGCGCTCACCGGCCGAGCTTGCCGCGATGGTCGCGATCAAGCGTGCGCTCGATCCGAACGGCATTTTGAATCCGGGCAAGCTGTTCTGAGTTTCGATGAGAAGCAAATCAACGACTTCTGCCTCGCGTGCAAGTCCGCCATATTTTCACGATCAGCACATAAAGAACGATCGCCACAATCAGATCTATGGCCGTCATTGCGCCGATGTAAAGCAGTTCATAATCGGCCACTTCGAGCTTATCGGAGATTTCGATCAATATTTGCTGCTGCTCCAGCGTCATGGGTGATGGGTACGTGTGGACATACCGCACCGATAACAAAAACAAAGCCAAAAAAAGAAACAGCTTGCAAAGTCTACGGGCAAGTGTCGCCAATTGTCGTTACCTCGATCCATCCGTAAGCGTGGGCAGTCTCAAGAGTCAAGTGCAACGTTTAGCTAATCCAGCCTTCTCCAACTCTTTAGCCATTGCTTCCTCGGGGGAGTCCCAGCCGAGCGTCTGGCGAGGCCGCCCGTTGAGCAATTTGGCGATGTCATTGAGTTGGGTCTG
>NZ_JACHDC010000035.1:0-67306 GCF_014200875.1 Paraburkholderia sp. HC6.4b
ATCGTCGCTGCAACGGACTTGTGCCGCATCGTCCGATTACCCTTGGGATTCAATAACTGTTTCTCTTATTGACACGCAGCGACCATATCAGTGTCGTGGGTAGAGAAACGCGAGCTTGACTACACCATGATGAATCCGTGCCGCATGCCGAGCATCACCGCTTCGGTGCGGTTGGTCGCACCGAGTTTGCCGAAGATTGACGAGAGGTGGAATTTCACCGTGTTGTCCGAGATGTCGAGGTGCCGCGCGATCTCCTTGTTGCCGAGTCCGTCGGCGAGCATCGCCAGTACTTCGATCTCTCGTAACGTCAAGGCTTCGAACGGTTCGCCGGATCCCTTCTGGCGCGACGGTCTTGTTTCGGCCAGCAGCCTTGCGAGGATGTCGGGCGTCAGCACGCAAAGGCCTGCGGCGACGGCTTCGATGGACACGACGATTTCAGCTGGCATCGCGTTGCGCGGCAGGATAGCCACCGCATCGGCGGGCAACGCATCGAAGATCCAGTCGCTGTCCGGGTCGTCGCTCAACAGGACGAGCGACGGTGACCCGGGCGAGAGTTCGAGTAGCGTCTTGAGCGCATCGCTCGCCTCCGGCGCGATGTCGGTGACGACCACATCCGGCACCGATCCGGCGAGGCAATCGACGAGCTTTTCGGCGTCGGGCGCGCTACCCAGGAACTCAAGTGCCGGGTTCGCCTCGACAAGCGCTTGCAGGCTTGCGCGCTCTTGCCACGATGCCGCAATCACTACGACCCGTAAAGGCGCCCTCCGTATCGTCTGTCCATCCGACATTTGGTCGCTTCCCGGACGTCACCTGCACGAATTCCGTTGGGGCCGTTCGCCCACCGTTACCGAACACGCGTGGCGTTCGCCGCCTCGGATCAAGGCGATATGCAACTGCTGCCCAATGCTTGCGGAGCCCAGCGCCGCACTTACGTCACCCATGTCGCGGCAAGGCTTGCCGTCCAGTTCGATCAGTACATCGCCTATCAGCACGCCCGCCTGCTCCGCAGGGCCGCCCGGCGCAAGCGAATTGATCAGCAATCCACTGCTGAACGACAGGTTCATTTTATTGACCCAGGCGTCAAGCAGGCCGACCCGCTGCGTGCCGACACCAAGGTAGCCCCGCGAGACGCGCCCTTTAGCCAACAGTTCATCGGTGACGCGCTCCACGGTCATCCCCGGAATCACGATGCCGGCGCCGCGCATCAGGGCCGAGGTGCAGATGCCGATGACCTGCCCGCGCATGTCCGCGAGGGCCGCCCCGGAGAAACCCGGGCGCAGACCGCCGTCCAGTCGCACGAACGCATCGAGTTGTCCGCCTTTCCACGTGCGCCAAGGACCACCTATGCTGCCGATCACGCCAAAATCAGCGCTGACGCCGGAATCGTCCGCACGTGCGACGGCGAGCGCAAGATGACCCGGCTTCAGTGAGTGGGCGTCGCCGGAACCGATCGGGTCGAGGTCCACGCCGTCCAGTTTCAGCACGCCGACGTCGGACCCCAGATCCAGGCCCGCGAGGACTGCGGCGACCGTACGGCCGTCGGTCAATGTGACTTCGATGCCGTCCTCACGCCTGAGCGTGTGTGCAGCCGTCACGACGACGCCACGTCGCCAGATTACGCCACTCGACGGCATGCGATGTCGGCCGTGTACTGCGACGACACTCCGCCCGACTCGCGCGACGATGTCTGCCAGATTGTCCGAGAGATCCATTAAAGGATTTCCGCTCGAGGATGTGGTTTCCATTTCAAGCCCCCTGTCAATTGCGTGCGACCTGCCAGTGCTTCGCGTCGACGTTTGCTCGCCTGTCCAGCGAGCGTTATGACGACGGGTTCACAATGACAGAACGACGGGGGGCGCACACCACCCAAATGGGTAGCCGGGTGGATGCAGCGCGGACTTCACGATGCAACGAGTCTGGTCTGCGACCAGCACGTCCCTGATCACACTGCGGTTAGCGCCGCCCGCTACGGCCCCATACATAGCGAACCCACCGCTGCCACCGGCTTTGCGGTGGAGCGGGCGCGTGGCGCGCAGTCTGCGCTTCGCAGTCGCGCTGGACGGACTTCTGAACCTGTTCGTGGATCTGCCTCAAACTCATGCCGCCTGGGCCTTTCAGTTTGTCGGGATCGGTAGCAGGATCGCCATCGGGATCGTCTGTCATGAGAGTCGCCTGTTTGTGATGAGGCGACTTGATCTTGATACAGATGCTCGGTAGCAGCAAGTTGGACGCGGCTCGCCGACCGGCGCGTACTCCGACAGTCCTTGCCCGCGTGCCGTTCGTGAAGTAGATTTTTCTAATGAGGTTCGAGCCGGGAGGGACGGCCATGGAACTGAGCGTGGAACGGGTCGAGGTTTGGGCAGCTACCATCGACGATAAACCGGGAGGCCTTGCGAAGGTCTTAAGCGTCTTGCGGGATGCTGGTGTCGACTTGCAGTTCGTCGTGGCACGTCGAACGCCAGAGGCAGCGGGTAAGGGAGTCGTGTTTGTCGCTCCGCTAGAGGGAGAAAGTGTGATCCGTGCCGCCACACAGGCGGGGTTCAGCGTCAGCCCGAGCCTTCACTCCGTCCGTGTAATGGGTCTGGACCAGTTGGGCATCATCGCGCAATTGACCCAGACGTTGGCCGATGGGGGGATCAACCTTCGCGGCGTTTCGGCCGCTGTACTTGGCTCGCAGTTCATTGCGTATCTCGCGGTCGACTCGTTGGACGATGCCGAAAAGGCGATTGACCTTCTACAAAGGGCGTGAAGTACCCGTACCGGACTGCAAACCGGCCTGGCTCTTGCTGACGAGGCAAGGGGGCCACTCTGTCTGACACGACTGCCGTCGACCATCTCAAATCCGTTGCGACAAAGCCGAGCGGCCATTTGAATGGCGAACGAAGCGCCGGGCATGGCGGCGAATCCCGTTGCCGGTAGGAGGTCGACAGTGATGAAGACACCGACGACCCGAAGGCGGGTGCTTTGGGCGCTCTCGCTTTGCATTATCGCGACTTGCATGGCAGTTGGCGGGGCATTGCTGTTCGAGCTGTCGGTGGTCGGCCGTGCCGTGAGCGATTTCCGCCGGGACGCGGCCCTGGCGCAAGCGGGCATCGCACGTGGCGAGCCGGCTACGTCCGAGGAGCGCATCAACCCGCCCTATCTGAAGCGATACGGGTTGGACCGTAACCTGTACAAGGACATTCACGGAAACTTTTCGCCAACGGGTGCTGACTGGCGCCAATGGGGGCTGCGAACCAAGGTCGCAGCCACTGTGTTGTGGCTGGGTCACGATCCACCGGGAACGTGGTGGACCTACGTTCAGATCAAGTGCGTCGATCGGTTTCCTCAAGCTCACGCCGACAGCGAGCCGATCGTCGATGTTGCCGACGCTTGCCTCGGCGAGCCGCATTGATCGTCCCGTTGGTCACTTCCGGTCATCGGAACGGCCAGCGCCGAGTGCCTCGAGCAACGGCCGGAGGGCATCCAGTTCCGCGCCGAAGCCGCTCCAGTCTCCCGCCTTCAGTCTCTCGATGGCGCGGTCATAGTGGACAAGTGCCTCTCGCGCGCGAGCGTCCACTGTGCCTCGGGCTGGCGATGCCGCTTGTGCGGTCTCACTGAAAAGCGCCGCCAGCGCCTCATCCAGAGTGTTCTCCATCACCACACGGTCCCCATAGGCGGCAATCACCCGCTTCAACTCCGGCAACTGACCGGACGCCGCGCGCAAATAGAGCGGCGAAACGTAGAGGATCGAGTTCTCGATCGGCACGACCACGAGATGACCGCGAATGACGCGTGAGCCCATCTGGTTCCACAACGAGATCTGCTGCGAGATCTCGGTATTCTGCTGAATCCGCGCTTCGATCTGAAACGGCCCATAGATCAGCTTGTCCTTGGGAAAGGTGTACACGATGAGCTTGCCGTACCCGGGCGCATCGCAACGCGCCGCCAGCCAGGCAATCATGTTCTCGCGCTGGCTCGGCACCATCGGCAGCATGAGGATGAACTCGGCGCGTGCGTCGCCGGGGAGTCGCATGATCGTGTAATACGGCGGCATCGTGCTGGCGGTGCTTCCGCCATCCATTCCGACCAGCTCCTGGGGAAACTGCCACAGATCCTCGCGGTTGTAGAAGATCTCCGGCGCATCCATATGATAGGCGCGGTAGAGCTGCGCCTGGATCAGGAACAGATCTTCGGGGTAG
Organism: Paraburkholderia sp. HC6.4b; assembly: GCF_014200875.1. NCBI lineage: Bacteria > Pseudomonadati > Pseudomonadota > Betaproteobacteria > Burkholderiales > Burkholderiaceae > Paraburkholderia > Paraburkholderia sp. HC6.4b. The sequence continues at coordinate 4,182 of NZ_JACHDC010000035.1, forward strand.
CGGATATGCTTGCGCAGCTCCGGTGGCATCACGTCCAAAGGCTTGAACAAACCCGGGAAGATGCGCTCGTATGTGCGCAGGAGCGGATCGGCGGGATCGCTGACGTAGAAATCGACCGTGCCGTTATACGCATCGACCACGACCTTGACGGCGTTTCGGATGTAATTGGCGCCGTCGCCGAAACCCGGCCGGGAGTAAGGAAACCACCGGCTGACGGTGTAGGCGTCCTGGATCCAGAACAGGCGCCCATTGCTTGCGACGACATAGGGGTCATGGTCGAGAGTCAGGAATGGCGCGATCGTACGCACGCGGTCCTGAATGTTGCGATGAAGCAGGATCCGGCTCTTGTCTGTGATATAGCCGCTCAGCAGGATGTTCGGATCGTCGAGCTGCCAGGCGAACAGACTGCGGCGTGCCACACTGCCGATGCTGACGCCATCGCGCCCGCTATACGTCGTGTAGGCGTTAGTCGGCCGTTGGGGAAAGTCGAACTCCGCTACGTTGCCGTTCACGATGACGTAGTCCGGCCGGCCTTCGCTGAAATAAAGACGTGGTTCGCGAATGACCGGGCCGCCGCTGGAGACTGGCGGAATATCGTGCAGATAGAAAAACGGTAAGCCTTCGGTGGATTTCTCGGTGACTGGCGACATCACGACGCCGATGCCGTGAGTAAAGATAAGGTGCAGGTTCACCCAGGTTTGGGCGTTGGTCGGAAGCATCGCCGGTTCCAGTTCACGCGCCGACAGCATTACCTGTCTGTATCCGGCGTCAAGCTGATAGCGGTCGATGTCCACCGAAATAAATTTGTAATAAGTCCTGATCTCCTGCAACTGTGCATAGGTATCCATCAGCGGTCGCACATCCCATAGCCGGATGTTGTCGATGGTCGCCCGATTGGCCTGCAGCGAATCGAGAGTCAGTCCCTGCTCGGCCTCAAACGGTTTAACCTCGATCTTGGCGAGGCCGTAAGCCTGTCGCGTTAGCGCGATAGCGTGCTCGATATAGGGTGTTTCCAGTTTCAGCTCGCTCGGTTTGACATAGAAGCGCTGAAACAGCGACGGATAGATCACAGCGAATACAAACGAACTGCCGAATACGAGCAGCGCGAGAACGACGGGTTGCAGATGGCTCCGCCGGCGCATGTTGATGCAAAGGGCAACGGATGAGGCTGCGGCAAGGCCGACAAGCATCCACAGGACCGGCAACTCGACGTGGACATCGGTATAGCTGGCGCCGACCACGACGCCGTTGTCGCCATAGAGCAGCAGAAAGCGGTCGAGCCACCACGACCAGGCCTTCACCGCAAAGAACAAACCGAGCAGTGCCGAACCATGAGTGAGGGGGGCGGCCGAGAGCGTGCGTGGTGGCCGCTCCAGCGCGATGTCACCGCGCACCCCGTAGACAACGCCTGCCATGATCGCGCTCCAGAAGATTAGCTGCAGCAGCCAGTTCTTGAGTGCGACATACGCGGGGAGCGAGAACAGATAAAAGCCGATATCCCTGTCAAAGATCGGATCGCGTTCGCCAACAGGGACCTGATAAATGAAGCGAAGCGCGAGGTCCCAGCTCGAGACTTCGCTAGCGGCAATAACCAACCCCAGGACGACCGCGGCGCAGGCAATACTGGAGCGCCAGGGAACGTGCGGCGCGATCAGCTCAGACAATTCAACGGCAACTTCCGTCGCACCCGATCGATCAACAGATTGAGCTCGCAAGACATCGATGCGCCTCGCGTAACGATGCGCCAAAATCCCAGACAGCCATATCGCGCACGCCGAGACTGCGAACACCGCGGCAAACAGCAGCGCTCTCGCGCAGAGGATGGTCCAGAAAACGCCACCATAGCCGATCGAAGAGAACCACAGCCAGTTGACCAGGATGCCCGTGATGCGTCCGACGACAAGCAGGCCAACGATGACGGCCGTCACCGTGATTGCATAACGTCTCAGGCGCACGCCGGACTTCACTTCCGACCGCATGGTCTCTCCTGTGCTGGCCGTCGCCCTGCCCTGCTGCGATTGCGATCCGGGTTCGGATGGCTACATTAATTCAAGCTATCTGAAGCCGCTCCACGAACCATGACGAAAGACCCTTGTGGACGTGGCGCGAGTGAAAACGGACAGTGCCCGGCGCAGCGATGCGGCAATTATGCCAAAGTTCATCCATCGCAATCGACGCTCGACGTCGAACTCTCGTTCCAGGTGTCGACGGCGGCGGCACGCCCTTTGCTGCGTTGAAACGGTTCAGTTCATCTCACGAAAAGGGACCCCCTATCATGAAGCTCTACTATTCGCCTGGTGCCTGCAGCCTCGCCGACCATATCGCAATGCATGAGGCCGATCTCACTTTCGAAAGGATTCGCGTCGACCTGAAGTCCAAGGAGACCGAGACTGGGGAGCAGTTCAATCGGATCAATCCAAAGAGTTACGTCCCAACCCTCGAAATGGATGATGGTCAACGGCTTACCGAGAATATCGCGATTCTTTCGTGGGTCGCACAGCGCAAGCCTGCCCTTGCGCCGAATAGCGAACCCGGCAGCCTGCGCCTGCTCGAGATGCTCGCGTTCATTTCGACGGAAATCCACAAGCAGTTCAGCCGTGTTTTCAAGCCCACTTCGGATGCTGAAGCAACGGCAGCGCGCGAGAAGCTCGGTCAACGCTTCCAGTTGATCGCCACCATGTTCAAGGGCGAATACCTGTTCGGCAGCGAAGCGAGTGTGGCGGACGCCTATCTGTTCACGATGCTGCTCTGGGCCAAAAAGGTAGGCATCGAAGTGCCGGAGAAATTGCGAAACTTTGCCGAACTGATGCGCGCGCGTCCGGCCGTCCAGCTTGCCATGAAGCACGAGGGACTCGACTGATGAAACGCAGATCCTCGCCGCGCGCACCTTTAGCTGGATGATTCGTGTGCGTTCGGGCTCGCTCAATGCAGTGTGGCGAGTGCGGCCCGGATACGCATCCCCTGCTCTTCGGAGACGAGCCGATCGAGCACTTCCGCGAAATGGGGGTGATGCATACCGGAATGGAGGTACTGCCACCGGTAGGCATGATGGAAATTCGCTTCGATCGACATGGCTTCTGCCTCGACGACGGCACGCCCGCAGTTCGCGATGAAATACCGCGAGTCCGCTGTCGCCTGCCCGCCCAAAATGCCATCGATCGCAATCATCAGGTCGATGAACTCGTTGACCGCGTTGTCGCGCGCCGCATCTGTCAGCGTGGCGTCGTGCCGCTTCCATTCCAGCTCATCGAGAATGGCGTGCTGACTTTCTTCCTTCCAGTGGTACAGAAATACATCCTTGAACAGCTCGGATAACTGATCGTCAGGATGAATGCTCTGGCGGTAGTGAATTTGCGAGAACAGTTCAATATGCAGCGTCATGGCCAGCACCGCCCAGGTGCTCTTGCCGAGGACCACGGCGGCAAGCGCATCGGGATCGACGTCGAAGCGATAACCCACTGGCAGCGTTTCGCCGATCATTTTTTCGATGCGGCGAAACAGCGCCTGGTGTTTAAGCTCTTCGTCGCTGAAACGCACGAGCGCTTCGAGCGCCACCTGATCGCCGAGCCAGTAGTCGCGGCTCACTTCCAGCACCTTGGCGTTAATGAAGCGCTCGACGAGCCCGAACACGTTCGCGTATGTGCGCCCCTGAATCTGGCTGACGAACCGCTTCTCAGCCTCCGAGAGCATGATGAAATCCGGCACCAGCGACAGCCCGTCCGGCAAATACTTCTGGGACATGTCGAAGGTACGGCCTCCAATCACGTCACGGTCGATGTCCCAATTGACCATCTTCGAAGCGCGAATGCATCGGGCGTAGCGATCGCGATCGGACAGCCGCAATATTGCGTTCATTGAAGTTCTCCCAATATGGACCGCGATGCGGTCTAGCGTTGAGTGTCGGTTCACCGGGCAGAGCCAGTCGGATGATCTGGCTTTCCGGCACGCTCAATTTACGATTGGGAGTCTTGAAGTTCTATGATCGAGTCGCCGGACGATATGACTGAAACGCCGTTTCGTCACGTTGGTCGCACAGGTCGACAATTGAGTGGGTAGAAACAGCACGGCGCGTCGCGGCAGGCATCACTGATCCCCCAGTGCGGCAACGCCACGCGTAGGTTGCGCGTGCTGCGCTGATGTGGCCACGCCGTTCGACTTTCCCTTGCTCTTGCGCCAGCCGGCCGGCGGCATGCCGAATTCGCGTCTGAACGCGCGACTGAATGCGGCTTCCGACTCATAGCCAATCTGTTCCGCAACGGCGTTGAGCGGCTTGCTACCGATCAGAAGTTCGTGCGCCGCAATCTGCATGCGCCATCTCGCGAGGTATTGCATGGGCGGCTGCCCCAGAAGATCGGTAAAGCGTTGCGCCAACGCGGAACGCGACAGGCCCACTTTGCGCGCAAGTTCCTCGACGGTCCACGCATGCGCCGCCTGCGCGTGAAGCAGCGAGAGCGCGCGTCCAACGTAGCGGTCACGCACGCCGGCGAGCCACCCGGTCTGGTTATCAGGTAGCGCTTCAATACAGCTACGGATTGCTTCGACAAACAGCAGTTCCGATAGCCTGGCAAGCACGATCGTGCCGCCCGCGCGCGAGTCGGCCGCTTCCGCGGCAGCAAGTTTGAGAGACGACTCGAGCCATGCCGCACGCGGATCCTGGCGCATGTCGATCTTGAACAGTCGCGGCAGCGATGAGAGCAGCGGATTGCTCAAAGTATCGTCGCAGGCCAGAAAGCCGCACACGATGCGCGTCACAGCGCCCCCGCCGCCATAGGACAGCGTCATCACTTCACCGGGTGCTGTCGCCATCTGCCCGGCCAGTAGGGAGTCCGACGGCACAGGGGAGATATCGATCGCGCTGCCGATGATGTGCGTTTCACCCTGAGGCACCACGATCAGTTCGCCGGCATGGACGTGAATCGCCGAACCGGGATCGTCGGCCAGCGTCGCCCAGCAACTCCCCTCTATGATCAGATGATAAGAAACGACGCGCTCGGAAGGCGGCAAGTAAGCGCCGCAGAGCGATGCATCGGTGCGACCGATCAGACACCACGGCGCGGTGAGTGTCCCGTTCAGAAACACGGCGCCGCTCAGACGAACAGCGCGCAGAACCTCAGAGACTGCATCCATGGATAGCTCGCGTGAAATGCGATTTCCCGGGCGAGAAACCTGGCCGCCGTTCATTCGTCAGGATGGCCAAGGGCTCCATGTTATACCCGCAACCTCACTTGATGACAATTCCCTTACTGGCGTTTTTCGCGAGGCTTATGAAGCGCTTTGCGGGTCCGTTGAAGACTCGCGCCTGGCAAAAAGCGCACCGCGGAACGTGCGCTTCGCCAGGATGACAGGACGATCTTTGTGGACGCCCGCACTGCGCACGCGATGCATCGGCAAGAAGTGGACGATCGGTCAAGAAAGATCGACGCACGGGCAGGACGGCAATCGCTTGCCGCGGGCAGAGTTCATGACAGGAAGGAACATCACGGATCGGCGTCATCCGTACTTCGCCAACAAGCCTTCCTCGGACTCTGGAAACCTGGCGCGTCACCCAACTTGCACGAATCGGTTCAAGCACAGCAACTGACCGCTTCGCGCAAACACAGTAGCGTGAGACACCGATGAAACGCCTGATAAGCCGTGCGATGTACCACCCGATCATTGCGCTATCCGTTTTCTATCTGGCCGACGTTATGCATCACGTCGATTACAGCATCGCTGGTGCATTGCTGGTTCTGACCGCGAAAACGATCTCGCGGGTTTCAAGTCTGTTCGACAAGGGATAGAGCTGCGATGCGAAGCGTTCGTCGATCAACGTCCGAGCGCGGCGCTGCAATTCAGCATTGGCATAAGAGACACTGGTGCGATCGGCAAATCAACGAACAGAGGCCATAAAAAAGGCCTGTTCGTGATGCAGATGCACGAACATGATCGCTAGAATTTCCTCCAGCACGTTACACACGGTCCCGCGTCCGATATCTATCGGACCGCTTTCTCACATCGGATCTCCGGTTAATTCAGCATGGCACGGCTTGCACGGCACTACGTCCCCGATCAACCGCAGCACGTTATCTTGCAGGGACTCGCGGGGCCCGCTTTCATGGACGAAGGAGACTACCTGTACTTCCTCGCCTGCGTGGCAGACGCAGCGCGCGTCGCCGATCTGGCGGTCCATGCGTGGGTGCTCATGCCTGATGCGGTACAGTTCCTCGTCACGCCTTCGTACGAGTCGAGCGTCGCCATGGCAATGCAGGCGGTTGGCCGTCGCTATGCCGAGACCTTCAACCGCCGCCATGGACGCCGCGGTGCGGTATGGCGTGGCGAGTACCGGTCGACAGTGATTGAGCCCGACCGGTATTTCCTGCTCGCGAGCCAGGTCATCGATCAGGCGCCGGTGCGCAATGGCCTGGCGGCCGAGCCGGGAAACTACCCGTGGTCGAGCTGCGCGCACCACATCGGGCTGCGTGTCGATAGGTTCATCAAGGACCATCCACTGTACCGGGCGCTCGGCAATACGCCGTTCGAGCGCCACCAGGCTTATCGCGATCTGGGCGCACAGCCTGTTGACGAACGCGAGATCAATAACCTGATGCAGTCGACGCTCAACGGCTGGGTGCTCGGCAGCCCCGCGTATTGCGAATGGGCGGCGCAGACAGCCAATCGGCGCTTGATGCCACTGCTGCTGCGCGACCGGCCGTCCACGGTTCGCACCACACGCTCGCTCGTACACGTGGGCTGAGCAAAGAACGATCGAGCTTCGCGAGATTACACGACCGCGCCGACGCCGCTCGTCGCGCGAGGCCCTGCATTTCACGCACAACACATTGCCGCTCGCGTCTGCGCGAATCCCTCGCGATAGCGAGCGGCAAGGTGTGTGGCCGTGCGCCGCAGCAACGTCCGGTCGATCGTCAGGGCATGGAGCATTGCTTGCGAAAGTGCCTCGATCCCGACGCTGCCCGGCACGCACGCTGGCTCCCACGTCGCGGCAAACGCGGACTGTTTGGTCGTGTGGTTCGCGCGCGCCGGATGGAAGAAGTTCACCCGCGGCAAGCCGAACGCCAGCGCGACGATCCGTCCGTGCAGGCTGCTTCCCGCGTAGGCCGTGGCGTCCGCGATCAGTGCGCAGATGTCCCATATCTCCAGCGAACGGAAGAGTTGCGTACGTGAGACCTTCATCCGTGCCGCAATCCGCTCGTAGCAGGCCATATCGTCATGCCAGGGCGCCGCACCCGCTCGAAAGAACACAATACCAAGCCCGCTCTCGTTCGACACGCGATCGAGCTCGCGCGCAAGCACACCGAGCGTTCCGTCGTCGCCGAAATCCGCACTGAACTGCACGGCGACATACCCCTCGGGAAACGCCCTTTGCAAATCCGCCACGCCGCTTCGTTCCTTGCACGCGCGAATGTTCGCGCCGAACAGCTCCGTCACCATCACCGCCGGATCCGGCACGAGCCGCGCGAGAATGCCTGCTGCGGCGAGCCCGTTCTGGGTGCGGATGTCACGCACGCTGACGTCGTCGGCTTGCGCGAGCTTCGACAGGACTTCTGCTCGCATCCCGGGATCGAGTCCCTCCACATCGACGCCGCCGGCCGCTTGATAAGTGACGCTCGACGCACAGGGAAACATCGCGCGAGACGTCATGTAGGGGGCAAGCGCATCGAGACCCGTCAGCGCACGTGCCCACGCGCGTCGCTCGTCGTTGTGCGTTTCCAGTCGCGCGATGACCTTCTGTGCCTGGTCCCACGGCAGCAGCATCACCGCCGCCTCCCAGTCGCCGCAAGTCAGGATCTCGCCGCCCGCGTGCACGATATGCACACGGTCCTTGCCGCGTTCTGCGGCCAGTTGCGCGAGCGCCTGAACAGCGTGGCCGCCGTGGACGCGCAGGTCACGCTCCGCGAGCCCGGCGAAGATCACGTCGTCGCACGCAAGCAGTTTTGCGACGACGTGAGGGAACAGCAGGTCACCCAGGTTGTGGCGATCGAAGGCGCCGAACACCACGACCGCATCATGTTTTCCTGTGTCTCGCATCATGATTCGGACCCCGACCTCCCTCGGTACGAAGTCGCCGCTTGTCGCGCCACTCCTCCACCTGCCAGGCGATCAGTCCAGGCAAAAAGACGATGATGTCACGAATACGGCGCGCACCCGCGAGCGCGAGGCAAAGCTGCGGATGGAAACCAAGCACCGTGCCGATCAGCAGAAATCCACCTTCCTGAACGCCGAGTGCGCCAGGCACAAAGAACGCGACGCTACTGAGCGCCTGGATGAGCGACTCGAGTACGACTGCCTGCAGGAAACCTGCTTTTGCCGACAGAAAATAGAGCGCGAGCCATAGCTCGAGCGCCGTCGCGATGCATTGGAGTGATTGCCAGATGAGCAGGTAACGGATGATGACGCCGGGCTGATGCCAGAGCTCACTGATCGATTGATCGATGCGCACCGACTCGCCGACGAGCGAGCGGAACTTGCCGCTCGTGATGCGATTGAAAAGTTTCGTGAGCCGCGCGAACGGACTCGCTCGCTGCACGAACGAAAACGCCAGGAGCAGAACCGCCAGAATCGCGATGCCGCCTCCGAGCCTGGCTGCGAGGTGCAACGCCCTGGAGCCGGCATGGGCGATCAGATAGCCGATGGCCGCGATGGCGAACAGCATTTCGCTGATGAGCGTGAGCTGGAGGTCGACGACGAGGCTCGCCATGGCTGGGGCAGGCTCCATGCCCCATTTGCGCATCATGCGAAACGTCACGACTTCACCGCCCACACGGGCAACGGGCAACATGCCGTTCACGGACTCCCGAATCCAGACGAGATGCAGTACCGCGAACAGCTTCGGGCGTATCGCGCCGCGCATCAGCATTTGCCAATTCCTTGCGTTGGCGAGCATCGGCAGAATGTGGACCATCCCTGCAAGCGCGAGCCCGGCGCCGGCCGCGCGCATCAAACCGAGCACCTTCTGCGCGTCGGCGTGCCAGACGAGCCAGACCGCGATGGCCAGGCCAGCAAGTGCGGCAGCCCGGGCGAGATATTTCATAAGCTGGCGCGAGCGTAGTGTCAGTCGCTTTTAAGCGGCAGCAATAGACTTTTGCGTCCACTTCGGAGATCGAGGCGCAGCTGCGAACTCTCCCGATAACTTTTCACCGAGAATCTGGCAGATCGCACCTCGGGCCCCTATTCGAGCTATCGCATAACTCGTTCCCCGCGCGGGGAGAATGGTGGTGTGATTAGCGACCGTGACGAAGTCCCCGCTGCGCGCTGCGGTGCTCAGCGACAGTCACTGGCGAAGCTGTTCGTACACACGATTGCCGAGCGGCGGCGCAGGCGGCCACCCAACGTATGTAGGTCGTCAGATACGTTGTCTGCGCACCGGTCAGCGGACCCGTGCGAATGCTCGCAGCACGGCGTCGCCGCGCGGCGTCACGCGAGGTAACCGGAAGCCCGGCCCAGTTGGCTCATTCGCAATCAACTGCAGTTCGCGGAGCGCGCCAAGCTCTGCCCGATCCGAATCAATTCGTTCAGGCGCATCCTTCAACAGCAGCAACGTGGCCACTTCGTGCGGGCTCAACATGTCGTTTACCTCACGGCGGGAGCGAAGGAACGGGTGACCAGATCCGGCCACGGCTGCATCGGCAGCACGCGAATACCGGACCCGGCAGGATTGGTGGAAGCTCGTCGCCTATCGGGTTGACGAGCGACGTGTGCGAGGCGGACCTCGTCGTTCCGCCGTGTCAGGCGTCGCCTTTTCGACGCGCTCGAGAAAGGCACGGACCATTTCTCCGACCTGTGCCTCGGCGACGGACACGCCATCCGGCTGCACTTCCGGCGGCACGGCCGCGCGCATCATCGCGTCGACGCCCGTTGCGCAGGCCGGCAGCCCAGCGGGCCTGGTGTCCTCGTGGAGCTCACGCTCGTCGTCGTGATCGCCGCCGGCGTGGCACGGTCTGATTGTTTCAGACGCAATATCCATCCAGCCGCGGGTGTATCCGGCGAACTGCAGGGTGAGCCAAGGCATCACATCCGCTTGACGTCTGAGGAACTGTTCAGGCGTCTGGGCGCGCAATACGCTTTCCCAGTGCAGCGCGGCACCCGTGACCGCGGACCTGTATGTATCCACGTTCAGCCGTATCAGCGCGCAATAACCGGCGAGGAACTGGTTGGGCAGTTGCGACACGTCGGTCGGAACGGATAGGGTAAATGGCATCTGTTTTGGGCTGCTCACGGAATATCTCTCAGGTTCTCGCGGACACGGCGATCGCTGCCACTGCGATTCGTGAAGGTCGTTCCCATACCGGGCCGTTGGCCAGGCACACGGTCTGAAGCCGTCTTAGAGCAGCCATTCTAACTTTGTTAAGTCGAGTTACGATTTTTACGAGCCAGGGAGTTTCCCCAATATGTGGGAAATTGACGCCTGTGATGAGTGGCGGCGATCACGGTCATTGATAGCAAACCCCTCGCGCGCCGCACGACGCGACGGGAATACCGCGCGGCGCGTTGCGAGCCTCGTCATGCAGCCGCTACGACGCAGCAAACAGAACCTCAACCGCCGGCGTGAAAGCTCCGCTGAAACGTCGCCCGAGGAGCCCATTACAATGGACGCTATCCAACATACGAATGCGACCTGCCGTGCATCTTCCCACGCGCCGTCGAGCGCAAAAACGAACAGCCCCGTCAGCCTGGATCGCCGCATGCGTCGCGCTTCTTTTGTTGTCGCCACCCATCCTTGCCCAGGACGAAAAGCCCGGTATCGCCTTTTCCTCGTTCGAGCCCGGCGCATCGCTGCCCGCGGGCTGGAAAAACCTGCCGGTCGTGCGCGGCAAGCCCATCACGCAATACACGCTCGTTCACGACGACCACACCACTGTGCTGCAGGCGGACGCGAACCGCTCTGCTTCCGCGCTGATGCACGACGGTGATATCGACCTCGCTCGCACTCCCGTCGTGGCATGGCGCTGGAAAGCGGATAGACCGATCGAAGGCGCCGATAACCGCGTGGCGTCGAAGGAAGACGCGCCAGCGCGGCTGGTGTTCATGTTTGCCGGAGACAAGAGCAAGCTGTCGCTTTTCGACCGGGCGAAGATGGGGCTGGCCAAGGAACTGAGTGGCGAAGATCTGCCCTATGCCACGTTGATGTACGTGTGGTCGACCACCGCCGCGCCGGGTACCGTCATTGCCAACCCTCACACGAACCGCGTACAGATGATCGTGGTCTCCGGTCTGCCTGGCGATGCGGGTCAGTGGCAAAGCCTGCGCCGCAATATCGTGCAAGACTATGAGCGGGTCTTTCACGAACCGCCAGGACGAATCACAGGCTACGGGCTGCTGACCGATACCGACAATACCGGTGCCACGACACGCGCCTGGTACGGAGACGTCCAGTTCCTTCCCGGGCCTTGATCACCGGGTGCCATCGAGTTGATCGAGCCCGTCGGCGCGGCGTGGCCGGCTGAGCGTCCCGCGCGCTTTACCCGTGCCGATGCGCGTCCGCAGGCCAATGCCGTTCATGCGTACCCCATCGTGGTTCCGCCGGCTGCATGCCCTCTTCCACGAACGCGTCGACGGACCACGTATCGACGAACTCGTTTCGCGCCTTGCGGCTTTTGGCGACCTGGAAGTCCCGTTCCGCCACCTGAATCGCCTTGATGTTCAGCCGGTGCGCGAGCGCCGCGTCACGAAGATCGGCGGAATGGCCACGAGCGCAGCCGCGCTGCGGGCCGAGACGATGGTTGCCGCGCGGGAACGCGCGTTGCTCGATGTGCATCGTCAACACGAAATGCATAACGAGACACCCATGGGCTGCGCGTTTTTCGCGGCCGAACGGCGCGACCAGCGGGGCGAGCGTCTATTTCCCGGTCGCGGACGAGATCGACTATCCCGCCGATCTGGAGGCCGCGCGCAACCGCCGGCAAAGCAGACGTACGTGGCAAGCGTTCAGTTGTGGGAGAAAAGCGATGTCCATTCAGGAATATGCGCCGTATCGCGGCTGCAATATCGAGGTGAACGTTACGCTATCGAAGACGCATTGGCTCGGTGGCAAATATCGCCGTTATCGCGTGTCATGGACCGTGACGTTGCCCGGCAATCCGGAACAGGAACTGCTGAGTTTTCCGGAACAGTTCGATTTTCTGACCGAGCATGAAGCGTTCAAGTATGGAGAAAATCGGGCGCACACCTTTGTCGATTCGATGTTGTCGACGCCTTCTCAAAGGCGCAGGTTCCGCGACGCGGCCGCTCGGCCCGCAACGCGCCAGGAGGTTTAATGGCTCGCGCCGGCGTGCCCTTTCGGAGCGGTATGGCGCGTCGCCGCGTTTGCCTATGATCCCTTCGAGCTTCGTGCGGCAGACAGAAGCGACCGGAGACACCGGGTCTTCCTGGAAGTCTCGCGACAATCGCAACACCATCTCGCTATCTGGCCTGTTTGCCTTGCCGGTCAACTGCGTAGCGTCGGCAATGCTCCAGATATTCGGCTTGGTTTGCGACGGCCAATTCAACCAGCGGGTTTCGAACCGCTTGCCACCGACAGTCCGGTTCATCGATGTTTGAACACGATGCGCGCAGAGCGACGATGTTGTTCGGGGGACAGAAAGGTAAATACAATGCGACGCATGGCCGGTTTATCGTTGACGTTTTTTCGACGTAGGAGAAACATCGCACGAGATCGGAGCAGCCCCGTCCGTCCCGCTGCCCCCATGTGTCGCGTTGCGCGCGGTAATCAGGAAAACATCGTCGTGGCTGATCATGCGGCGGCATCGTCCATTACTGCCCTCCTGGCAGAGTCTGAATCAAGGCTGGTCGCGTCATCAACTCCTTTGCGGGTGACCCGCGGAAACGAGGTGCGAGTTGTGCCAATCCGAGCGAGCACGCATGCGGGACTCCCATGAGCCGGTAGCCGCCGGGCTTCGAAGCACGTCCTGGACGCCGACGCTCAGCGGCTCGCTGCTCGCGCTCGTGTTCTGGTGGCAGTCACTGACGCCGACACTGATTCCGCGGTCGTGGGGAACGCAAACCGTGGTCGGCGCGTTCTGTCTGGCCATCGGCTATGGGATAGGCACATGGGTCGGCCGCGGCGTGCATCGGCTGCTGGAGCGATGGGGGCGCGTGGCCGGCAGCGAGATCCGACGGCGCAGCTGGATCATTCTGACAGCGGCGTGGCTCATTGCACTATTCGTTGGCTCGAAGCTATGGCTCGGCTGGCAGAACGAGCAGCGTAGTTTCATGGGGATGGCGCCGATCGCCTGGTTCGACGCCGTGCTGGTGAGCGTCCTGTCGCCGTTGAGCGCGGTGTTGCTGGTAGTCATCGGGCGATTGACGGCGCGCGGTATCGCCGCAGTCAAGCAGGTCATCCAGGGCCACGTGCCCCCGATCGTTTCGGTGCCGGCAACAGCGCTGCTCATCATCGTGATTGGCATGGCGCTCGGTCGCGGAGTGGCCTTTCCCGCCCTCACCACGGTCTCCAACTTCGTCCACGGGCGGGTGAACGAGAACACGACCGAAGGAATCGTGGCCCCGACGTCGCCGGCGGTGTCGGGCAGCAGCACGTCGTTCGTCGCATGGGACACCTTGGGCCGCATGGGGCGCGGCTTCGTGGCGACAGCGACAAACAAGCAAGAGCTCGCGAAGTTCCACGGGACTGATGCGAGACTGGTCGATCCGGTGAGGGTCTACGTGGGAGTGCGTTCCGCGGACTCCCTCGAGCAGCGTGCGCAGATTGCGGTCCGCGAGCTCGAGCGCGCGGGCGGGTTCGAGCGGAAAGTGCTGGTCGTGTGGATACCCACCGGCACGGGCTGGATAGTCCCCAAAGCCGCGGCTTCGCTGGAGCAACTGCACCGTGGCGACACAGCGATCGTGGCGATCCAATACTCTTTCCTGCCTAGCCGACTCGCCATTTTCATGGATGCGGGTCTCGCGAACGAGGCGGGTATCACGCTCTTCAACGCGGTTCGCGCCCGATGGTCGATGCTCCCGCCGAAACGACGGCCAAAGCTCGTTCTGTTCGGCAAGAGTCTCGGCGCCGCAGGGGTGGAAGCGCCTTTCGTCGGGAAAGACGCCTCTGCCTCGGTGGCCAACATGATGGCCCGAACGGATGGCGTGCTGATCGTCGGCGCCAAACAAAGCAACCCGATCCATTCGCAACTCACTCGCGAGCGCGATAGCGGGTCGCCCTTCTGGCAGCCGATCTTCGATGGGGGGCGTTCGGTACGGTTCTTGAACCGCGATCCGCATCAGGCGGCATTGGACACCGACTGGCCGGCCCCGCGAATCGTGTACCTTCAGCATCCGGCCGATCCGGCCGTGTTCTGGAGTGCCAGTGCGTTCTGGTGGCCGCCCGAATGGCTGGCTCGGCCACGTGGCTTCGACGTGCCTGACGCCATGCATTGGTTTCCCATCGTCTCGGGCGTGCAGGCGGTGGGCGATCTGATTCACCAACTCGGCGTGCCGGCGGGTTTTGGTCACAACTACTCGTCGGAGGACTACGTCAACGGTTGGGCCAGCGTGGTGCCTCCCGAGGGCTGGACGCACGCCGATACCGAACGACTGGCGCGGTTCCTCAACCACATTGCCGGCGATGAATCAGAGCCGTGACCGAGCGGAAGGCGAACGGATTGGGGCAGTGCCGTTGCAGCTTGCGGCGCGCACCGCAGAACATGGTCTGGCTAACGCCAGGCTCGTGTGAACTCGCCGACCACGCGCGCCAGATGCGCCTGCATCGCCGTGCGCGCGGCGGTCGCATCTCGCGCCATGATGGCCGCAAAGATACGCTGATGGTCATCCTGTGAAGCCGCCCGCAATGCGGGAGTATGAAAGTGCTCCTCGATCTTTTTCCACAACGGGTCGGCACGGGAGTTGTCCCACATCGCTGTCACCACGAGCCGGAGCATTTCGTTTCCCGTCGCCCGCGCGATCGCCAGATGGAAATCACGGTCGGCGGCCTCGTTCGCAGCCTTGTCGTCCATGTTTTCGCGCATCGCGCGCAACGCGGCGAAGAGCCGGTCGAGGTCTGAATCTTTGCGCTCGGTAGCGGCTAAGGCCGCGATCCCGCTTTCGATGACCGCCCGCGCGCGCAGCGTCTCGATCGGGCCCAGTCCGCGCGGCAGTTTAAACATGGCGGAGCGCGCCTGCGGCGCTTCTGCCACATAGATGCCCGAGCCGACACGGACCTCGACCACGCCCTGCACTTCCAGCGCGATGATCGCTTCCCTCACCTGCGTGCGGCTCACGCCAAAACGCTCGGCCAGCGTACGCTCGGAAGGCAGGCGCGCACGCGGCCCGACGTCGCCGGCGACGATCAGATCGTAGATCTGCTTCGCGAGCCCGACATAGGAACGGTCGGTCGCGTCCTCATCGGCGGCGCGGCCGGTTGGCGTGTGCGAAAGATCGGCCATTCAGGATTCCCGAAAGCTTCGAAGCCGCCCAAGGATTGGCTCGAGTTCGCCAAAATGGTACACCAATTGCCGGCGTCAGCCTGCATCGGCCTGACGCCGCGTTTGCCGCCCATCGAACCGTTACAGCAGGAGTTTCAGACTACTCGAATCTTCCCGCGACGCCGTGGTAAACCACTATCGCGCGCGGATTGGTATGCCAGTACTGTCAGACGTGACTGCGTTCGCGCCGGCCCTTCGTTTTGCTTCGAGGCGGCGCCGTTGAAGAGGTCATAGCGCTGCTTCGGCGAGTCCGAGTCAGCCCCCGCTGCAGCACATTCCGCAAGATTCCCTGCTTCACGCACAGAATTCGGCGGCGATCCATGACCGCCATGTTCGCCGGCAATCGGCAAGTTCAATCCAACAAAAGGGAGACGACATGCTTTCAGGAATCCAGGTGCTTCGAGCGGCGGCGACCGCGGCATTCACGCTGTGTGCAAGCGCGGCTTTCGCGCAGGCATCGTTCGTTTCAGGACCGTCCAGCGATCCAACCTGCATGGTCCCCTGGAAGAGCGACACGAAGTTCATCAAGTATCCGAAGAAGAACGGGCCCTACCGGATCGCACTCGTGAACGGCTATATCGCGAACACCTGGCGTATCCAGATGATCAAGACAGCCAAGGCCTATACGGCGCAGCCGGCCGTCGCCGCCAAGCTCAAGGAATTCAAGGTCGTCTCGACCGGCGAGGATGTGCCGGCGCAAATCTCGGCCGTCAACAACTTCATCGATGCCGGCTATGACGCGGTCATCGTGGACGCGCAAAATCCCGCCTCATTCGGCCCCGCGATCCGCCGCGCGAAGAAGGCCGGCGTCGTGCTGATCGCGTTCGACAACATCCTCGACAGCGAAGACGCGATCAACGTCAACGTCGACCAGTACGGGCTCGGCGTGCTGTGGGCCAAGTGGCTCGCGAGCCATCTGTCGAACGGAGGCAAGGTGCTCGAGGTTCGCGGGGTGGCGGGCACGTCGGTCGACACGGACCGGCACAATGGTTTCCTGAAAACCTTGGACGACACCGGCAAGAAGTGGAACGTCGTCCAGGTCTACGGCAAGTGGGACGACGGGGTCGCGCAAAAGGCCACCGCCGACGCGATTGCCGTGCAGGGCCATTTCGATGGAATTTCGGCGCAAGGCGGCGACACGGGAGTCGTGCGCGCGATGATCGATGCGAAACATCCGTTCGTGCCTTTCGGCGGCGAGACGGAGAACGGCTTTCGCAAGTTCTGCGCGCAGTATGGGAGCCAGGGCCTGAAGTGTACGTCGGCAGGCACCGGTCCCGCGCAGGTGGCCGTGGCGATCAAGACGGCGCTCGCCGCGCTGGACGGCCAGACGATCCCGGTCTCGATCAAGCTGCCGCTCGACGTCACCGACGATTCGAAGCTGAAGGCGGGAGTCAACTATTTCCCGAACGACTCCGACAACTTTTTCGTCGGCAACTCGTTTCCGACTTGCGGCATCAATTTCTCTGCGCAGGAAATCATGAAGCAGAGCCAGGGCAACCAGTGATCGGATGATGGCCGGGATGTGACCGGAGACGAAGCATGCTGCAGGATGCAGAGCAGCCGTTCTTTCAGATGTCTGGCGTGTCGAAAAGCTACGGCGGCGCCGTCGCGCTGGATCACGCTGAGCTCACGGTGCGCAGGGGCCGCATTCACGCGATCCTCGGCGAGAACGGCGCGGGCAAGTCCACGTTGCTGAAGGTGATGTCCGGCGTCGTACAGCCGGACGAGGGCACGATGCACTTCGATGGCCGGCAGGTCTCGTTCGCGTCGCCGGCCGAGGCGAACGCGGCCGGCATCGTCTGCGTCTATCAGGAACTGTCGCTGATCCCCGACTTGAGCGTGGCGGACAACATCTTCGCTTCGCACCCGCCGCGACGTTTCGGCATGATCGACCGCCGGGCCCAGCGCCGCCAGGCCGAGGAGGCGCTCGCCCGGGCGGGCGCCGCCGACATCAATCCGCTTGCGAAGGTCCGTGACCTGCCGCTGTCGCGCCAGCAGATGGTCGAACTCGCGAAGGGGCTGGCACACGCGCCGCGCATTCTGATCCTCGACGAAGCCACCTCGGCGCTGACCGCGGCCGACGTCGCGCGCGTGATCGAGGTGCTCAAGCGCCTGCGCGAAGAGGGGCTCGCGCTGCTGTTCATCTCGCACCGGATGCACGAGGTGAAGGCGCTCGCGGACGAATGCACGGTCTACCGGAACGGTCGTCATGTGATGAGCTTCGAGGCGGGCACGCGCTCCGACAACGAGGTCGTCGAAATGATGATCGGCCGCAAGTACCAGCATGCGTTTCCGGCCAAACCCGCCGGCGACCGCAGTGCCGCTCCGGTTCTCGCCTGCCGTGATCTCGCGTGGAACGACACGCTGCAAGGCATCAGCTTTTCATTGCAGCCCGGCGAAATCCTCGGACTGGGCGGCCTCGACGGACAAGGCCAGCGCGAACTGCTGCTGGCGCTGTTCGGCGTGTTGCGCGGGTGCGCCGGCAAGATCGAGATCGACGGCAAAGCCGTGTCGATCGGCAGTCCGTTGGCCGCGCGCGCCAACGGCATCGGTATGGCGCTGATACCGGAGGACCGCAAGACCGAAGGCCTGATGCTGCCGATGTCGGTACGCGAGAACCTGTCGTTTGCCGCGCTCGATCGCATGTCCACCGCCGGCGTAATCGATCGCGACCGCCAGCAGTCGCTCGTCGACCGGATGATGGAGCTGCTTGCGATCAAGTCGTTCGGCGTCGACGCGCCCGTGAATTCGCTGTCGGGCGGCAACCAGCAGAAGGTGGTCATCGCGAAGTGGCTGATCCGGCAGCCGAGGATCCTGCTGCTCAGCGACCCGACGCGCGGTATCGACGTCGGCACCAAGCAGGAGCTCTATCAGTTGCTCAGGCGCCTCGCCGACGAAGGCGCCGCGATCGTGTTCTATTCGACCGACTACGACGAGCTGATCGGCTGCTGTGACCGCGTGCTCGTGCTGTACGAAGGCAGGATCAAGAAGGAACTCGTCGGCTCGGCGATCACCGAGCAGAACCTGATTGCCAGCGCACTGGACCTGCCCGTCGGACAGATTTCGCCTTCCACGGGAGTCGCGCTATGAGCGGGCTGCGTTACTGGTATGCGGAGAATCGCGGGGCCGCGTTCGCGTTCGGCCTGTTCGTGCTGATGTTCGCGATCTACCTGGTCAACTATCCGTCGGCGTTGTCGGCCAACGTGTTTCAGACGGCAGCGAACAAGGCGGTGCTGCTCGCGCTCGTCTCGATGGGCCAAGCGCTCGTCGTGCTGACGGCCGGCATCGACCTGTCGATCGGCATGACACTGGTGCTGACGAATTGCATCGGCTCGTGGATCGTCACGGGCGGCACGCTGCACAGCGCGCTCGGCATCGCCGGCGTGCTCGCGGCGGGCGCGCTGTGCGGCGCGCTGAATGCCGTGATCATCATTTTCGGCCGGCTGCAGCCGATCGTGACGACGATCGCGACGGGCGCCGTCTACTACGGCCTGGCGCTGCTGCTGCGCCCCGTGCCCGGCGGCTCGATCAACGAGGACCTCGCCGACGCACTGACCGGCAAGGTCGCCGGCGTCCTGCCGGCGAGCTTGCTGATTCTGCTCGCGGCGACGCTGATCGTCTGGATTCCTTTCAAACGCTCGGCGGTCGGGCGCGCGGCGTACGCGACCGGCTCGTCCGAACCCGCGGCCTTTCTGTCCGGCATGCCGATCCGCCGCGCGAAGTTCGCCAGCTATACGCTGGCCGGACTGCTCACTGCGATCGGCGGCCTATTCCTGACGTTCTTCACCGACACCGGCGAAGCGAGCCTCGGCAGCGCCAACTCGTACACGCTGTTTTCGATCGCCGCGGTGGTGATAGGCGGCGTGTCGCTGCTCGGCGGCAAGGGCAGCGCGATTGGCGCGATCTTCGGCGCATTCGCGTTCCGCTCGATCGGCGACCTGCTGTTCGTGTTCAACGTCGATGCGCTGTGGCAGCCGCTATTCCAGGGTGTGATTCTTCTGCTCGCTGTCGCGATCGGCGCATGCGGGCTGTTCAGGGTACGCAACCGTCTGGAGTGGTTTCAATGAGCCACGTTTCAGCGACCAGCCGGACCACGTTCGTGTCGAGGCTCGCGCGCAGAATCGACAAACCGATCGTGATCGCGTTCGCGTGCATCGTCGCGCTGCTGCTCGTCGGCGGGATGTATTCGCGCAACTTCACGTCGCCGGAGTACATCCTACTGCAACTGAAGGTCGGCGCGTTCCTCGGCATCATCGCGACCGGCCTGATGATGGTGATCCTGCTCGGCCACATCGACCTGTCGCTGCCGTGGACCATCACCGTCGGCGCAATGATGGCGTGCGCGGTAGCGGGGCACGGCGAACTCGGACGGATCCTCGCGATACCGGTTGGGATTGGTTGCGGCGTGCTGATCGGCGTCGTCAACGGCATCCTCGTTGCGCTGCTGCGCATTCCGTCGATGATCGCCACGCTCGCGACCAATGCGGTCGCACAGGGCATCATGATCGTCTATACGGGCGGATCGTCGCCGCAGGATTCCGCGCCACAGGTGATGCGATGGCTCGCGGCGGGCTGGCTCGTACCGGGCGTGCCGAATGCCGTCGCGCTATGGCTCGTGATCGGCGGCGCCACGGTGTTCCTGTTGTCGCGTACGACCTTCGGCCGCACGTTGTACGCGATCGGCAATACCGAACGCGCGGCGTATCTGTCCGGCATCAATACGCGGCTCGTGACCGTGGCCGCATTCGCCGTGTGCAGCGCCTTCGCGGCGTTCGGCGGCGTATTGCTCGCCGGTTATGCGTCGAAGGCAGCGCAGTCGATGGGCGATGCCTACCTGTTGCCGGCGATCGCGGCAGTCGTGCTCGGCGGCACATCGATTCTGGGTGGACGAGGTTCATACCTCGGCACCGTGGCTGGCGCGATCCTCATCACGCTGCTGCAGTCGATCCTTTCAGTCGCGCAGATGCCCGAGGCGGGACGTCAGATCATTTACGGCGCGGTGATAGCGGCAATGTTGCTGCTGTATGGGCGCAGCAAGCGGGAAGCGTAGGTTTGAGTCGATCCGCTGGCGCGTCCTCCCGGCCCACCAACGGCAACGGCTCCGAGCCTCTCGACTACCCTGCCAAGCGCAAGCTCATCCATGAGCATCCACCCACGCGCGCGCCCAATCCAGGCCTGCATGGTGGGCTTCCTCCTCGCTATCGAATAGTCCCAGAATGCCTGATGCTTCGATCAGCTTTCCGCCTCGCGTAATGGTTCCGCTCGCCGCATAGCGCTCCGGTTGCAGGATGCCTTCGCCTTCCTGCTGAAGGATGGCATGCCCCCACAACGTGTACCCGTCGTAGTCGATCGTTTCCATTAGCGCACGACCCTGATGGATGCGGCGCGAGTCGTCACTCGAAGCATGTTCGCGCGTGCCTCTGGTGGATTCCAGAGCTCAGCGTAGTCCGATGCGTGCGCGCCCGTGCAAGGCGTCATGATCAGAACCGTGAATCCTGTCTTTTTCAAGATTTCTCCTTTCCAGCGATTTTCTTCAGCGGCTCGTCGCTACTCTCACTTTGTCCGGCACATCCGGCATCCCTGCCGAAGCAGGTCGGGAATTCAGGCAAACGCAGCGAGTCAGCTGCGGTGCAGTATGGCCGAGTGTGTCATTCACCGCTTTGAATCCGTTTCGATTGCCGCAGCGCGGAAAAGACGCCTGGGCATTGAGACCTCACTTGCGGGGAGCTATCGCGGAGACTGGTCGTTCGCTCGCCGCGGTCGACGAGCGTTTCGCGCTGGTCGGCGCGGGTTGAAGATGTGACATTGTATCGTCAGCCTGAGGGAGTCCTGATAGTCGCCCCCGATAGCGTCACATCCGCTGTATATGTAAGCCGCGAAACGAGTCGACGAAGGAACGTTTCGTGCGAGCGCTACAGCATCCCTGGTTTCCCGACGGTCAGGCGAATGCACTCTTCCCCCGACAGGGGCACCGCGCCCCGCGCCGCACAAGGTAATACGCACGCTGCCTCGTCGCAGCCCGCCCGCTCGTGGGCCGCCGAGCTGCGGCCGGGGCTGGCAAGTCTCGGCTGCGATAACGATCCCAGCGGTATCGCCACATATTCACTCGCGGGCGCGTGGTACGGCTACGACCTGCTGTGGACCTGCGTGCTGTCGTATCCGTCGATGGTCGCGTTGCAGCTGGTCTCGACGCGTGTCGCCGCCGTCACTGGACATGGCCTGACCGCGAACATGCGCGCGCACTATTCGCCGGTGTTCTTCTATTTGGCGGTGGCGCGGTTCGTGATTGCGAATACGCTGAATATCGCCGTCAATGTGATGGCGATGGCCGCGGTCGTGCAACGCTTCACTCATGGGCCGCTTTGGTTGCTTGCCCTCGCATGCGGTTGCACCTCGATTGCGTTGCAGTGGTTCATTCCCTATGCGCGCTATGCGCAGGTGCTCAAATGGTTGATGCTGCCGATGCTCGCGTATGCCGGCGTGCTGCTGATCGTCGATGTGCCGTGGCACACGGTCGTGCTGCGCTCGCTCGTGCCGCATGTCGAGTGGAAAGAAGATTTCGTCACGATGCTGATGGCCGTGCTCGGTACGACGATGAGTCCCTATCTGCTTTTTTCGCAGGCCGAGCAGGAAGCACAGGAAGAACATCGACAGCACGAACAGCACGCGGCGCGAGGCGATCGACGTTCGTCAGAGCAGCTTCGCCGGGCGCGCATGCAGACCTTGACGCGCACCGCGCTATCGAGCGTGGCCGCATTGTGCATCATGATTGCGGCTGCGGCGACGCTGCATGGTGCACAGACGCGGCCCGGCGAGCCCATGGAGCTTTCCAGGGTGCTCGAACCGCTAGTGGATGGCTACGCCGGCACACTGCTGGGGCTTGCACTGATCGGCTCAGCGCTGCTCGCCCTGCCTTCGCTTGGGGGTTCCGCTGCGCAAGCGGTCGCGAGTTCGTTCGACTGGCCCCACGGCCAACGGCGTGATCGGCGCATTGCTGTTCTGCTCGTTGCGCTCGCGGGGCTCGGGACGCTGCTTGGCGTTGCGCTCGGCCTATGGCACGTCGACCCTGTCAAGGCGCTGTACTGGAGCGCCATCGTCAACGGTATGACGATTACGCCCGTGCTGGTGCTTCTGGTGCTGCTGAGTGCGAAACGAGAAGCGGTCGGCGAAATCGTCGCGCACTGGTCGTTACGCGCGCTCTGCTGGCTCGCGACCCTGATCACCGGTGTGGTCGTGGTCGCGCACTTCGTGCTCGAAGTGGCGGAGCGCGTGTCCTGATGAACCCCTCACGCCCGATTTGCACCGCAGACGCGCGGGCTACCTCACGCTTTTGAGACGTTCAGCGAGGCGAGCGAACATCGCGTCACACCATCGGTATGCCCGGACAGCACGATGCCACCACGCTCTCGCGGACCGATCGTGGCGAACAGGTTCGTCTTGGTACGCTCGGCGTTATGGAACAGCTCGCTGTCCACACCTGGATCCGCGAGGTATTGCTGCACGAAGCCGATCAGTTCCAGATTGGAGTCGCGGCTGACAGTCGCAAAACCGATCAGCCGTTCGAGCAGCGCACGGCTCGACAACTCACTCATCGCCGGGCACTCCGTAGCTCGGCGCCGCGGTTGGATTCAACGCGCGTGCGATGTAGTCCCGCATCTGCGGCCGATACGCTTGCCAAAGCGCGGCAAGCTTGCCGATCGGATCGTCGTCGGCCCAATCGACACGCAGATCGACGCTCGGCCAGACGTGTGTATCGACGATCTTCAGAGCCGCCGAATGCACGGGCCCTGCTTCTCCGCCAGCTTCGACGGCCGCATGCATCGCGTGCAGCAGGCGATCGGCGAGCGCGCCTTGTGCGCTCTCGAACGCTTTCACCATCGCGTCGATCACCGGCTTGCCGGCGAGCAGATTGCCCGCTGCCACACACTGATTTCCCGCGACGGCGTGATGCACGCCGAGTGCTTCCTTGCCGGTGAACATCGCGGTTCGCCCCTCACTGTCGACCACCGTCACCTGCCGGTAATCGCTCCATTCGCTCGCGCCTAGCGCCCGTTCGAGCGCCGTATCCGCCGCGATACGCCCGCTTTCCAGCAGATCGAGAATCTGCGGCCCGAGCGCGGGCAGCGTCACGTTCTGCGTCGCCACCGCACCGACGCCCGCGCGCGCCCACGGACACCTCGCACCCACCGCAATGCTCGACGAACTGATCGCGATACCGAGCTGACCGGTCTTGCCACAACGTCCGACGATCGAGAATGTCATGGGTAGCTCCTCACGCCTGAGATGGCTTCCAGTTGTCCGGAATCACGGCGATCACGTCGATTTCCATCAGCCATTGCGGCTGGCCGAGCGCGCTGACGCACAGCCCCGTCGAAATCGGATACACGCCCTTCAGCCACTTGCCGACTTCCTGGTACACCGGCTCGCGATAACGAGGATCAGTGATGTAAGTCGTCGTCTTGACGATATGCGACAAGTCGCTGCCGGCTTCCTCGAGAAGTTGCTTGACGTTCTTCATCGCCTGCTCGGCCTGCGCGCCCGGATCGCCGAGACCGACCAGGTTGCCGTCGAAATCCGTACCGACCTGGCCGCGCACATAGACCGTATTGCCCGCGCGAACCGCCTGGCAAAGATCGTTATCGAGCGACTGGTTCGGGTACGTATCCTTCGTATTGAACATGCGGATGCGGGTATGCGTAGGCATCAGTTCACTCCCACTTCTTTGGTCTTCGGCGCGTGCGATTCGTCGCACGCGGTGTCGGTTGGATTCGCGCCGTGCACGCCGCGCGCGTCCTGCCGACGCTGCAACGCGTCGCGATACGCGAGGTATTTGCGCTGCGTGACGATGTGATCGGCGATGTGCTTTGCGTCGTGCCAGACGCCCCAGATAAACGACGACGCGCGCCGCGACAACCACGGCAAGCCGAGGAAATACACGCCGGGTTCCTTCGATACACCGCGCTGATGCTGCGGCTTGCCCTTATCGTCGAATGCGTTCACGTGCAGCCAGCTGAAATCGACGGCATAGCCGGTGGCCCAAATGATCGTGCTCACACCCGCCTTCTTCAGATCCAGTTCCGGGAGCGGATGCGTCACGCACTCCGGGTCGGGTGGAATCAGGCGTGCGTCGGGGTCTTCCGGCAGGTCCACGCCGTTGCGCTCGACGTAGTCGTCGGCCGCGTCCAGTAGCGACATCAGGTTTTCGTCGCCACGCTTCAGATTGGCGGCGAGGTCCTGTTCGAAGGTCGCAACGCCATTCGCGAACGATTTCGTCGTGCCGACCAGCGTCATGCCCTGATCAGCGAGCCTGCGAAAATCGATGGTCTGGCCGCCGTACGCGCCGCTGACGGCAATGGTCACATGCTCGCGTCCCGGCACGGCGACTTCCTTGTCCCATTCGCCGAGTACACCCAGCCACCAGCAGAAATCGCGACCGCGATAGGCGCGCGGCGGACGGTCATGCGCACCGACGGACAGATAAACCTTGCGGCCCGCGCGTTGCAGTTCGTCCGCGATCTGCACGCCGGACGAACCCGCGCCAACCACGAGCACCGCCCCTTCGGGCAGCTGCGCCGGGTTCCGATAGTGGGCCGAATGAAGCTGCATGAGCTCGACGCCCTGTGGCGCGATGGGGGGAATGACGGGCCGCTGGAACGGCCCCGTCGCAACGACCACACGACGGGCTTCGATCGTGCCATCGGACGTTGCGACCGTAAATCCTGCCCGGCCCTTCAGACGCTCGACGCTCGTGACTTCGACGCCCGTGCGGATCGGCGCATCGAACTTGCGCGCATACGCCTCGAAGTAATCGGCGACCTGATCCTTGGCGGCGAACCCATCAGGATCGAGTCCTTCGAACTCCATATTAGGGAAGCGGTCGTGCCAGGCGGGACCATTGGCGACCAGTGAATCCCAGCGGCAGGTACGCCAGCGTTCGGCAATGCGGTCGCGCTCCAGCACGAGATGGGGTACGCCGAGTTTGCTCAGGTGTTCGCTCATTGCCACGCCAGCCTGACCCGCGCCTATGACCAGCGTGTCGATCGACAATTTTTCAGCCGACATGGCCTTCTCCTTCTGAAAAGCGCTCTGGATTCAGGTCACTCTCTCTCTTCGGTCGGACAGAATGTACGCCGCGCGGCGGGCAACAAAAACTATATTTTAAAAATGCTTTGCATCGTTTTTCGCTATGCAATCGACAATTGGCGAGCGACAATCGGTTCGACCGAACACGGAGCAACTGATGGACGGCAACTCGATACGCTACTCGTTGCGTCAGCTCAGGTATTTTGTCGTCACGGCCGAGACGCTTTCGTTCACCGCCGCGGCAAGGCGTCTGCACATTTCGCAGCCGTCTATCTCGACGTCGCTCGCGGATCTGGAGGAATCGTTCGGCGTCCAACTGTTCATCCGCCATCACGCCAGCGGGCTGTCGCTCACGCAACCGGGCCGCGATCTGCTCGGCCACGCTCGCAATCTGCTTCAGAACGCCGAAGAATTGCAGCTGACCGCGAAGGAAATCGACGGCGGCATGTCGGGCTCCATCTCGCTGGGCTGTATGGTGTCGCTGGCCCCGCCGCTGATGCCAGGCATCATCAGCCGCTTCGTGCGGGACTATCCGGCGGTCACCTTCCGTACGACGGAAGCGCATCAGGACACGCTTTTGAGCGGCCTGCGCGACGGCTCGCTCGATATCGCGCTGACCTACAGCCTCGATATCGCCGATGGAATCGCGTTTACCCCGCTGCTTTCGCTGCCACCGTATGTCATCCTGCCTAAAACACACAGGCTTGCACGGGCCCGCAAAGTGTCGCTGGCCGATCTGCTGCCCGAGCCCTATGTGATGCTGGACCTGCCGCATAGCCGCGAGTACTTCTCCGCGCTGTTCGACGCAGTCGGCAGCCGCCCTACCGCGGCTTTCCGGTCGTCACAGCCTGAAGTGGTGCGTGGCATGGTTGCCAACGGCTTGGGTTACAGCATACTCAACTTCCCGCTGAAGTCGACCCGAACAGTGGACGGCGAAGACTTCGTGATTAAACATTTCAAGGAAAGCGTCAATGCGACGACGCTTGGCATCGCACTATCGGGCGCCGTCAAGCCGCGCGAGGTTGTGAAGCGCTTCTCGGCATTCTGTGAAACGTATATTCGGCGCCTCCATATCGGTTAGCGGTCCCGAAAGCCTCTCGGCATAGGCTTGAGCTATGCACTGCATGCAAAAACAATATTTTACCTAGCAATTTGGATTGTTAGATTGGTGCTCATCGGATGCACACACTGATGGGGGGCCCCCTATGTCAGCCATTCTTCAGTCGACGGACACTGAGCTCGACATCGTTCGCGCCCTGCGCGAGAACTGCGAGCGTCCGTTCGGGGATGCACACGCCATGCCGCCGGCCGTCTACACGTCGGAGGCGTTTCTCGCGCTCGAACGGCGCGACGTGTTTCGCCACGAGTGGTTGTGCGTGGGCCGCGCGAGCGCGCTCGCACAGTGCGGCGACTATCTGACCGCGCAAATCGACGACCAGCCGGTGTTCGTGCTGCGCGATGCGAGCGGTGCGTTGCGCGCATTCTCGAATGTTTGCCTGCACCGGATGTCGGTATTGCTTGAAGGGCGCGGCAACGTGCGCCGGATCGTGTGCCCCTATCACGCATGGAACTACACGCTCGATGGTTCGCTCGCGGGCGCGCCGTTGATGGATCGGCAGCCGGGCTTTTGCAAGGAACAATACAAGCTGCCTGCCGTGCGCTGCGAGACGTGGCAAGGCTGGATCTACGTAACGCTCAACGCGCACGCGCCTTCGGTGGAATCACATTTGTCCGGGCTGACGAAGCTGATCGAGCCGTACGGCATGAGCAACTACGTCGAGACCTTCCACGAAGAGCACGTGTGGGACACCAACTGGAAGATCCTCGCGGAAAATTTCATGGAGAGCTACCACTTGCCGATGCTGCATCGCGCAACGGTCGGGCCGCACTCGAAGCTCGAAGAAATGGAATGTCCGCCGGGCTTGCCCGCGTTCAACTATCACTGGATCACCAAGGAAGCGTCGCTGCCGATCGGCAACGCGCATCCCAGCAATACACGTCTGCAAGGACACTGGCGCCGTACCACCGCGCTGCTGGCGATCTACCCGACACACCTGATCACGCTGACGCCCGGCTACTTCTGGTATCTGATCCTGCAGCCGCGGGGCGTCGGCCGCGTGCATATCCGCTTCGGCGGCGGCCTCGCACCGGATTTCGTCGACGATCCGCGGGCCGCCGATTACATGGCTACGCTGAAGACGCTGCTCGACGAAGTCAACGCCGAGGACCGGCGCGGCGTCGAGGCCGTGTTTCGCGGCGTGCACGCGCCACTCGCGAAGCCTGGCCATCTGAGCCCTCTGGAACGGCCGAATTACGACTTCGCCCGCTATCTGGCGGGACGCCTGGGCGCGAAGTGATTCGCCGCCCCACGTGGACCGCCAACACTCTGCCGAGTTACTCATGTCAAGCCAACCATTTATTTCGTTCGACGGCGTCAGCAAGTCATACGACGGCGTGCATAGCGTCGTCGAGGGACTCGATCTCGATGTCGCGCACGGTGAATTCGTTTCGCTGCTCGGTCCGTCCGGTTCCGGCAAGACCACGACACTGATGATGCTCGCGGGATTCGAAGCGCCGACGCGCGGCGAGATCCGCCTCGGCGGCAAGCGTCTGGACGACAAGCCGCCGCATCGGCGCGATATCGGCATGGTGTTTCAGAACTATGCGCTGTTCCCGCACATGACGATTGCCGAGAACGTCGCGTTTCCGCTGTCGGTGCGCAAGATAAGCCGTAGCGAACAGAAAACGCGCGTGACGCGCGTGCTGGACATGGTGGAGTTATCGCATCTGGCGGGGCGGCGTCCGTCGCAACTGTCCGGTGGTCAGCAGCAGCGCGTTGCGCTTGCCCGCGCGCTGGTTTTCGAGCCGAGCGTGGTGCTGATGGACGAGCCGCTTGGCGCGCTCGACAAACGCCTGCGTGAAACCATGCAATACGAAATCATGCGGCTGCATCGCGAACTGTCGCTGACGATCGTCTACGTGACCCACGACCAGAACGAAGCGTTGACGATGTCGGACCGCGTCGCCGTGTTTTCCGATGGACGCATCCAGCAGGCCGCCGCACCGACCGAACTCTACGAAAACGCAGCGAATGCGTTCGTTGCCAATTTCGTCGGCGAGAACAATGGACTGACCGGTCGCGTCGATTCCGACGGCGGGGAATGGGCTGCGATGCAGCTGGCCGACGGCAGCACTGTGCGCGGACGCCCAGGCGCGGGGCTCGCGTCGGGCGACACGGCGGTGCTGGCGCTGCGTCCCGAGCGCGCGCACATCGCGGCGACGCCGGACGCCGTGCAGGAAGCGACCCGGCAGAACATGAACGTCGTGCACGCGCTCGTCGAGGAACTCGTCTACTGCGGCGATCATCATCGCGTGCATCTGAAGCTCGGTCATGGCGAAAGCATGGTGGTCAAGCTGCCGAACACGCAGCACCATGATCTGCCCGCACTGGGCCGTCAGACCGCCGTGACCTGGCGCCGTGACGACTGCAAGGTGCTGCCCGTCATGGCGCCCGCGCCGCATTCCGCCGCCGCGTCCGGCGGCGCCGACTATTCCACTGTTGCCGTTCCCTCGTCCGCCTCGCCACTTATCGCAGGAGCCAACTAGAAATGAAAACCACACTCTCGTCCTTCCGGACCACCATCGCGGCGTGCGCGCTCGGGGCGTTTGCCACGGCCACGGTTCATGCGGCCGAAACGATTTCCGTCGTCACCTTTGGCGGTGCGTATGAAGCTGCCGCGAAAAAGGCATGGTTCGAACCGTTCACTGCGAAAACCGGCGACCAGTTCTCCACCGAGTCCTACGATGGCGGCCTCGCCAAGCTGCAAGCGATGGAACAGTCGAAGAACCCGACCTGGGATCTGATCGACCTCGAAACCAACGACGCAATCACCGCGTGCGACGAAGGCCTCATCGCCAAGTTCGACAAGAAGTTGCTCGGCAACACCAGTGACTTCCTGCCGGGCTCGATCAGTGATTGCGCCGTCGCGGCGATGGTATGGTCCACCGTCTATGCGTATGACACCAGCAAGCTGAAATCTGCGCCGACCACCATCAACGATTTCTTCGACCTCAACAAGTACCCGGGCAAGCGCGGCATGCGCAAGTCGCCGAAGGTCGCGATGGAATGGGCCTTAATCGCCGATGGCGTTGCACCCAAGGACGTGTACAAGACCCTCTCCACGCCGGCTGGCGTCGATCGCGCGTTCAAGAAGCTCGACACCATCAAGCCGAGCATCGTCTGGTGGGAGGCGGGTGCGCAGGCGCCGCAACTGCTCGCCGACGGCGCGGTCGTCATGACGCAGGCGTACAACGGCCGCATCGACGACGCCGTGCACAAGGACAAGAAGCCCTTCAAGATCGTCTGGGATGCACAGGTGTACGACTACGAATGGTGGGCCGTGGTCAACGGCGCGAAGCATGCCGACGCGGCGCGGAAGTTCATCGTCGCATCCTCGACACCGCAGGCCTATGCGGACCTGTCGAAGTACATCGCGTACGCGCCGCCGCGCAAGGACGCCATTCCGCTGATCGACAAGGCGCGTCTGAACGATCTGCCGACAGCGCCGGAGAACTTCAAACGCCCGCTGCAAATCAACGCGACGTTCTGGGCCGACAACGCGGATGCGATCAACAAGCGGTTCCAGAACTGGCTGGCGCAGTAGCGCCAGATCGAACGAACGTCACCCGGGAGATCGAGCACGATGAACACGCAGCTGCCATCCACCGCCCCTTTTGGCCGCGGCCCGCAGGCCGCGAACCGCGAGTCGTTTCGCGCCGCGCGCCGCAAGGCCGCGCTGCGCGCGTTGCTGCTGGCTTTGCCGTTGCTCATCTTTCTGCTGGTGACGTTCGTCGCGCCGATCGCGAGCCTGCTCGCGCGCAGCGTGCGAAACCCTGAAGTGCGCGCCGGCATGCCGCAATTGAGCACGGCGTTGGCCGGATGGGACGGTGCGGGCGTACCCGGCGAACCGGCCTTTGCCGCACTCGCGCACGACCTGAAGGACGCCAGCGAATCCGGCCAGCTCGGCAATATCGCGCGACGCATGAACTTCTCTCAACCAGAGTTCCGCAGCCTGCTGTTCAAGACGGCGCGTGCCACACGTTCGCAAACGCCCGCGCAATGGAAGCCCGCCCTGATCGATCTGGATGAACGCTGGAACACACCGGAAACCTGGCGGCTCCTCAAGCGTGCGTCGATCTCGCCCACGCCCGACTATTTGCTGAACGCCGTCGACGCGCAAGTCGCGCCCGATGGCTCGGTGACGTCCGTCGCGGCGGACAGCGCCATCTTCCGCGCGGCCTTCGGACGCACGGTCACGATCAGTGCGACGGTCACGCTGCTGTGCCTGGTGCTGGGTTATCCCGTGGCGTATCTGCTCGCGACATTGCCGGAGGACCAGAGCAACCGGCTGATTCTCTTCGTGATCGTACCGTTCTGGACCTCGCTGCTGGTGCGGACCACCGCGTGGTATGTGCTGCTGCAACCAGGTGGTGTGATCAACGGCGCGTTGCTCCGCTTTGGGCTCATCAATCATCCGTTGCCGCTGATTTTCAATCGCACGGGTGTGTTGATCGGCATGACGCACATCCTGCTGCCATACATGATCCTCGCGATCTTTTCGGTGATGAAAGGTGTCCCGCCCGTGTACATGCGCGCGGCGAAATCCCTCGGCGCGCATCCGGCTGTGGCCTTCGTGCGAGTGTATATTCCGCAAACGCTGCCGGGTGTCGGCGCGGGATGTTTTCTCGTGTTCGTGCTCGCGCTCGGTTATTACATCACCCCCGCCCTGCTAGGCGGCGCCGGCGACGAAATGATCAGCCAGCTGATCGCGTCGCAGACCAACGATCAGCTCAATTGGGGACTCGCCGGTGCCTTGTCGTGCTATCTGATCGCATTCACGGCGGTGTTCTATTTCATCTTCAACCGGCTGGTCGGTATCGACCGCTTGCGCTTCGGCTAACGCGCCGCGCAACCGACGCCAATGGGTTGTCGCTCCTTCGTATGGTTGATCAACAGGCAGACTCAGATGAAAGACGGACGAACCCGGCTACTCTCGGAACGCATCGCGGGCGCGGGACTACGCGTGCATTGCGCGCTCATTTTCTTTTTCCTCGTCGCGCCGATCCTCGCGATCGTGCCGCTGTCGTTCAACTCCGGCTCATTCTTCTCGTACCCGATGCAGGGCTTCTCGCTGCGCTGGTACGCGCAGGCGCTGAGTTCGCCGGACTGGCAACGCGCGTTGGCGAACAGCATCGGCATCGGCGCGGCGTCGACGCTGATCGCGACGGTGCTCGGCACGCTCGCCGCGCTCGGCTTGAGCCGCACGCAGTTTCCTTACCGCTCGATCATCATGCCGATCATCGTGTCGCCGATGATCGTGCCTATCGTTGTCGTCGCGGCAGGGTTTTATCTGGTCTTTTCGCCGCTCGGCCTGGTCAATTCGTATCTCGGCGTCGTGCTTGCGCATGCCGCGCTCGGTACGCCCTTCGTGGTGATCACCGTGACGGCTTCGCTGCTGTCGTTCGATCAAAGCCTGCTTCGCGCTGCGTCGGGGCTGGGCGCGCAGCCGTGGGTCGCGTTTCGTCGCGTCACGCTCCCACTGATCACGCCCGCCGTCGCAACGGGCAGTGTGTTCGCATTCGCGACGTCGTTCGACGAAGTGATCGTCATTCTGTTCATTGGCGGCCCCGAGCAGCGCACCGTGCCGCGGCAGATGTGGAGTGGCATCCGTGACCAGATCGACCCGTCGATCCTTGCCGTGGCCACACTGCTGATGGCGTTCGCCATCGCCCTGTTCGCCTGCATGAACTGGTTGCGCAAGCGCGCAGCGGCGGCCAGCCGCTCGTTTGGCTGAGCCGACCGTTGTGCCAGCGTGATGCCGTGGACATGCGACTTGACGACCTCCCTGTAACCGTCGACCGTTGCCAGCCTCGTTGCGGCAAAGCCGGAACCCTTGGCGCGGTCCGTCCTTGGCTGTTAGTTGCGCTTTTAAAAAGAAAAATATTGAGCGCCTGACTGTGTGGCGATATGCTTCGCATCGCCGCTCAACCACATGCAACGACCGAGGGTCGCGAAGGAAACGACAAAATGCGATTGCGACGCATCACCGCACGACGCTCACCAGTGCATGGCATGGGACTGTTTGCCCTGCAGCCGATCGCCCCGGGCGAACGGGTGATCGAGTACAAGGGGGAAGTGACCAGCTGGCGGCGCGCCGCCGCCCGTCAGCGAGCCGACGCGGGCCACACCTTCGTGTTTGGGCTGTCCAGCGGACGAGTGATCGACGGCAGCCGCGGCGGCAACAGCGCCCGCTTTCTGAACCATGCGTGCGCCCCCAACTGCGAGGCCATCGAGACGGGCGACCGGGTGTTCATTCATGCGCTCGCCACGATCGCACCCGGGGAGGAGCTTTTCATCAATTACGGTCTGTCAGTGGACGGCGCGGTCACCGACGACATTCGCGCCCAGTACGCGTGTCATTGCGGCGCGCCGGCATGTCGTCGAACCATGCTGGGAAATGACGGACAGTCGTCGTAGTCCTGCCGCCGCGCAGACGCTTCGATGAGCGATTCCTGCGGCGGTTCATCCGACGCGCCTGCCGCGTCTGTGGTGCGCGTCGATGTCTGGAACAGGGCCTCGGCGTCGATCGCCGCATGGTCGCCCCGCCGCGCTGCGTCGCGTTTCAAGGTACAACGTCACAGCGCAAACAGCCGCCCAAGATGAGGCTCGCAATCTCCCACGCCGGCGAGCCGCAACGCGTGCCACGCCATCGCGTAGTTGCTCGATATCACCGGCTTGCCGATCGCCGCCTCCAGCTCCGGAATCAACCCGGCGATGCGCAAGCTCGTGCACGATACGAAAATCGCGTCCACGTCACGATTGCGCGCAAGTCGCTCAACACCAGTTCGCAATGACGCCGCATCGATCCGCGCCACTTCGTTATCGTTCGCATGCTCGAACGACGCCACGCGCGTAATGCCGTGACCGCGCGACTCGATATAGTCGCGCATGTATTCGTTGATCGAACGCACATAGGGAGTAAGCAGGGCCGTACGTTGGACGCCAAGTGCGCGAAGCGCCGCCAGCGCCGCGGTGATCGGCGTAGTGCACGCGGCGTCCGCACGCGCTTCGCGAATCCGCGCGAACACCTTTTCCTCCCCAATCACCATCGACGCGGACGTGCAGCCAAACGCCACCACATCGATACGCTCGGCCGGACGGATCAGCGCGACCGCCGGTGCAATACGGTCCTCCATTTCCGCTAGCCGTTCGGGCGTGATGTCCGCCGAGTTATACACGCGGCTTTCGTAGAACGCCACGCCGTCCTGCGTCAGCAAGCCCCGCCACTCATGCTCGATCGTATGATCGGTGGCGAGCACCACGAGCCCAATCGCGGCACGACGGCCGATGCCGTCGTCCAGCGTGAAATCGAGCTTCGTGTACACGTCGTCATGCGGTGCAATCGCACTCATTTCGGAGTCGTCCTGTCATGTCGCGTTCGGGCTCGCGAGTCTCTGTCGTCACTGCCTCTTAAAGGTAGGGGATTGCCGGCGCCTTTGTGTAATGGTTTATACGCAAATACCCTATACCGTCCAACGCACACCGGCTTCTATCATGAAAGAAGCGCTTTAGTGTCAGCGCTCCGGTGAAACCAGCAGTCACGCCGTTGACCTGGTGGGTATGAATCACACGCAATCGCCCCATTTCCGTCCGCTTTCCGATGTCACCGGTATACCCGTGTGGCGGATCGTCCGATCCCTCTCACAATAAGGAGTCTCTAACATGTTTGCTCAGACGATTGGCTGGTCCGGTGCAAAGCGGGGCTCGCGGCAAACGGCCTTTGCGGGCATGGCGGCCGCCGTGGCCCTGCTTGTCGGCATGGCTCCCGGTTCGGCGCTAAGCCAGGGCGCCACCATCAAGATCGGCGTGCCCGTTCCGCTGTCGGGCAGCAGTGCCAATGCCGGCACGGATATTGTCAATGGCGCGAAGCTCGCCGCCGCCAGAATCAACGCGGCCGGTGGCGTGCTCGGCAAGCAGATCGAGCTGGTGCCCGAGGACGACGCCTGTGATGCGCAGACCGCGGTGCAGGCGGCGCAGAAACTCGTCGATGCGGGCGTTGTCGCGGTAGCGGGCGGATATTGCTCAAGCGCGGCGCTGCCGGAATCGACAACTTTTCATCGTGCCGGGATTCCCTACGTGCTGGATGCGTCGACGAATCCGCAACTGACCGAGATGGGGTACGACAACGTGTTCCGCACGATCGGCCGTGACGACCAGCAGGGCCCATTCGCGGCAAGCTTCATGAAAGACGTTCTGCACGCGAAGCGCGTTGCAGTGATCGACGACAACACGACCTATTCCAAAGGCCTCGCCCAGAACACCGTGCAAGCCCTGAAGAAGGACGGTGTCGATGTCGTGTACGCCAATTCGATCACGCCCGGACAGATGGACTATTCACCGACGCTCACGCGGGTCTCCTCACTGAAGCCTGACGTGATCTACTACACAGGCTATTTCTCCGAAGCCGGCCTGCTGGTCAAGGAGGCGCGGCAACTGGGTCTGAAAATGACCTTCATGGGCGGCGACGCCACCAATGACCCCACCCTGATGAAGACGGCCGGTCCCGCCGCCGACGGCATGATCATCACGACGGCACCGCTCGCGCAGTTCCTGAGCGGCGCGCACGCGTACGTCGACGACTATATGAAGGCTTACGGGCAAGCGCCGGGACCGTACTCGGTCTATGAATACGACGCTGTCGGAGTCACGGCCAAAGCCATCGCGGACGCAAAATCGGCCCAGCCTGCCGCGATCACCGCGGCTCTGCACAAGATCTCGAACTACCCGGGCGCGACCGGAACGATCTCCTTCAATGCGAAGGGGGACCGCAGTAAAGCGGTGTACATCACCATCATCGTGCACAACGACAAATTCGAGCCCTACCAGAGGCAGGATGCGAGCGGACATTGGGTGGCGATGAAGTAGGCGTCATTACGCGCGCGCCCCCGTCATGAGCGACTTCTTCCAGTTCGTCATCGAAGGGCTGACGACCGGCTCGTTCTACGCGCTCGTCGCCCTCGGCTACACGATGGTCTACGGCATCATCCGGCTGATCAACTTCGCTCATGGCGATCTGTTCATGGTCGGCGCGTTCATCGGCTGGACCGGCCTGATGGTTCTTGCGTCCGCGCATCTGCCGCTCGCCCTGGCGCTGCTGATCGCCCTTGTGGCCGCCATGACGGTCACAGGCGCGCTCGGCCTGCTGATCGAGCGGCTCGCGTATCAGCCGTTGCTGCGCGCGCCGCGGCTGTCGATTCTGATTACGGCGCTGGGCGTCTCGCTGGCGCTGCAAAATGGGGTGCTGCTGATCTACGGCGCGGGCTTTCGCACCTATCCGCACGTGCTGAGCCAGGCCGGCTTCGAACTCCACGGCGTGCAGATCACCTTCGCGCAGATCGGCATCATCGTGACGAGCCTGGCCCTGATGCTGGCACTGTATTTCTTCGTTCACCACACTTTCCTCGGCACCGCGATGCGCGCGCTGGCAATCGATCAGGACGCCGCGCGTCTGATGGGCATCGACGTCGAACGCCTGATCCAGCTCACCTTTCTGCTCGGGTCGGTGCTGGCCGCCGTGGCGGGCGTCATGGAAGGTCTTTACTACACGCAGATCAATTTCTTCATGGGCTTCGTGCTAGGCCTGCGCGCGTTCACCGCCGCCGTGCTCGGCGGCATCGGCAACATCCCGGGCGCGATGGCGGGCGGCATCCTGATTGGCCTGCTCGAAGCTTTCGGCGCGGGCTATGTCTCTTCGCAATGGACCGACGTGTTCGTCTTCGGCGTGCTGATCGCCGTGCTCGTGATCAAGCCGACCGGGCTGTTCGGCGAACGCGTTGTCGAGAGAATGTAGTCCATGAGCGCCAGTCAGGCTTCCGCGCGTTGGGCCAAGCCTCTCGGCGGTGCGCTGCTGGCCGCCGCCGTGGCGCTGCCCGCTGTCGTCAGCAACTATGTCGTCGATGTCGGCCTGACCATCGTCACCTATTCGATCCTGGGTCTTGGGCTGAACATCGTAGTCGGTTATGCCGGGTTGCTCGATCTGGGCTACGCGGCCTTCTTCGCGATCGGCGCATACACGACGGCATTGCTGGAAACCCTGCTGCACTTCTCGTTCTGGGAGACGCTGCCGTTCAGTCTGGCGTTCGCCGGGGTATCGGGCATCGTCATCGGCTATCCCACCCTGCGCCTGCGCAGCGACTATCTGGCGATCGTCACGCTGGGGTTCGGCGAAATCACGCGTATCGTCGCCACCAACCTCGACATCACGGGCGGCCCGAACGGCATCTTCGGCATCGCGAGTCCGAGCCTGTTCGGTTTCGAGATCAGTTCGCCGCTAGCGCTCTACGAACTGGGCATGGCGTTCCTCGTGCTGGTGCTCGTGTTCGCCATCCGGCTCGGCCAGTCGCGGCTGGGCCGCGCATGGACCAGCATCCGCGAGGACGAGGCAGCTGCCGAGGCCGTCGGCGTGCCGACGCTGCGCGTCAAGCTGCTCGCCTATGTGATGGGCGCGCTGATCGGCGGGCTGGGCGGCAGCCTGTTCGCCGCCCGCTTCGGCACCATCGATCCGACCGGCTTCACCTATCTGCAGTCCGTCACGATCCTGATTGTCGTCGTGCTCGGCGGCCGGGGCAGCATTCCCGGTGTGCTCCTCGGCGCCATCATCGTCGCCGGCCTGCCGGAGATTCTGCGTTTTCTCAATCTCTGGCGCATCTTCGCTTTCGCGATCGGGCTCGTGATCCTGATGCTGTTAAGGCCACAGGGGTTGTGGCCAGCGCCGTTGCGCCGCGTCGCGCCGGCGCGCAAGGGCGCTGACGCCGATCGCGTCGCTGTGCCCGATCACGCCGTCACCGATGAGGTCCTGCTGGAGGTGCGCGACATGCAGCGCCGCTTCGGTGGCGTGCTGGCGGTCGGCGGTGTCAGCTTCATGGTGCGAAGCGGCGAGATCGTGAGCCTGATCGGTCCGAACGGCGCCGGCAAGACCACCGTGTTCAACTGCCTGACCGGCGTCATCCGCCCGACTGGCGGCCAGATCGTCTGGTGCGGGGAACGGCTTGCCGGCGGCGCGCCTCATCGCATCGTCCATCAAGGCATGGCGCGCACCTTCCAGGGCATCCGCCTGTTCGGCCACATGACGGCCTTCGAAAACGTCCTGACCGGCATGGACCATCGGCTTCGGACACCGCTCGCAGCCGAGCTTCTGGCGTTGCCGTCCGCGCGCGCCGAGGCGGCGGACCATTCCACCGAAGGCCTGCGCTGGCTTGCCTTCGTCGGTCTTGCCGGCAGGGCGGGCGAGCGCGCCGCCGATCTGCCCTACGGCGACCAACGCAGGCTGGAGATCGCCCGTGCGCTCGCCAGCAGCCCTCGCCTGCTGCTGCTCGATGAGCCGGCTGCGGGCATGAACCCGACCGAGAAACGCGCGCTGATGGAACTGATCCGGCGGATCCGGGATCATGGCGTGACGGTGCTGCTGATCGAGCACGACATGATGCTGGTGATGGGCGTGTCGGACCGGATCATCGTGATGGACCACGGCGTCATCATCGCCGAGGGCCAGCCCGCCGCGATCCAGGCGGACCCGCGGGTGATCGATGCCTATCTCGGCACAGCCGGAAAGGACGAGGCGAGCGACGATACTGCCGGGGAGAAATCGCTGTGGGACTCCTAGAAATCCGCGATCTGCGTGTGAGCTATGGGACTGTCGAAGTGCTGCACGGCATCTCGCTGGACGTCGCGGAGGGCGAGATCGTCGCGTTGCTCGGCAGCAACGGCGCGGGAAAAACGACCACACTGCGGGCGATTTCCGGATTGATCCGGCCACGCGCGGGCGACATTGCGATGGCTGGCCAGCGCCTGACGGGCTTGCGCGCACACCAGATCGTGGCGCTGGGTCTGGGTCATGTGCCAGAGGGGCGGCGCATTTTCGGGGCGCTGACGGTGGAGGAAAATCTGCATCTCGGCGGCTATCTGATCCGGCGCGACAGTGCGGCATTGCAACAGCGAAGGGATCAGCTCTATGCGACTTTCCCCCGGCTCGGCGAGCGACGCAGCCAGCTGGCTGGCACGCTCAGCGGCGGCGAACAGCAGATGCTGGCGATTGCCCGAGCCCTGATGCTGCGCCCGCGTATCGTGGTGCTGGACGAACCGTCGATGGGACTCGCGCCGAAGCTGGTCCGCGCGATCTTCGGCATGATCGCCGACATCTGCCGCGAAGGCACCTCGATTCTCCTCGTCGAGCAGAACGCCCGCCAGGCGCTGCGGATCGCTCATCGGGCTTACGTGCTGGAAAGCGGGCACATTGCGCTCGCGGGGTCCGCCCGCGAGCTGGCTCAGGATAGCCGGGTCCGCGCTGCCTATCTGGGCGGCAGTGCCAGCTCGGCAGAGTAACCTGCCAACGGGGCAATCGACCTTGGCTGAAACGGGTCAGACGTCATGGAGGCAAAACATGTCAGAGATCGATAAGGAAAAAGATAAGGAAAAGGTCGTTGCAGTGTTGCGTCGCCCGAGCGATGACGACGCCGCCTCGTCGCGGCACGGCGCCGGCCTGAGTTCGACGGAGAATGCATCATGCTGAATTATCCTGCTGCCTATCAGTCCACCAAAGGCTCAGCGCTCGACGTCGACAAGACGTTCTATCAGCGCATCGCCTCACAGCACGACACCCGCACGCTGGTCGAATCGATCGTCGTGCCGATCCGCTCGGGGCAAGCGTGGACCGTGCCGGCCGGCCACGTGTTTCGCATTGTCACGATCGAAGGCCCGCAGGTTGCCGACCTGAACATGTGGAACCGGCACAACCCGCGCGAGCGCATGTGGGCGTCGCGCACGCGCCAGTTGCAGCAGGCGCACGTGAGCACCTTCGACCGTCTGTGGTCGACGCTGCCATTCCTGCGTCCGATGGTGACCATCACGGATGACAGTCTCGCAGGCTACGGCGTCGACGAGCACGGCGGCCGTGTCCACGATCTGCTCGGCACGCGCTGCGACCCCTACGTGAACCGCATGCTGACCGGCGAGGATTTTCATTTTCACTGCCACTCCAACCTGACGCGCGCCATCGCCCCGTATGGATTGACTGAGTACGACGTCCACGACGTGCTCAACGTGTTCCAGTGCACCGGCCTGAATCTCGAAGACAAATACTTCATGAAGGCGTGTCCGGCAAAGAAAGGCGATTACCTCGAATTCTTCGCGGAGATCGACCTGCTGTGCGCGCTGTCGACCTGTCCGGGCGGCGATCTGTCAGTGCCGATGTGGGGACCCGACGCGCGCGATCCGCTGGAAGTGTGCCGGCCGCTTGGCATCGAGGTCTGGCAACTCGCGCCACAGATGCTGGATGGGTGGACGCCGCCGGCTGTGGCTGCCTACAAAGGGCAGCACGGAATGGTGCTGAATCAGCCGCAATGGAAGTGAGACTGGTGCCTCCTGTCCAGCAGGAATCGAGGGTGGCGCAGCACACAAGCCGGAGCGAGACCGCGCCGCCTTGAATGCCCGCCGGCCCCCTTGTATCTGAGGACATCATGAAAGTTGTCGTGCTCGGTGGCGGGGTAGTCGGTGTGACAACCGCGTACCAGTTGCAGAAGGATGGCCATGAGGTCGTGATCGTCGAGCGGCAGCCTTTAGTCGCATCGGAAACCAGTTGGGGTAACGCGGGCATGATCGCGCCCGGGCATTCCTTTGTCTGGTCCTCGCCCAAAGCGCCGATGATTCTGCTCAAATCGCTGGTGCTGAAAGATCAGGCGTTGCGCTTCAAGTTCTCGGCGGATCCCAGGCTTTACAGCTGGTCGTGGCGTTTCCTGATGGAATGCACCTCAGAGAAGGCACGCCGCAATACCCTGCTCAAGCATCGGCTTGCCGCGTACTCGCAACGCGTGCTACAGAATGTGATCGCTGAGGAAGCCATTGAATACGATCGAAATGACCGCGGAATTCTGTATTTTCATCGGACGCAGGAAGCGCAGGATCGCGGAGTCGAACACATGAAGCTGCTGGAATCCGATGGGCAAGTCATCAGGGTTCTCAGCCGCGATCAGGTCGTCGCTCTCGACCCGTCGCTGGCTTCGGCAAAAGACAGGATAGCGGGTGCCATTTACTGCCCGACCGATGAGACCGGAGACCCTGCGAAGTTCACCCGCGCCCTAGCGGAAAAGATTGTCGCGCGTGGCGGTACGCTTCTGACGGACACCACCATCGACGGCTTCGAAACCGCTGGGCAGGACGTGGTGGGCATAAGAACGAGTCGAGGCCTTGTAAAAGCCGACGCGTATGTGCTCGCCCTTGGCCCCTATAGTCCGGTTCTTGGCCGACAGATCGGCATCGATCTTCCGATCTATCCGATCAAGGGATACTCCCTCACGATTCCGATCGATGGCCGGCCCATGCCTCCCTCGGTCGCAGTGGTCGACGAACACAACCTGGTCGCAATCTCGCGCTTCGGCGACCGGATCCGGGTCACCGCAACGGCGGAGCTTGCCGGCTACGACACGAGCCATAAGCCTTCTGATTTTGCGTTTATGAAGAGCGTGACACAAGAACTCTACCCGGCCGGCGCCAACTACGATCGCGCCGAAATGTGGGCCGGTCTCAGGCCGATGACGCCGACGAACCTGCCGTTTCTTGGGCGCAGGAAGTATCGCAATCTTTATCTGAATACCGGTCACGGTCATATCGGCTGGACCATGTCGCACGGATCGGCTCGAATCACGGCCGACCTGATCGCGGGACGAACCCCGGCGATTCCGATGGTGGGGCTGCTTTGCGACTGATGGCGACGCGTTTTGCAGCCAAAACATGGGGCCCAGCCGAACGATGCCAGCAAACTATTGCATCGACCGGTCGAATCCGCCGCGCATGACCCGTCGGTACACGTCGCGCTCAAAGAATCGCGACTTCGAGACGCGTTATCGCGCGTCACGCGCAGCTTTTCGCCATCAGATCCACTGGAACGCTGGCGACGGTTGCGCGGCTCGTGTCGGGGTTGCTACGATCCACGCCCAGCTCAGAGCTTCCTCAAGCGCATCTGCAATTGCGGCCGAGTTGAGCGCCGCGTCAAGAGAATCGAATCTTCGGCTTGACCACACGGGTCAACTTTCGCCGCGAACGTCCTTCATCAAGGCCTTTTTGATTTGATCGGGCGCCATGGGTTGCCGGGCAGTCTGTCAGGATCGCTCTCTCCCTACGTAAGCTCATATTACAATGCCGGGCCAAAAACGCTGCCCGGTAGGGCGGCACTCAGACCAAAAGGTTCAATGTCGACCCAGCTTTCGAATCCCACGTCGCTCGCCTCAGCCTCCGATAAACCTGCCGCCGCGCGCATCGCATCACTCGGCTGGCTGCTCCCATTCCACGCGCTGGTCTGGACGCTGGCCGCCTGGCTCGCGCGCGGCAATCTCGACATCCAGGGCGACATGGTCGAGACCTATGTCTGGGGCATCGAGTGGCAGGCCGGTTACGCGAAGCACCCGCCGCTTTCGTCGTGGGTCGCAGCGGCCTGGTTCAGCGTGTTCCCGCACACCGATCTCGCGTATTTCGCGCTGTCGGCGGTGAACGTGCTGGTCGGCCTGGCCGGGATCGTCGCGCTCGCCGGGCGCTTCGTGCCGCGCCAGATCGCGATCATCGCCGGGCTTGCGATGGCGGTCTCGCCGCTTTACTCGAATCTCGCCATCAAATTCAATCCGAACTCGATCCTGCTGTCGGTCTGGCCGTGGACCGCCTACTTTTTCGTCCGCTATGTGCAGCCGGGCAGCCGCCTCTCGCGCAGCGGCGCGGCGCTCGGTCTCGGGGCGTGCGCCGCGCTTGCCGTGCTGGGCAAGTACTTCACGATCGTGCTGCTGCTCGGGCTGTTGCTGGCATTGCTCGCGCGTCCGGCATGGCGTGCGCGCCTCGTCAGCGTCGATTCGCTGCTCGCGGTGGCGGCGGGAGTCGCCGTGCTGGCCCCGCACGTACACTGGATGATGGTTAATCATTTCCCGACGCTCGAGTATGCCGCGCAACGCACCGGCGGCACGCTTCTCGCCGCGGTCGGGCGCTTTGGCATCTACACGCTCGCGCAGATCGGCTATCTCGCGCTCAGTTTCGTTTTTGTGCTGTTGATGGTGCGCACGCGCGGGGCTGCGCGGCTCATGGCGCTGAGTGTAGTTCGGAGCGCGTCGTACCCGGATCTCTGGTGGCTCGCGCTGGGGCCACTGTTCGCGGTGGGCCTGCTGTCCGTGATCGGCAAGACGCAGATGGCCTCGGTCTGGGGCATGGCGCAGTGGTTTGCAATGGTGCCGCTCTGGCTTGCAGTGCTCGTGCAAGCCCGCTTCGAGTTCGCGCCGCAGCGTGCCATACGCGTCATGGCGGTGTACTGGGCGCTGGTGCTCGCGGTATCGGCAGTGGTCGGCTACACAGGGGCGCGGCGCAATTCCGACGACGCGGCCGAGCCGCGCGCGGAACTCGCGGCAGCCGCGCAGGCGGTGTGGCACGAACGC
Source organism: Paraburkholderia sp. HC6.4b (assembly GCF_014200875.1). Taxonomy (NCBI): domain Bacteria; kingdom Pseudomonadati; phylum Pseudomonadota; class Betaproteobacteria; order Burkholderiales; family Burkholderiaceae; genus Paraburkholderia; species Paraburkholderia sp. HC6.4b. The sequence goes on from NZ_JACHDC010000035.1 coordinate 47,201, forward strand.
ACCAGCCAGCCGCTGTCGATCGTGGCGGGCTCGACGCATGAGGCCGCTTCGGTGGTGTTCTATGACGGCGGCCACCCCCGCTTCTGGGATCTCGACTGGCCGGCGGCAACGCCCTGGCTCACATCCGCCGATTTCGCGCGCCAGGGCTCGCTGATTGTGTGCCGTGGCGCCGACTCGGGCTGCATCGCGACGGCATCGTCGCTAAGCCATGCAGCGCCGATTGCGCTCGAGGTGAGCAAGACCGCATGGGGACGGGAGTTGCCCGCGCGTCCCTACCAACTGTTCGTGATCGTGCCGCAGTCGTGAGCCACGCGCCCATCACGCCGTACCGCGGCCGGCCGCTCGTCGTCGATCTCGACGGCACGCTGTTGCGCTCCGACGTTCTGATCGAGTGCGTGTGGGCCTATCTGAAAGCCTCGCCGCTGCGCTGCTGGCAACTGCTGGTCTGGCTGCTGCATGGTGGCAAAGCGGGCCTGAAGGCGCGGCTCGCGGCCGGCCGTGCGCTCGTGCTTGCAACCGCCACGCACCAGCGTTATGCGCAGGCCACCGCGGATCGTCTGGGCTGCTTCGACGAGGTCCATGCGACCGAGGGTGAGGTCAACCTGTCGGCAAGGCGCAAGCGTGATGGCCTCGACTGCCTCTCAGGGGAAGATCGGCTCGTAACCTAACCGAGCGCGTGGAAAGAGGTACCATGAGTACGCCGTCGAACGCCAGGCTCATCCTTGCCTGAGCGTGTAACGTCACTCTGGCTAGAGGTCCTGCCATGATCCTGTATCACACCGTCCCCGATTCGTCGGTCATCGAAATATCCGTCGAAGGCAAAATCACCGACCACGAACTGCGCGAAGCCATCGAGCGCATGCGTGGTGATCTTGAACTGAACGGTAAGACCCGCGTGCTCGAACGCATCGAGCATTTCAGCGGCATCGAGCCGAAGGCGCTATGGACCGACCTGACGCTCGGCGTCTCCGTCGCCCGCAAGGTCACGCGCGCCGCCGTGGTGGCCGACGCGGGCTGGATTCGCGCCTCGATGCATTTGGCCCGGTTCTTCACGAAGGCTGAAATCAAGGCGTTCCACGTCAACGAGCTGGAACAGGCGCGAGCCTGGATCAACGCCTGAACGTCGTCTCCAGCCGGCCGCATCGGGCGGAGGCCGGCCAGTTGGAGCCGCACGACTCAACATCAGAACTGTTACTGCCGAATCAAGGATACGGAGCGCAACGATCCTATGATGGAATGAGGCCGCGCGACACGCGCGGAAAAGCGCTAAAACATGTAGGAAAACAGGAGAAGAGGAGCACATGACGAAGCGAGTGATCGTGACCGGCGGCAGCGGCCTGGCCGGAAAATGGGTGGTCCAGAACCTGGTCGAGCACGGCTACGAGGTGATGAATCTTGATCGCGTGCCGATGGCGGCGCGCACGGCGCGTACGTTGATTACGGACATCACCGATGCGGGCCAGGTATTCAATGCGCTGGCATCGAGCACCGCGCCGGGAGAATTCGCCGACGACCTCGAACCAAAGCCGATCGACGCGATTGTGCATTTTGCGGCGATCCCTCGCATCATGATCACGCCCGACAACGAGGTCTACCGGATCAACGTGATGGGCACGTACAACATCCTCGACGCAGCGTCGAAGCTTGGCATCCGCAAGGTGATCGTGGCATCGAGCGAAACCACATACGGTATGGTGTTCGCGCACCGGGATCGCAGTCCAGAGTACTTCCCGCTCGACGAGGAATACCCGGTGAACCCGATGGACAGCTACGCGACGTCGAAGGTTATCAACGAAGTGACGGCGAAGGCGTTCCACGCGCGCACGGGCTCTGACATTTACTGCTTTCGTATTGGCAACGTGCTCGAACCCAACGACTACGCGAAGTTTCCGGCGTGGCTCAAGGATCCAGCACTGCGCAAGAGGATTGCGTGGAGCTATATCGACGGGCGCGATCTCGCGAGCGCGTGCCGGCTTGCCATCGAAAAGGACGGCCTCGGCTTTCAGGTCATGAATGTCGCGGCCGACGACGTGTCGTCCGACGTACCTACCGCGGAACTGCTCCGACGCTACTACCCCGGCGTGCCGCTCAAAAAGCAACTCGGCGAGTTCGAGACCCTGCTCAGCAACGAGAAGCTCAAGCGCCTTCTTGGGTGGAACCAGCAACACTACTGGCGCGACGAAGCGAAAAAGGTCGTCCAGTAAGCATGGCGGGCCGGCCCCCGGCCGGCCAATCACGCCGTGCGAGTCTTCATGGACTGCCTTGCAACGACGCAGACCGGCGCAATGGCGTCGTTCCCGCAGTCGGGTGGTGGGTCTTCGGAAGAATTTTCGAACAAGCCCGCAGCGAAAATTCTCCCCGCTACGTTCAGCCGCCGGTCAGCGAGTAGTCGTTTGCAGCAGGTCGCGCGCGGTGCTTAGCATGCCGTCGGCGATCTTTCCGGAATCGACCTTGTAGCTGCCGTCACGCAGGGCGGCCTTGATCGACTCGACCTTCGCCGTGTCGCTATCCGAATCGCTGGACGTGTGCATCGCGGACATTGACGAGAGATTAACCGTCGAATTCTGCGCGGCGGGAGCGCTGACCTGGTGCGCGGACTCGACGGCATCCTTCGCATCGCTGTTGATCGTTGCGCGTTGCGGACCGTTCTGCGAAGCCGCGAGCGGAAAATTGCTGGATTCAATCTTCATGGTGTGTGTTCCCCACTGGTTGAGTCCTTTAACGGTTCAGCGTTTGAAATCTTCACCCTGCTGTGGGAAGCGGAACCGTATCCACGTTTCGCCGCGAGCCGCTAAGCCTTGCCGGGCGGGCACTCTAGCCGCCTGCAGCAAATTGCAACAAAGTGTGAGCAATACCACACAACGGCTATAAGCTGATCGAAGCGTCGACCCGCTCCGAATCAAAGGCGCAGGTATGCTTGAGAACACGCCGCCGCACCCCATTTTGCTTGCTGTGAACAAACGTACCCGCCGCCCCTTGCAGCCTCGATGGCCCTTTCCGCCAAGTCGCGATGTCGCTGGTCGCGCCTTTGGCGATCTCGTCGCGCTTCAATATTGCGGCGCGGACGTGTGGCTCTGGCGATGCCGATGCGGCGGCCATGTGACTTCCGCCCTGAAGACGGTAGAGAGCGGTGCAGTGCGTGATTGCGGCTGCCGTGAGCAGCGTCGCGTGTGGCGGTCGCGACCGGGCTCACCTGCGCTGAAGAGCGGCGAGGTTTTCGGCCAGCTGACGACCGAGCGGTACGCTGGCGATGGATTGTGGGTTTGCCGGTGCGACTGCGGTGGTGAGGCGACAGTTAGCGCCGGACGGTTGCGAATGGGCAAGGCGCGCTCGTGCGGCAGGTGCCTCGTCGCTTCGACTCACCGAGTGGCGTAGCGCCGGAACGGAAAATGTTCGTTCGACTCAGGTCAAGCGATCTACACTGCAATTCAACGAATAAGAAAAGATCGCCAGCCTTGGCTGGGTCTGGACGATCGTATTCCGATTTCGCTTTAATCAAGCGTAGTCCGTACATGCTCCCCTTTCTGTCTGGAGGCGGTCATGAAAAAGGAGAGAAAGACAGCACGGCAAATTTTGTCCGGGAACCCTCGGGAGGTTATCTCAGTGGGCCCCGACGACACGGTGCTGAACGCGTTGCAGTTGATGGCCGACAAGGACGTGACGACGGTGCTGGTGCTGCAGGCCAGCAATCTGGTTGGCGTGCTGTCTCAGCGCGACTACGCCCGCAAGGTCGAGGTGCTTGGCCGCAACGCCGCGAACACCAGGGTTGGCGACATCATGACCACCCAGGTGCTTTATGTGACGCCCGAGCATACCTGCGATCAATGCCTCGCGTCGATGCATACCCGGCGGATCCGGCACCTGCCTGTGATCGAATCCGGGCGCGTCATCGGCGTGCTTTCCGACAGTGACGTGCTGGAGGAACTCCTGCAGGAGGACGAGCATTTCATCAGGATTCTCGAGGACGACATGCTCCATCTGACCATTGATACCGGTGGCGCCTATTAGAAAGTCGCGCTCGAATCAGGCGAGGTGAAACGTGAGCACGCAATCAACCGCGGGGGCGCTTTCACCGGCCATCCTTTCCCGTTCGTCCGGCAAAGTGGCGTCGGCGCGCGATGCCGTGCGCCTGATCCGCGACGGCGATACGGTCGCGACGGGTGGCTTCGTCGGCATCGGCTTCGCCGAAGACATCGCCATTGCCATCGAGCAACTCTGTACGGCGCATGACGAGGATACGTTAGTCACCCTCCCAAAGCCCGCCAACCTCACGCTAGTCTATGCGGCCGGCCAGGGAGACGGCAAGGAACGCGGACTGAACCACCTGGCGACGCCGGGACTCGTCAAGCGCGTCATCGGCGGACACTGGGGCCTCGTGCCGAAGCTACAGCAGCTTGCGGTGGATAACCAGATCGAGGCGTATAACCTGCCGCAGGGCGTGATCAGCCACCTGTTTCGCGACATTGCGGCCGGCAAGCCAGGCCATCTCTCCCGGGTCGGCCTCGGCACCTTCGTCGATCCGCGCTTCGGTGGTGGCAAACTGAACGAGCGCACCACCGAGAATCTGGTCGAGTTGATGCGGATCGGCGACGAGGAATATCTGTTCTACAAGGCCTTCCCGATCAACGTCGCGATCGTGCGCGGCACCACTGCCGACCCGGAAGGCAATGTGACGATGGAGCGCGAAGCCCTGACACTGGAGGCTCTCGCGATCGCCATGGCCGCGCACAACTGCCGCGGCCTCGTGATCGTCCAGGTGGAACGCATCGCCGAAAGCGGCTCGCTCAATCCGCGACAGGTCAAGATCCCCGGCGTGCTGGTCGATTGCGTCGTGCTGGCGCCGCCCGAGAACCACCAGCAGACCTTTGCCACACCATACAGTCCGGCGTACGCCGGCGAAATCCGGGTCCCCGCGAGCACTGTGGCGCCGATGCCGATGAGTGAGCGCAAGGTGGTCGCGCGACGCGCGGCAATGGAACTCCAGCCAAACAGCGTGGTGAATCTCGGGATCGGCATGCCCGAAGGCATCGCCAGCGTCGCCAACGAGGAAAGGATCCTTGACCTGATGACGCTGACCACCGAGCCCGGCGTCATCGGCGGCATTCCGGCGGGAGGCTTGAACTTCGGCGCGGCGACCAATGCGCAGGCGATCATCGATCAGCCCGCCCAGTTCGATTTCTATGACGGCGGCGGGCTCGACGTCGCCTTTCTTGGCCTCGCCCAGGCCGATCGCATGGGAAACCTCAATGTGTCGAGATTCGGGCCGCGCCTGCCCGGCGCCGGAGGCTTCATCAACATTAGCCAGAATGCCAGGAAAGTCGTGTTCGTCGGCACTTTCATGGCGGGCCACAGCCAGATTTCGGTCGTCGACGGCAAGCTGCATATCCACCGTGACGGCACGGCCAGGAAATTCATCGAGGAAGTCGAGCATCGCACGTTCTCTGGCCCGTATGCGGCGGCAATGGGCAAGCCGGTCCTCTACATCACCGAGCGTTGCGTGTTCGAGCTGGGCGCCGAGGGCATGGAACTCATCGAGATTGCACCGGGCGTCGATCTGGAGCGCGATATTCTGGCCAGGATGGACTTCGCACCGATCCTGCGTTCGCCGACGCAGATGGACGAGCGGATTTTCCTGCCTGAACCGATGGGCCTGCGCTCGAATGTTTTGCGACTGCCGCTGGAAGCGCGCTTCATCTACGACGACGACAAGAACATCATGTTTCTCAATTTCGCGCGCCTCGAGGTGAAGCGTCCCGACGACATCGCGGCGATCCGGGCTCAGGTATGCCGCGTCTGCGAACCACTGGACCACAAGGTTTATGCAGTGGTGAACTACGAGGGTTTCGTGTTGGACCCCGCGCTGGAGGACGCGTACGTCGAAATGGTCGAGGATATGGTGCAGCGCTACTATGTCGGCGTAACACGCTTCACTACCAGCGCTTTCATGCGCGCCAAGCTGGGTGGCGCCCTTACGCGGCGCGGGCTGTCACCTTATGTCTATGAGACGGAGGCGGAAGCGCAGGCCTACCTGCGCGAACAGTCGTCAAACCGCTGAATCCGGCTTGCATCGTGATCGCGGCACCGAAGGCCGAGTGCGCCCGCGCCGCGTTCTGTCGGACCCTCGATGTCAGTGCCCTGCCAGCCAGCGCAACTGAGGCCCCGGATATCCCGCGACCCACGTGCCGTTCGCGCTGAAATCCCACGTCGGACCGAAGCTCGCCGGCTCGAGCAACTGGGTGTCCGTGAGTCCGCTCGAACTGGCCACCGCCGTGCCCGAACCGACACCCGCCGCCGCCCCCGACGATTGGCTGTTCCAGAACACGTTGGCCGCGATCCGGCCGCTGTTCGTGCCCGCGATACCGCCCGTCGTCGAGTTCGCGCCCGCCGTGAGCCTGGACGCGGCATACGACTCGCGGATGAAGCCCGTATTGATGCCGACAAGTCCGCCGACAGTCGCGCCGCCGTTCAGGAATTCGTAGGCATACGATCGGGTGATGGCGCCATGGTTCGTGCCGACGAGTCCGCCGACCGTGCTTTGCGCACCGCCCGATGCGGGGGCGATCGCGAAAGACTGATCGATGTGGCCATCGTTGAGCCCGACCAGCCCACCTATCTGGCCCACGCCGATGATGTTCACGCCCGCCCACGAGCGCTCGATGCGCCCAAAGTTCTCGCCGACCAGACCGCCGGCCACTGTGCTCGTGTTGCCCGGGGCACCGATGGCGCCCGTTGCGCCGACGTTCACCATGTATCCGTAGTTGATGCCGGCCAGCAAGCCGACCGTTTCTCCCGAGGACGTCGCGGTGCCGTCCGCGAGCGTGAAATTGCGCACGACGCCGCTCTTGCCGATCACGCCGAAGAGTCCGGTATCGGCCGTGCTTGAGAGACGCAGATCCGCGGGGAGATGCCCCATGCCGTCGAACTGACCGGTGAACGGATTCGCGGCGGTGCCGATGCCGCCGAACTCCGGCGCACCCGCGAATTCCAGCCCCCTGCTGCCCAACGCATAGTTGCCGGAGAGGTTGTTATTCACTGCGCTCAGGTCCGTCATGGAGTTGACGAGCTGATAGGCCGTGAACTGCGTGACGAGCCCAGTAAACGGCGCGGGGTGCCACGTTACGTTGGTGTACACCGTGCCGGGCGTGTAGCTGCCGTTCATGTCGTACAGGCCGCTGACGATGCCCATGCTTCGCGACCAGTCGATCGTGCCCTGGTTGGTCAGACTGCCGCCGTTGTCGAAACCATAGGTGTCGGCGGACAGCGTGAGCGAGCCTGTGCCCCTATTGGCGATGGTCGCCTGCGGTGCGATCGTCAGCGAGTGCGCCGCGTCGAGCGTCAGGGAGGAGGCTCCGTGCCAGCGCACGCTCGCTTCGATCGCGATGTCTCCCTCGCCGGTCGCCCCGAGCTTGCCGTCCGCGCCGTTCGCGAGCACGGAGATGGATGCGCCGTTGCTCAGACTTGCGCCGAGCGTGTTGGCGGTGGGGACGTCCGCGGTGAAGTCCCCCGCGGTGATGTTCCATGCTTTCGCCCGCACATCCGCGCCGCCGACCTTGACGTCCTTGCCGGACATGTCGAGCGTGCCGCCGCTGCCGTCCGCGTTACGCGCGCTGATTTGCGCCCCGCGCGCATCGACGTTGCCGGAGTTGACGACGACCCCGTTGACGGTGGTATTCGCGACGAGCCAGACGTGGCCGTCGCGCGTCGCGGTGCCGGTGGCGCGCAGGGCGCCCGAATGACCCGCGAGCGCGAAGATATTGCCGTCGGCCGCCTGCACGTCGATGATCGCCGCCTGTACCGTGCCTGAGTTCGTCACCGTGCCACCGCTTCCCATGTCCACGAAGACCTGTTGAAAGTTGCCGTCGAAGAGCCGGACCTGACGGCCTGCGACGAGTTCGGCATTGCCGTTCGGCGCATCGATCGTCCCTGCGTTCGTGACCTTGCTGGCCGATATCAGGAACACGTCCCCACCCGACGAACTGATCTTGCCGAGATTGACTACATCCGCCGTGGAACTGCCTGTGTAAGCCGAGCCACCGAACACGGGCGGGTTGAGAAAGACGTCGTTGGCGACGTCGAGCGTCGACGCGACGAAACGCCCTCCCGTCGACACCACGCCGCCTGGCCCGATGAGCACGCCATGCGGATTGACGAGGTAGATGCTGCCGGTGCCCTTCAGCGTGCCGTAGATCGCCGACACATCGTTACCCGTCACGCGATTGAGTGTCGCGCCCGTGCCGTTGTTGATCGACACCGTGCGGGACGATCCGATCGAAAAACTGTTCCATTCGATGATGCCGCGCGAGCCCGCTTGCGTGATGCTCATGCCGGCATCGTTCTGAGTGATGCTTCCCGAGCCGGCGACGAAATGCCCGCCTTGCGGCAGGGTACCCGCCGCGTACGCGACGTGCGTCATGGAAAGTCCGGTCAGCGAAATGACGATGGCAAATGAAATCCGCACGCTTGCATGACGGCGTTGCGATGGACGTTGCCGCAGCAGAGATGGCCTTCGAGTGCTCATACATCCCCCTTCCACGCTCGCGCGAAACGGCTGCCAACGACCCGTGGAGCCGACCGGAAACGCGTGAGTCGCCGCGTATGAAGATTAGCAGTTCGCCTCGTCGCCACTTAACGACCGTGGCCGATTTGGTCGATATTTCGGCCCGAAACGTTGTTGCGCGACGGGACGGGATTACCGTCGCGTTCCATCTTGATAACGATTTCAATGCAAGTTTGAAATACCTTTATTACGGGAGGTTATTAAGTCACTGGTTTCAAGCGCGGTCGACCATCGTCAAGCGCCCGTGCGGCGGGCCTTGCAGCCTGGCGGCACCGCGCGCGCCCGGATTCGCGATCGCGCAGCGCGAATCTTGCTGTGCAACAGCCGCAACGCGACATTTCGGTATACTCGCGAACTTCCCCAAAAACGATTATTCGCGGCCCTCCGCCCGCGCAGCGACCGCCGTTTCATAGGCGTGCCGCCCTCGCGCGACAAGCGTGCCCGCCCCGCTCACCATGTCCGATCTCTCCACGCCGTTCGGCGCGCCCCGCCGTCTCGTCAACATCAATCCGAAGCCGCTCGCCGTCGCGCTCGCGCTGGTCGTGCTCGGCGCGATCTATCTCGCGCAGACCGTCAGCGTGAAACAGGCCGCGCTGTACGTCCTCGGCGCCCTGCTCGGCGTCACGCTCTATCACGCCGCGTTCGGCTTCACGTCCGCATGGCGCGTGTTCATCGCCGACGGCCGCGGCGCCGGCCTGCGCGCGCAGATGCTGATGCTCGCGATCGGCGTGCTGCTGTTCTTCCCGGCGCTTTCCGCCGGCACGCTATTCGGTCATCCGGTCGTCGGCGAAGTGTCGCCCGTCGGCACGTCGGTCCTGATCGGCGCGTTCATGTTCGGCATCGGCATGCAGCTCGGCGGCGGCTGCGCCTCCGGCACGCTGTATACGGTCGGCGGCGGCAGCACACGGATGGTGGTCACGCTGATCGCGTTCATCATCGGCTCGGTAATCGGCACCGCGCACATGCCGTTCTGGTCCGCGCTGCCGCATCTGCCGCCGATCTCGCTCGTGCAGACGCTCGGCGTCGGCCCGGCAATCGCGCTGAACCTCGTGGTGTTCGCGGCCATCGCCGCGCTGAGCGTGCTGATCGAAAAGCGCCGTCACGGCCGTCTCGTCAGCGACGTGGATCGCGCCCCGAACGCATCGCCGCGGCTGCACGGCCCGTGGCCGCTCCTCGCCGGCGGCGTCGTGCTCGCGATCCTCAACTTCGCGACGCTCGCGCTGTCGGGCCATCCGTGGGGCATCACGTCGGCGTTCGCGCTGTGGGGCGCGAAGGCGTTCTCCGCGATGGGCGTCGACGTCGCGAGCTGGCATGTGTGGAGCACCGGCCCGAACGCGGCCGCCCTTGCCGCACCGATCAGCCACGACGTGAAGTCGGTCATGGACATCGGCATCGTGATCGGCGCGATGGTTGCCGCTTCGCTGGCCGGCCGCTATGCGCCGGTGTGGCGTCTGCCGCTGCGCTCGCTGATCGCGGCAATCATCGGCGGACTGATTCTCGGCTACGGCGCACGCCTCGCGTACGGCTGCAATATCGGCGCGTACTTCAGCGGCATCGTGTCGGGCAGCCTGCACGGCTGGCTGTGGCTCGTCTCGGCATTTTTGGGCAACGTGGTCGGCACGAAGCTGCGTCCGGTGTTCGGCCTCGCGGTCGAGCGCGTCAAGCAGACGGGCTGCTGAGCGGGCGGCTTCGGCCGCCTATCGGGCGGGGGCGGCGCTGCCGGCCTCACTTGCACCCGTCTGAAGCCGTCGCGCGAGTTCGTCAGCGATCTGCTCCGCGCTTTTCCTGACCGCCGTCTTTTCATCGCGGCCGGACAGAACGACCTTCGCGGCGATCACGTACGGGTTGAGCTTGATCACGGCGCCTGGCATATCCCTGCTTGCCCCCTCTTCAACAGTTTCATAGAGCGGCGGTAACTCCGGCGTAGCCAGGTTATCGCAGGAAACCGCGACCTGAAACTGGCTTTGGCCCGCGCCCATACCCACCATCGCGCGACGCAGCCGATTACCCTCATCGACACTGAGAAAAACGCCGCGCACCTGCCAGCCGCCGTGGGGCAGCGGTTCACCCGGCGTGACGCGGCGCGCGTCTACTCCGGCCTTCTTCAGATCGTCCGTCAGAGATTGCGCCATCAGCGCAACGATGTCTCGCGCACGCGCCTGCGGATCCTGCTGCTGACGCAGCGGGCCCTCAGGCACCAGATTGCCCAGGATGCCTCGCGCGCGGTGGCCTGGCCCGCTGTCAGGGGCGATGTTCGCGGCGTCGAGATCGAAATCGGAGACATAGACGACCGGCGGCGCGACAGGAGCCGCGAGCGCCGCCGACGAATCCGCGGCCAGACATCCTTGCGCGCTGGCACACACGTACGTCGCCAGACATACCATTCGCACCCATCGCAACACCATTGCGCACCTCCACGCTGATCGCCTGGTACTGGTTGGACGGCCGCGACGAAATACGGCATTCATATCGCGGCCGTTCATCCAGCTTAGGTCTTTCAGAAGCGCACCCATGGGTCGATCGTCTGCATCGCGATCTGAAAATCCTATACTGGGTCAGTGCGGTTGCCGACTTCGCGCCTTGTCTGCACATCCGTTTGCGCGAGTCCAATCGTCCGACATGACGCCGCTGAAACCCGGTGGACCGCGCGTTACGTGGTCTGCCTGACAGAACGGAAAACCAAGCCATGCTGACGATCGACGACATCCGCGCCGTGCCGCTGTTCTCGACCCTCCCCGACAGCGAACTGGAAATCCTCGTGCACGCGTGCGCCGACCTGCATCTATGCGCGGGCGAGTTCGCGGTCCATGAAGGCGGCGAGCGCGCGTTATACGCCGTGCTGTCGGGCAAGATGGAAGTCATCAAGACGTTCGACGGCATCGAGCGAACCTTGGGCTGGCGTCTGCCCGGCACGATCTTCGGCGAAGTGCCGCTCGCGCTGAGCGCACCGTTTCCGGGCGCGTATCGAGCGGCCGAGCCTTCGCGCGTGATGCGGGTCGACGCGCCGCAATACTATGCGCTCGCGGCGGCATCGCCCGACGTGGCGTTCAAGATGGGCGCGCTCGCGCGCGAACGCATCGGCGGGCTGCAAAGCCTTTCCGCCGAGCCGCCGAAGGCGCGTGTGACGATCGTCGGCAACCGTTGGGATAATGCGTGCACGCTGCTGCGTCAGTTCCTCGCGCGCAATCAGATCAGCGTCGACTGGCTGGCGCCGGATGCGCCCGAATTGCCCGCGCGCTGGCCTGGCACGTCTCCGACGGAAGGCGAGTGCCCCGCGTTGCGCCTCGTCGACGGCACGGTGCTGAGGCGGCCCGCGACCCGCGAGCTTGCGGGACTGCTCGGCCTCCAGACGCAGCCGCGTTTGGCCGGATACGACACGGCGATCATCGGCGGCGGTCCCGCGGGGCTGGCTGCCGCGGTATACGGCGCGTCGGAAGGTCTGCGCACGCTGGTGCTGGAGCGCGAGGCGCCGGGCGGACAGGCGGGCACGTCCTCGCGCATCGAAAATTATCTCGGCTTTCCCAATGGTGTTTCCGGCGACGAACTCGCGAGCCGCGCGCTGCAACAGGCACGGCGGCTCGGCGCGGAGATCCTCGTGACGCGCTCGGTCGAGCGCATCGATGTGCAGGCGCGGCGGATACATCTCGACGGCGGCGACGCCGTGCACGCTCAAACCATCATTCTCGCGACGGGCGTCACGTGGCGGCGGCTCGCGATCGACGGCTTCGACCGCTTTATCGGCAAGGGGATTTACTACGGCGCGGCGCGCAGCGAAGCGAGCGCGACGCACGGCCTCGATGTCCATCTGATCGGCGGCGGCAATTCGGCCGGCCAGGCGGCGTTGTACTTCGCCAATCATGCGCGCAGCGTGACGCTCGTCGTGCGCGGCGATTCGCTCGAAAAGGGCATGTCGCGCTATCTCGTCGAACAGCTAGCGGGAAAATCGAATGTCGCGGTGCGGCTGCGCTCGGAAGTCGTCGGCGCGCATGGCGATACGCATCTGACGGCCATCACCGTTCGCGATTCGACGAGCGACGCAGTGAGCCGACACGACTGCGGCGGGCTGTTCGTCTTCATCGGAGCGGATGCGCAGACGGAGTGGCTGCCGCCCGAAATCGCGCGCGATGTGCGCGGCTACGTTCTGACCGGCGATGACGTCGTCAAGGCCGGACGCTGGTCGCATCAGCGCGATCCTTATCTGCTCGAATCGAGCGTGGCTGGCGTGTTCGCGTGCGGAGACGTGAGACTGAGCCCTGTGAAGCGCGTCGCTTCGGCCGTCGGCGAGGGCAGCATGGCGATTGCTTTCGCGCACAGGTATTTGCAGTCGGACCGAGCTTGAGTTCGTCGCGTGAGTCTGCTGCGCGATCGGGTTGCGCGGCCGCTATGTATTCGCAGGCAGCGCGACGCGTTCCAATACCGTCATCGGGCCGAGCCTTTCGATCACATCCAGTTGAGCCGCATCGCGCACGAACAGCGAACCCGCAAAGCCGAGTGCGTTGACCGACACGCCTTCGACTCGCTCTTGCGATCTCGGCACCAGCAACATCCAGCGCCGCGTGACCAGCAGATTGTAGGGCGTCGCATGACAGCAGGCACGGTCGATTTCGAGCGCGCCGATATCCGCCGCTTCGAGCAGCGTGCGATAGCGTGAAAGCGCCAGCTTCGGCGCATCCGCGCGAGCCAGATCATCGGCGTGAAAGCGTGCGAACGCATGCCGAAACGGCAGATCCGGCATGCCGTTCTCCGCACCGAGCAAGGGCTCGACAGGCACGGACGGATCGGCTTCCCCGAGCGGCAGCGGCACGATCTGCAGGTGCTTGTGCGGCTGGCTCGCGCCCGCCTGCGTGCCGGCGTTGTAAAAGCCGATGCCGTCGAATTCGGCCATGCACGCGAGCAGCGCTTCGAAATCGGCAAGATCGAGCAGCGCTTCCTGCGGTTCGAATTCGCGCGTGACGATCAGCAGATGATGATCGATCACGTTGAACTTGTTCAGCAACGCGAGGTGAGTATCGGAGATGTCGGCGACGAACAGATCCGGCTCATAGGGAAGAAATGGGTTCGCCTGAGGGTGCTTTGCCGTCTGCAGTTTTCGCGCTTGCTCGCGTTGCTGTTCCTTGCGCGTCAGGCTCGACACCTGACGCACGAGAAAGCGGATGCCGCCGCTGTCGATCATGGACTGTTGCGTGTCGATCGGTCGCAGCGCGCCGCAGCTCAGCGCATGTCCGGTCTGTCGCACAATGGCGGGCCACAGCGTGCCCGGAATCAGGCGTCGTTGTCGTTCCATAGGATTTCGGCAGGCGTGGCGGCGCGCGTGAAGCGGGTGAACGCGCAGCCGCTACAGCTTGTAGCCTATCGTGCGCAAAAGATCCTTGCGCCATTGAATGTCTTCCGCGCTTTCCGTGCCGACAGGCGAAAAACCATCGACCACGCCGACGATGCCTCGCCCCTGATCTGTTTCAGCGATCAGCACTTCGACGGGATTCGCCGTTGCGCAGAAGATGCGGCAGACCTCCGGCACGGCCTTGATCGTGTTCAGCACGTTGACGGGGAAAAAACCGTCGCCCAGAAACACGAAGAAGCTATGGCCCGCGCCGACGTTGGTTGCGTTCTGGCATGCCATCTCGACGAGGCTTTCGTCGGTGCCGGAGCGCCGCACGAGGCGCTTGCCGGAAGCCTCGCAAAACGCGAGACCGAACTTGATGCCGGGCACCGTGCCGACCATCGCTTCGTGAATATCCTCGACAGATTTGATGAAGTGGCTTTGCCCGAGAATGAAGTTGGTCGCTTCGGGCTTGACGACCTTGACGGCGGACAATTGCATGGTGGACCTCGCTCCATTGCGGCAACACGCCGATGAAAACACGTCGAACACGGGCCAACGCGACCGTGGATGGTTCGCGCGTCAGCCGGTCTTCGTCGATCCGGCTTCTAGCCTAGTACTAACCGCGCGTGAGCGAAACCTCGACCGACCACGAGCCGCGGGATTCGAATGCGCCCAGACGCCGTTTCCGAGTCGCGCCAGTCCAGGATCGAGCAGGCCGAGAAAGCCTGACTTATGGCGGCACCGATCGACCAAAAGCCGATTGATCCTCATAGCGTTTTGACCCGCTTTAAACCCCAATCGCACCGCGGCAACCTCTCCGGGTCAACAAGGTCAACCGCCGGTTTACGCCCCCGACCGAGTGTGCAAGTATCTTCACCAAGCCGCATCCCGCACACTCTTGCGAGGTTCACGATGGCCTGGAAACTTTGGAAGACCGAGAAGCGGTACGACGAGACGCGAAGCTGGCCGAGCGGCACGCATGAGTCGTTGAAGCAGCTTCTGGATATGTACCTGGGCAGCGACTCGCCACCGTTTGCGAACTGGGCCGCGCCTGGAATTACTTTTGCGCCCGAAGTCGAAACGCTCGCGCGAAACGGAGTCCGGGGGTATCAGCTTGCCCTCTGGTTGTGGCTTTTCGCCGAGAAGCACGGCACGATCGCGGCAAAAATGGTGCGTGAGTCTTTGTGCCTGCTCGCCGACGCGATGCAACCGTCGTCCGGCGACAAGATCGACTCGCTCCTCGACCTCGAAAACCGCCTCGCGCATTCTGTCGAGGATCTTTCCGCTCAACAGCGCACCTTCCGACTGGAGGGTCTGTCCGTCGAGCTACCCATGGAGTTTTTCCTCGCTACTGCCTTCCTCCGGCTCGCGCCGGACTCGCCTTATGCCGGGAACGAAGGCACCGACCTGCAAGGCAACGACTTCAAACTGGCCGACTGTTTTGAGCATGCAACCGAAGAGGGGCTGGCGGTATTCCGGCCCATGATAGACGCGGTCGACTTCGACGCGAAATCGCTGCCCAACTGGAAATGGAGCGCTCATCCCGGCGCCGCCGAGCGACACCTGCAACGCCGCCACAAGAATCCCCTTTTCGCCCTTCATCGCCAGATGGTGACGGCTCACGAGGTCTATGAGGCACGGCTCGCCGACGCTCGGGCCATCGAGGACATCAGGACCGAGCTCAACGAGACTAGCCGGTCGTTCTCCGAGACGACCGAATTGCCCTTGAACTGGCAGCCCTTCCTCGAAGGATACCGGGACCACGTCGACAGGCTCGACGAACGCCGGCTCGTCGTTGGCGGTCAGAGCACGTCGCTCGGCAACGCAATTGCAGCGTTGCGCGCCGACATACTTGCGACCTGGCGCGCTTCGATTCACAAGAACCGGCACAGTCTCGCGACTCTGGAGCAGGAAGAAGCGAAACGGGCTGAGCGACGGACGCTGCTGTATGGATGCGAGTGGACGGCCCAGCTTTTGAGCCACGGGTCGCTGATCCCGGCGGAAGAGGTGGTTCCCGCCCTGCTAAGCGAGCCCCCCTCCGAGCTGGAAAAGGTGGTGACCGGTTTGCGGGGCGAACCGCGACTGCATGAGACGCTTGCGCAGTGTTGTGCAACTGCGCATCGGCTTGTCAACGAGCTTCGCGCGGCTGGCCATCAGCTTCCCGACATCGACGACAAGCTTCGCATTCTGGATGGTGCGCCCGGCCAGTTGCCGGTCTGATCGTCTTCGAGGTGTGCCATGTCTTGTTACCTATTTGGATGCCACGCCCGACCCACAAAAGGCCACTTATGAACTCTTCCTCTCGTGACCCCGCATCTACGCTTTCAGAGTACCTGGAGCTTTCGCTAGACAAAGGGAAGAGCCTGATTTTTGTGCTCTCTCAAGGCGAAAATTGCGAAGTCTACCTTGGTGATCCTGGCGAGCCAGACGCGGACTGGACAAGCTGCGCGGCCATTCCGAACAAGCTGGTCCGCGCGCTTCTGGAGACCACGCGGTCAGGATTCAACCAATTGGTCATTGAAGGACAGGCCTACCGCTTCGCTCGGACCTTCGCGCAAGTTGCCGAGCAGGGCGCTGTCGTCTTCACACCTGCGTAGACGTTGTAGCCAATCACGTTGATGCATTTGATCATGGATGATCGTGACGATTTCCTTGTGCGCAACATGTCGTTCCGCGAGGTCTATCTGGCGGTCGAATGGGCCGCGGCAGAGGGGTGGAATCCGGGCCTCGACGACGCGAGGTGCTTCTGGAATGCGGACCCCAATGGCTTTTTCGTCGGTACCTGGCGCGGAAAGCCGGTGGCATGTATCTCGGCAGTCGCCTACGATGAGCGCTTCGGTTTCATTGGCCTCTATATCGTCAAGCCGGCGTTTCGCGCCAGGGGTTTCGGTCTGCGCACCTGGCAGCACGCGATGCGCTATCTGGGAGATCGTACGATCGGCCTCGATGGTGTCGTTGCCCAGCAGCAGAACTATAAAAAATCCGGCTTCCAGTTCGCCTATCGCAACATCCGCTTCCAGGGCGTCGTGCAAGCGGCGTCGACGCCAAACCTGACGAACGCGCGGGAGGTACCGTTCGCGCAACTGGTTGCCTACGACAGCGCATGTTTTTCGACCGCCCGTCCCCGCTTCCTGGCGGACTGGATCGCGCAGCCACAGGCGCTGGCCCTGGCGGATGTGCGCAACGCTCAGATAAGGGGGTACGGCGTGCTGCGCCGTTGCGGGACCGGCTACAAGATCGGTCCGCTCTTTGCCGACGACGCACGGATCGCCAACGATCTGTTCGACGGACTGGTCGCGAGCGTCGCAGGCGAAGTCATCGCGTTCGACGTCCCGGAGGTCAACGCGGCCGCCGTAGCGCTCGCTGAACGCTACGGCATGGTTAGCGCGTTCGAAACGGCGCGAATGTACACTCGCGCCCCGCCGGCCATTCCCGTGCAACGCGTGTTCGGGGTGAGTTCGTTCGAACTAGGTTGACTGCAAAGATCGAGCCGCTGGAAAAAAATCCGGCGGTGATGCGCCAGACCTCCATTACGATCCGAGCGCTCCGCCCCGAAAGGGAACGATCATCGAGCGACCGTAAGCGACGACTCACGCTTCAAGCTTCACTTCGTCGCGCGAAGGCTTGGTACGAACGCTCAGATAGCCGACGGTCTTGCCGCTTTCAATCACCGGTGTGACGTTCGCGCATACCCAGTAATGGTCGCCATTCTTGCGGCGGTTTTTCACGAGCGCTGTCCTCGCGACATGAACGTCACTTTCGCGAGACCCACTTCTTCCTTTCCGGAACTTCGACGGTGGCGTCGACCGGTGTGAACGGTGCGTGAAAATGATCGACGAGGAAGTCGATGAAGGCGCGTGCCCGCGCGGTCTGATTGCGCTGCCTGGGGTAATAGACGAACAGGTCCGCGGACGGCAGCACGGTATTCGGCAGCACCAGCTTAAGGCGCCCGCTCTGTACATACTTGGCCAGATCCCATTCAGAGCGAATCAGAATCCCATGACCGTCGAGCGCCCACCGAAGGACAATGTCGCCGTCATTGCTCGATAGCGCGCCTTTCACCTTGATCGCCTCGATGTGGTCGTTCACGATGTAGCGCCACACGCCATAAGCGTCATCGTTCTGCCGATGAATGATGCAGCGATGCTGGTGCAGGTCCTCCACCCGCTCGGGCGTTCCAAAACGTTCCAGATATTTCGGGGACGCGCAAAGAAAGCGGCGATTGCTCATGATGCGCCTCGCGCTCAGGCGACTGTCGGGTAGCTCGCCGAACCGTATCGCCATGTCGAAGGCCCCTTCGACGAGATCGACCGGCCGGTCTGTCACCTCGAACTGAACTTCGACATTCGGAAAACGCTTTGCGAAGTCAGAGACGAGCGGCGCGATGGTCGTCCTGCCAAAACCGAGCGTCGCGTTGATGCGCAACGGCCCATGCGGATCGCGTCCGGCGCCGGATATGGCCTCCTCCATCTCGCGGACCTGCCCGACGATCCGGGACGCGTAGCGCAGATAGGTCTCGCCCTCGGGCGTCAGGCTAACGCTGCGCGTGGTCCGGTTGACCAGACGCGCGCCGAGCCGCTGCTCGATGATCCCCAGCCGCTTGGTCGCCGCTGGCGGACTCAGATCGAGCGCCCGGGCGGCGCCGGACATGCTCCTGAGTTTCGCCAGGAGAATGAAGAACTCAAAGTCGGATGCGGGGGCAGTACTCACTTTTGGTGAAATATGTAGTGAACGTAAGTGAATTCTAGCAAGCTCTTTCGCGGCTAAGCTATTCACCACATTGAAGCCGGTGTGGCTCAATAACTGTTCAAATCTCTGGAGACAGTGGCGTGAGAATCGTTGAAATCCGCGAAAAAACCGTTCCGATCAGTTCCCCGATCCGGAACGCCTATATCGACTTCAGCAAAATGACCTTGAGTCTCGTCGCGGTCGTCACGGACGTCATTCGCGACGGCAAGCCGGTGATCGGCTACGGCTTCAACTCGAACGGCCGTTACGGCCAGGGCAAGCTGATGCGCGAGCGCTTCATCCCGCGCCTGCTCGAGGCCGCCCCTGCCTCGCTGGTCGACGACTCCGGCGACAACCTCGACCCCCACAAGATCTGGGCGACGATGTTCATCAACGAGAAGCCCGGTGGCCACGGTGAGCGGTCCGTCGCCATCGGCACGATCGACATGGCCGTCTGGGACGCGGTGGCGAAAATCGCGGGCAAACCGCTGTTTCAGCTCCTCGCGCAACGGTACGGCAATGGCGAGGCCAACCGCAAGATCTTCGTCTATGCGGCGGGCGGCTACTACTATCCGGGCCAGGACCACGAAAAGCTCAAGGATGAGATGCGCAGCTACATCGACCGGGGCTACACGGTCGTGAAGAAGAAAATCGGCGGTGCCTCGCTCGACGAAGACCTGCGACGCATCGACTCGATCCTCAGCGTGCTGCAGGACGGCCAGAAGCTCGCGGTCGATGCCAATGGCCGCTTCGACCTCGATACGGCGATCAGGTATGCGAAGGCCCTGTCGCAGTACGACCTGTTCTGGTACGAAGAGGCGGGCGACCCGCTCGACTTCGAGTTGCAGGCGACGCTGCGCAACTACTATGACAAGCCGATGGCAACTGGCGAAAACCTGTTCTCGATGCAGGATGCTCGCAACCTGATCCGCTACGGCGGCATGCGCCCCGATCGCGACTGGCTGCAATTCGATTGCGCGTTGAGCTATGGGCTCGTTGAATATCTGCGAACGCTCGACATGCTGCATCAGCATGGCTGGTCGCGCAGCCGTTGTATTCCCCACGGCGGGCACCAGATGTCGCTGAACATCGCGGCGGGCCTCGGACTTGGCGGCAACGAATCGTACCCGGACCTGTTCCAGCCATACGGCGGCTTCCCCGACGGCGTTCGTGTCGATAACGGATACATCACGATGCCGGAGCTGCCCGGCATCGGCTTCGAAGGCAAATCCGACCTCATCGCCGAGATGCGCAAGTTGGCTGAATAACGCGCGCGCGCAACGGCACCGACCAACATTCCCGGTTGAATGGTTCATACAAAGACGGAACGAAGCCGGCTCAATGCGGCCTTTCCACGCTGCTGCGTGGGAGGGCCGCATTTTCCCTTTGAAGACGCCGTGCACAGGAGATGGTATGGACGCCTCCCTCCCGCGTCGGATAGGAGAGGCAGTAGGAACGGCGGAGCCCTCGCTATACCCGACGGCATCAGAGTGCCAAA